>NZ_JABMCN010000471.1 GCF_013179515.1 Pseudomonas sp. CM27
AACGACCTTGGCGGCCTGGACAGCGGCATCCTGTGCAACTTCATGAACGCCGGCTTCTGCGGCCACCCGCTGAACATGTCCGGCGGCAGCGGCTGGACCAACTACCCCAACGCCCACCTGGGCGTGCGCGTGAAGTACGACCTGTCGCCGGCCTGGCAGTTGCGCGTGGCTGCGTTCAACGTCGACCCAGAGAGCAACGGCAACTCCAGCCGCGCCTGGCACCTGGGCCCCAAGCACACGACTGGCACCGTGGTGCCGGTGGAGCTGGTGTACAAGCTGCAGGGTGACCTGCCGGGCGAGTACAAGCTGGGCTACTACTACGACAGTTCCGACGTGAAACGCGTCGGCAGCGATGATGAGGTATCCGGTCGCGGCGGCCACTACCTGCTGGTAGACCAGGCGATCTGGAACGACCCTGCGTCCCCAGGTCGCAGCCTGCATGCGTTCGGCCAGTACTCGGCATCGAGCAAGGCGGCCTCGCCGTTCACCAAGTGGTATGGCACCGGCGTGGTGCTGTACAAGCCGTTCGAGGGGCGCCCGAAGGACACCGTGGCATTGGGGTACGGCCGCGCCGTGCCCAACCCGCGTAGCCGCGATGTGCTGGAAGATGCTGCGTTCAACGCTGGGCAGCAGTTCCCCGATATCGACAGCGCCGAGCAGCTGATCGAGCTGAGCTATGGCTATCAGGCCACGCCGTGGCTGAACCTGCGCCCGGATGTGCAGTACATCATCGAGCCGGGGGCGTTTTCCGGCAAGGACATCGACAATGCACTGGTGGTAGGTCTGCAGGTAAAAGCAACCTTCTGAACCGGTTGCCGGGGCTGCTTTGCAGCCCTTCGCAGGCAAGCCC
>NZ_JABMCN010000472.1 GCF_013179515.1 Pseudomonas sp. CM27
GGATTTTCCCGAATTGCCTGCTCGGTGATCCGATACCGGGCTGCCAGCAGCCCCAGCGCTTTCTCGGCATTGCCTTCACGTGCTGCCAGCAGCACTTGCTGACGCAGGCCATGACTGGCATCCCACCTTGTCTTTCCACGCAAGCGCTTGAGCACCACGGCATTGACCGACTGGGCGGTGAGGTCGGTGATATCGGCCATGGCCGGGAAACGACCGGCCAGGCCCTCGACCACATTGTCGCTGGCGCCGAACAGACTGCCGATCGAGTCGGCCTTGTCCTTGAACGGGTTGAACGGTGCCAGGGCTGTGTACAGCGGGCTGTCGTGCTGATCCAGCCACTGTTCCAGGCGTTTGAAGCGTCGATCCTGGTCTTCGGTACCGGGTGTTGGCTGACCCATTGGATTGATTATCAGCGCCAGAGATATTTCCAGGCCGCGGGCGGAGAGGCGTTCGTCACGGTCGTAGCAGGCCAGCGCCGCAGCAAGGCTGTAGGGATTATTGACAGCAGCGGCCTCCGCCGTGGCCAGCCAGACGTCGTGATCGTTGCTGGCTTGCAAGGCCAGCTTGCGCAGACTTGCAAGCCGCTCTTCCAGCGCATCGCGTTCAGCGAGAAAGCGCAGGTATTTGGCGGTATCGATGCGCTGTGCCAGGCGTGCGCCGCCGGGGGAATAGTCCTGGTGGGTGAGGGCCTCGAAGCGTGCCGCTGCCGGAGCAAGCTCGGGGCCGCGGCGTTCCGTGTTGATCCTGAAGGCGGCCAGCTCCGGTGACGGTGCATCGGCCGGGTACAGGCTTTCCAGCGTCTTGTTCAGCAGCATGCCCACCAGGTTGCGATGGTGGAAATCGCG
>NZ_JABMCN010000473.1 GCF_013179515.1 Pseudomonas sp. CM27
ACAACAAAAAAAACCCGCCGAAGCGGGTTTTTTAATTGCGGGCCAGCGCTTAGATCGCGCCACGCTGACGCAGCACGTCCAGCACCTGCTTCACGCCTTCGTCCACGCTGGTGGACTGGGTGTCGATCACCAGGTCCGCATCCAGCGGCACATCGAACGGGAAGCTTTCGCCCGGGATGTTGTCGCCAGCGGCAGCGTACAGGCCTTGCGGGTCACGCTCGCGGCAGGCCAGCGGCGAGGCCTGGACGTAAACGGTCACCAGGCGCTCCTTGCCGATCAGTGCCTTGGCCTGCTCGCGGCCTTCGGCATCCGGGGCCACGAATGCGGCCAGGGTCAGCAGGCCGGCTTCGTTGAACTGGCGCGCCACATGGGCGGCGCGGCGCCAGTTCTCGGTACGGCCGGCGCGGTCCTGTGGCAGGCCCTTGTTCAGGTCGTGCCGCAGGTTCTGACCATCGAGCACGTACACCGCACGGCCCATGTCGAACAGCTTGCGCTCCACGGCATAGGCCAGGGTGCTCTTGCCAGCGCCGGACAGGCCGCTGAACAGCACGGTGGCTGGCTGCTGGCCGAAGCGCATGGCGCGCTCTTCGGTGGACACGTGGGCCTGCTTGCCATGCTGCCCGGTGCTGCCATGCGGCAGGACGGGCTGGGCGATGATCATGCCGGCGCCGACGGTGCCGTTGGTCAGGCGGTCGATGACGATGAACGCGCCGGTGGTGCGGTTGCTGTCGTAACCGTCCAGGGCGATGGCGCTATCCAGGGACACCTTGACGCGGCCGATCTCGTTCAGCTGCAGGGCGCTGGCAGCGTCCTTCTCCAGGGTGTTCACATCCA
>NZ_JABMCN010000474.1 GCF_013179515.1 Pseudomonas sp. CM27
TCCGGCCAACACCGCCCGTTTTGAGAGCGGGTTCACCCGCGAATCAGGCGTCGCGGTGGATGGCACCGGCTTGGCCGGGATTCACGGTGTAGACCATTCTTGAATTACTTCAATCTTGAATTTTTTTATTAAGTCAAGATCCACCCTGTTCAAATCTCTCCCGGCGTGCTACAAACTGGTTAAGCAATGATCTAGCTGCTTGATAACGAAGGGAAAAATATGACGAAGTCGGAGCTGATCGAACGTATTGTCACCCATCAAGGGCTGCTTTCGTCCAAGGACGTGGAGCTGGCCATCAAGACCATGCTTGAGCAGATGTCACAGTGCCTGGCGACCGGTGATCGCATCGAGATCCGCGGTTTTGGCAGCTTCTCGCTGCACTATCGGGCCCCTCGTGTGGGTCGTAACCCCAAGACGGGGCAGTCGGTCAGCCTCGAAGGCAAGTTTGTGCCGCACTTCAAGCCCGGCAAAGAGCTGCGCGACCGGGTCAATGAAGAAGACGAGGCGGAAGCCTGATCATCAAGGAGCAATCTGATGCGTAACCTCAAGCGCGCCCTGGCGGCGGTGTTTGTGCTGCTGTTGGCGGCTGTGGTGCTGTTCTTTGTGCTGGAAAACCAGCAGACCGTGTCGTTGGTCCTGTTCGGCTGGGCCGCCCCGGCCATGCCGGTTGCCGTGGTGGTGTTGGCTGCCCTGGTCCTCGGCCTGGCGGTCGGGCCATTGCTAGGTGCCTACGGCGTGCAGCGCAGCAAGCGCAAGATCAGGGCGTCTGCCCGACAGGCCGCGTTGAGCGGTAACTAGCGAAAATTCCTACGCACACATAGGAAAG
>NZ_JABMCN010000475.1 GCF_013179515.1 Pseudomonas sp. CM27
CGCAGCGCATGGACAGTGAAGGCCTGGTACATGAGGGCGTCGAGTTGCTGGTTGGCGGCCGCCGTCAGCGCCTGGACCTCAAGGCCCTGACCGGGGGCAAGACGGTAATGGTATACGGCCAGACCGAGGTTACCCGTGACCTGATGCAGGCCCGTGAGGCCAATGGTGCGCCGATCATCTACGCGGCCAGCAATGTCCAACTGCATGAACTCAAGGGAGAGAAGCCCTACCTGACGTTTGAAAAGGACGGCCAGGTGCATCGGGTTGACTGCGATTACATTGCCGGGTGTGACGGATTCCATGGTGTATCGCGGCAGAGCATTCCCGAAGGCGTGCTGCAGCAGTATGAGCGGGTCTACCCGTTTGGCTGGCTGGGCCTGCTGTCGGATACGCCGCCGGTCAACCATGAGCTGATCTACGCACACCATGAGCGCGGCTTCGCCCTGTGCAGCCAGCGGTCGCAGACGCGCAGCCGGTATTACCTGCAGGTGCCCCTGGATGATCGGGTGGAGGCGTGGTCCGACGAGCGCTTCTGGGACGAACTCAAAGCCCGTCTGCCCGCCGATGTGGCCGCCGACCTGATCACCGGCCCGGCGCTTGAAAAAAGTATCGCGCCGCTGCGCAGCCTGGTGGTCGAACCGATGCAGTACGGCCACCTGTTCCTGGTCGGTGACGCCGCCCACATCGTCCCGCCAACCGGGGCCAAGGGCTTGAACCTGGCTGCGTCGGACGTCAACTACCTGTACCGGATCCTGGTCAAGGTGTACCGCGAAGGGCGCACCGACCTGCTGCAGCAGTACTCGCCGCTGGCCTTGCGCCGG
>NZ_JABMCN010000476.1 GCF_013179515.1 Pseudomonas sp. CM27
CAGGCGTTCGACCGCCTGTACCCCGATCAGCACCGCACTGACACCGATGAACAGGGCCTGCGCCATGCCGGCCAGGGCTTCTGCTTTGCCATGGCCAAAACGGTGGTCATCGTCGGCGGGGCGCAGCGCATAGTGCACGGCGAGCAGGTTGAGAAACGAGGCGACAGCGTCCAGTGCCGAGTCGGTCAGCCCGGCCAGCAGGCTGACCGAGCCGCTCAGCCACCAGGCCAGCGCTTTGCTCAGCACCAGGATGCTGGCCACCGCCAATGATGCGCGGGTGGCCAGGCGTAGCAGGCGCTGGTGTTCAGCCGGGGTGGTGCTCATCCGTGGTCAGTGTCCTTGTGCTCAGTGCCCTTGTGGTTCAGGCGGCGGGCACCAGGCCCAGGCTGGCCAGCTGCTCGACGCTGCCACGGTGCTGGATCAGCCGTGGGTCGTTCAGCGGCAGGCGCTGGCCCAGTTCGCTCTCGAGGATGGCCTGCAGCTTCAGGTTGTCGACCTTGCCATCCGGGCCGACGGCGTCGCGCAGTTTGCCCGGGTCGACCTGTGCGGTATGCCCGCCTGGGTAGTAGATGGCGCCCGTGGCGAAGTCGATGCCGAAGGCGATCAGGCCCGGGATCACGTAGAACAGGATGCCGATGGCGTCCATGGCGGCAACCACTGGGTCGATCTTGCCGCCGATCTGGCCGCGACGGTCCGGGTAGAAAAGGGTGCCGCAGGCGGTCAGTTGGGTCAGCAGGGTGGCGATGAGGGCGCCACCGATGACGCGGGTTGGGATGCGCATGTAAATCTCCGAAAAG
>NZ_JABMCN010000477.1 GCF_013179515.1 Pseudomonas sp. CM27
CAGGTCATGGGACACGGACGCCAGCAAGGCACTGCGCAACTGCTCGGTTTCGCCGTGCAGGCGCGCGGCCTCAAGCTGTTCGGCCAGACGCGCGCGCGCCAGCGCCTGGGCCAGCGGCTGGCCAAGCGCAACCAGCAAGCGCCGACGCGGGTCGCTGAGCGGCTGCCCCGCACGCGGGCGCACACCGAGCAATGCCAAGGGTTGCTCGTCCACCGCCAGCGGGCACCACCACCAGCGGCCATTGGGCAAGGTGTCGCTGCCGTGGCCGGCCGCCTGACCGTGCTGCCAGGCCCAGTCGGCGGCGGCGCGCTCGGTGTCGCTGAAGGCGTGGGCCTCACCGCTGGCTACCGTCAGCTGGCCTTCGACGTTGCGCTCCAGCAGGCACACCTGCAGGTCTTGCCAGCCGCCCAGATGCTGGCCGGCGGCATTGAACACTGCCTGGCGGTCGGTGGCCACCGTCAGCCGGCGCGACAGGTCGAGCAACTGGCTGGTCTGCGCCTGGGTCTCGCGCAGCGCCTGAAGCTGGCGGCGCTGGCGGGCGGCCAGGTTGCCGGTAAGCGCCGCCATCAACAGGAAGAACACCAGGGTCAGCACGTCTTCTTCGCGCTGGATGCTGAACGAGAAATTGGGCGGGATGAACAAGAAGTCGTAAGTCAGGAACGACAGCGCCGCGCAGGCCAGCGCTGGCCCCAGGCTGCTGCGTACCGCGACCAGCAACACCGCCGCCAGGAATACCAGCGAGATATTGGGTAGCGCCAGCACACTCGATACCGCCCAGGCCAGGCCCGCCGCCATG
>NZ_JABMCN010000478.1 GCF_013179515.1 Pseudomonas sp. CM27
GTTGCTCGCCGACCACTTCAGCTTTAGTGATGCTGACGGTGATCTTGCCTTCGTCCTTGAACACGTCCTCGCCCTGCGCTGGTGCAGCGTAGGACTTGGTGGTCTCGCCGGCCGCGAAGGTCAGGGTTGCACCGGTGCTCAGGGTGACGGTGAACGGCTTGTCCAACGCCTTGTTCAGGCTGATGGTGAAGGTCGGTTCAGTAGCTTCGTTGACCGACAGCTGGTCGGCCACGATGGTGACCTTGACCAGGTCGCCTTCGCCAGATGGCTCATCGGTGACTTCGGTGCTGACTTTGGTTGCGCCCAGTTCGAGCTGCTCGAACTGATCGGCGCCTTTGCCGGCGACGTCAGTGAGACCCTGGGTGATGGTCACCGGGTCGTTGACGTAGACGTTGTCCGGTGCGCTGACAGTAACCGAACCAGTAGCTTCACCGGCTTTGATGGTCACAGTGGTGCCATCAGTCAGGGTGAAGGTCAGGCCTTTGTGATTGGTGACTGGCAGGGTCGGGTCTGCGCTGACCAGGGTCACGGTGTAAGTGATCTTGCCGCCTTCGGTGACGGTGGTGTTATCCACCGTGAGTTCGGCAGTGACCGGGCTCTGCGTATCGGTGACGGCCACGGTCGCCGCTTTGCCGATCTGCAGGTTTTCCAGCTGCTCACCGACCACCTCAGCTTTAGTGATGCTGACGGTGATCTTGCCTTCGTCCTTGAACACGTCCTCGCCCTGCGCTGGTGCAGCGTAGGACTTGGTGGTCTCGCCTGCCGCGAAGGTCAGGGTGGCACCGGTGCTCA
>NZ_JABMCN010000479.1 GCF_013179515.1 Pseudomonas sp. CM27
AGCCAGCTCCCACAGGAGTAGCGCATGGCTGCTATTCCTGCTGCCCCATCGCTGGCAAGCCAGCTCCCACAGTGTAGCGCATGGCTGAAGGGTAATGCGGTCGAGGTGGGAGCTGGCTTGCCGGCGATAGGGCTGCGCAGCAGCCCCACTAACGCGAACTGACGGGCATCAGGCCAAGCCGTCACATTATCATCACGCGACTGTCGTAATCTGCCGGCCAACTCTATGCCACAGGGCCACCCGGCATGCCCCGCCTGCTTGTCTTGCTGCTCACCCTGATACCGCTAGCGACCTTGGCCGAACCCAGCCATTTGCGCGTGCAAGGCTCCAACACCATCGGCGCAGCGCTGTTGCCTGCCCTCGTGCAAGGGCAACTCCGGGCGCAACAAGCCACTGCCATCGAACAGCAGCCAGGCAAGCTGGCCAACGAAACCGTGATCACCGCGCGCGATGCGCTTGGGCAGCCGATGCGCATCGATATCGCCGCCCACGGTTCCAGCACCGGCTTCGTCGCCCTCGGCCGTGGCGAGGCCGACCTGGCGGCCGCCTCGCGGCCGGTCAATGACCGCGAAGCACGCCAGCTGCGGGCCCTGGGCGACCTGCGCGCAGCCGCCGCCGAACAAGTCATCGGCCTGGATGGGGTGGCAGTCATCGTCCACCCCGACAACCCGCTGCCGCAACTCACCACAAGGCAACTGGCGCAGATTTTCTCTGGGCAGATCCAGCGCTGGGAGCAATTGGGCATCGCCGGCGGGGCTATTCATCTGTACGCCCGTGACGATCGTTCCG
>NZ_JABMCN010000048.1 GCF_013179515.1 Pseudomonas sp. CM27
TGCCGCGGCAGGCGCTGGGAAAGCTCGTCCAGCAAGCGCTGCTCGCGCTTGTCTTCGGCGCGCCGGGCCTCGTCCATATAGCGCTGCACCAGTTTGCGCAAACCTTCCACCCGGGCATAGGCCTGCTGCCAGGTGCCGCGGGCGTTGTTGAGGTTGTTCTGGTGCCACACCAGGCTCTGGCGCTGCTGGGTCATGGCCGTTTCCAGCTGCCCCAGGAAGCGCTGGTAATTGACCAGCCAGCTGCCATTGACGCCCTGCCCGCCGCGGTTGATCCACTGCAATTGGTAATCCTCGCGAAAACGCTCCAGTTCGGCCAGCTTGGCCTGCGCCGTGGTCACCTGCTGCTGGAAATGCCCAAGGCGCTGCGCTGCCTTGCGCTCGGCCTCCTCGGCCATGTCCACCACCGGCGCCAGGCGCGCGGCGCGCCCAGGCAGCGCCATGGCCTATCAGCCCGCCGGGGGCGAGAAGATCGCCCCCAGCTGGTCGCGGCTCTGCGCCATGCCCACGTTCTCGCGCAGGCCTTGGCGCAAGAACTCCACCAGCCTGGATTGCAAGGCAATCGCCAGGTCGGTTTCCGGGTCGCCGCCGGGCACGTAGGCGCCCACGCTGATCAGGTCGCGGCTTTGCGACAGGCGCGACCACAACTGCTTGAACTTCTGCGCCTGGCGCAAATGATCGGCATCGACCACCTGCGGCATGACCCGGCTGATCGAGGCCTCGATATCGATGGCGGGGTAATGGCCTTCCTCGGCCAGCCGGCGCGACAGCACGAAGTGGCCGTCGAGCACACCACGCGCCGAGTCGGCGATCGGGTCCTGCTGGTCGTCGCCTTCGGACAGCACGGTGTAGAACGCAGTAATCGAACCACCACCCGCCTCGCCGTTACCGGCCCGCTCCACCAGCTTGGGCAGCTTGGCGAATACCGACGGTGGGTATCCCCGGGTGGCGGGCGGCTCGCCGATGGCCAAGGCAATTTCCCGCTGGGCCTGGGCAAAGCGGGTCAAAGAGTCCATCAGCAACAGCACATTCTTGCCCTTGTCGCGGAAATATTCGGCAATACGCGTGCAGTACATGGCGGCACGCAGGCGCATCAGTGGCGCATCGTCGGCGGGCGACGCCACCACCACCGAGCGCTTGAGGCCTTCTTCACCGAGGATATGCTCGATGAATTCCTTCACCTCGCGACCGCGCTCGCCGATCAGGCCAACCACGATGATGTCGGCTTCGGTGAAGCGGGTCATCATGCCCAGCAACACCGATTTACCTACCCCGGTACCGGCGAACAGGCCCAGGCGCTGGCCACGGCCGACGGTGAGCAGGCCATTGATGCTGCGGATACCCACGTCCAGCGGCTTGCTGATGGGGTCGCGGTTGAGCGGGTTGATCACCGGGCCGTCCATCGGCACCCAGTCCTCGGCCTTCATCCCGCCTTTGCCATCCAGCGCGCGGCCGGCGCCATCGAGCACCCGGCCGAGCATGCTCATGCCCATCGGCAGCCGGCCGCCGTCATCCAGCGGCACCACCCTGGCGCCCGGGGCGATGCCGACGATGCTGCCGACCGGCATCAGGAATATCTTGGGCCCGGCAAAGCCCATGACTTCAGCCTCGACCTGCACCGGGTGGTAGCTGTCGTCGTTGATCACCAGGCAGCGGCTGCCTACGGCGGCGCGCAGCCCTTCGGCTTCCAGGGTGAGGCCGACCATACGCAACAGGCGGCCTTCGACAATGGGCTGGGTCGGCAGCTCGATGGCTTCGGCGTAGCTGCCGAGACGCTTGCCGAAAGTGGTGCGTTCAAGGCGCATCCGGGCCATCCACAGAACGCTCGAGCGGGGCATCCAGGTCTACCGCCATGTCTGGCGCGGCAGGGTGCAGGGAATGGTCGTGCAGCTGGTCGAACAGTTGTGCCACGGCCTTCTCGATGCGGGTTTCCATGCTGGCATCAATGCGGCTATGGGCCGTCTCGATGCGACAGCCGCCGGGCAGCAGCGCGCTGTCTTCGAGCAGCCGCCAGTTTTCCTCATGGCGTTCGCGCAAGGCCTTGGCCAGCTCGAAATCCTGCGGGTTGAGGTGGATGCGGATATTGTCCGCGCCCATGGGCAGCAGCTTCAGCGCTTCGCGCAGCACCTGGGTGATCTGGCTGGAGTCACTGCGCAGTTCACGGCCGATTACCTGGCGGGTCATGTGCGCCACCAGGTGCACGAGGGATTTCTCGATCTGCGTGTCCTGCTCGGCGATGGGCTCCATCAGGTTGGCCATCAGCCGCTCAAGACCGACCAGCTTCGCCTTAAGGGCCTCTTCGGCTTCCTGGCGAACCTTCAGCTGGGTGCTGTGGAAGCCCTCGCGCTCACCGGTGGCGAAACCTTCGTTGTAGGCTTCCTGGCGGATGGCCTCGAGTTCTTCCAGGGTCAGTGGCTGGACTTCTTCCAGCGGCACTTCCTCGACTTCTTCCTCGATCACCTCGGGTTCCGGCTCGGGCTCGGGTACGTACTCGGGCTCCGGGTCGAAGCTGGGCAGCCTCCACACGTCCACGCCTTCGAGGTCGCGGGCGCGGATCAGGTCGCTGGGGTGATGTTCTTTGGTGGACATGTTTTCAGATACTCAAAAGCCAGCAGCAACCAACGCGCCCCCTGTAGGAGCGGCCTTGTGTCGCGAAAGGGCTGCGGAGCAGCCCCAGATTTCAGCTTCGCAGTAGCTATAGTCGGGGCTGCTTCGCAGCCCTTTCGCGACACAAGGCCGCTCCTACAGGGACCGCGTCGCCCTCTGGATCAGATCATTTCCTCGGCGCCTTTGCCGCCGAGCACGATCTCGCCGGCCTCGGCCATGCGGCGGGCGATGGTGAGGATTTCCTTCTGCGCCGTTTCCACGTCGCTGACCCGTACCGGCCCCTTGGCCTCCAGGTCGTCGCGCAGCAGCTCCGAGGCACGCTTGGACATGTTCTTGAAGATCTTGTCCTTGACCCGCTCGTCGGCGCCCTTGAGCGACACCACCAGCACGTCGGACGACACTTCGCGCAGCAGTGCCTGGATACCGCGGTCGTCGACATCGGCCAGGTTGTTGAAGACGAACATCAGGTCTTCGATCTGCTCCGACAGGTCGCTGTCGATTTCGCGGATCGCGTCCATCAGTGCACCTTCCACCGAACTGTCGAGGAAGTTCATGATGTCGGCGGCGCGCTTGATGCCGCCCAGGGTGGTGCGCGCAGCGTTGGAGTTGCCCGAGAACTGCTTCTCGAGGATCTGGTTCAGCTCTTTCAATGCCGCCGGCTGCACGGTGTTCAGCGACGACACGCGCAAGACGATGTCCAGGCGCACCTTGTGGTCGAAATTGCTCAGCACTTCACCGGCCTGGTCGGGGTCCAGGTAGGCCACCACGATGGCCTGGATCTGCGGGTGCTCGTAGCGGATCACGTCGGCCACGGCGCGTGGCTCCATCCACTTCAGGCTGTCCAGGCCGCTGGTGTTGCCGCCCAGCAGGATGCGGTCGACCAGGCCGTTAGCCTTGTCTTCGCCCAGCGCCTGGTTGAGCATCTTGCGGATGTAGGCATCCGAGCCCACCCCCAGGCTGGTCTGGTCGCCGACGATGTCGACGAACTCGCTCATCACCTGCTCGACCTGGTCACGGTGCACATTGCCCATCTGCGCCATGGCCACGCCCACCCGCTGCACTTCCTTGGGGCCCATGTGCCGCAGCACCTGGGCGGCATCGGTCTCGCCCAGCGAGAGCAGAAGGATCGCCGCTTTGTCGACGCGGCTCAGCTTGGCGGTAACGGCTCGGTTATCACTCATCGGCGTTGATCCAGTCTTTCACGACCTGGGCAACACGGCCCGGGTCTTCGGCCACCAGGCCTTTGATTGCGTTGAGCTGTGCCTCGTAACCCTCGCTCGGGCTAGGCAGCAGAATGCTTGTCGGGCCACCCAGGCTGACGCGATCGTTGGCCAGTTCGCCATCGAGCCCCATCATGCCGCCCAGCTCCATGTCGCTATCCGGGGCAGCCTGCTTGCCGCCCCCTGTGATGTTGTTAAGCACCGGCCGCAGCACGCCGAACACCAGCACCAGGATGAACACCACGCCCAGCACCTGCTTGACGATGTCCCAGAACCACGGCTGCTGGTAGAAGGCGATCTCGGCGATTTCTTCGCCACGGTCGACGGCGAACGGCACGTTGATCACCGTCACGCTGTCGCCCCGGCTGGCGTCGAAGCCGACAGCGTCCTGCACCAGGCGGGTAAAGCGTGCCAGGTCCTCGGCAGCCCACGGCGCACGGGTGGTGTCGCCAGTAGCCGGGTCGATCTTGACCTGGTCGTCCACCACCACCGCCACCGACAGGCGGGTCATGCGCCCCTGCTGCTGGCGGGTGTGGCTGATGGAACGGTCCAGCTCGAAGTTTCTGGTGCTTTGCTGGCGCTTGTCCGCAGGGTACGGCGCGAGCATCGGCTGGCCGGTGGCCGGGTCCATGATCTGCTGGCCGTTGGCATCCACCAGCGGCTGGCCTGGCTGAATGGCGGCGGCCGGGGTGGCCGCGCCACCGGTGGTCTGCGGGGCCGAGGCAGCGCCGGGCGGCTGGTTGCTCAGCGCGCCGGGCACGCCCTGCGGGCCTTGGCTGCTGGCGCGCTGCTCGTCCACCGACTGCTCGCTGCGCAACGCCGGCTGGTCGGGGTTGAACTGCTCGGCAGTCGATTCGACAGCGCTGAAGTCCAGGTCGGCAGACACTTCGGCCTTGTAGCGATCATTGCCCAGTACCGGCTGCAGGATATTGCGCACGCGCTGGGTCAGCATGCTTTCCATGCGGCGGCTGTAGTCGTACTGCTTGCCGGCCTCGGTCAGGGCCGAATCCTGCAACTGCTCGGACAGCAAGGTGCCCTTCTGGTCGACCACGGTGACCTGTGACTTGTCCAGCTCCGGCACGCTGGTGGCGACCAGGTTGACGATGGCCATCACCTGCCCGGCTTCCAGGGCACGGCCCGGGTACAGCTCGACCAGTACCGAGGCGCTGGGCTTGCGTTCGTCACGCACGAACACCGAGCTTTTCGGGATGGCCAGGTGCACGCGGGCAGCCTTGACGTTGTTCAGGCTGGACACGGTGCGCGCCAGTTCGCCTTCCAGGCTGCGACGGTAGCGGGTGGCTTCCATGAACTGGCTGGTGCCCAGGCCCTGCTCCTTGTCGAGCAGTTCGAAACCGACATTGCCGTCGCTCGGCGCCACGCCGGCGGCAGCCAGTTTCAGGCGCGCACGGGAGAGGTCGTCGGCCTTGACCAGCAGCGCGCCGGAATTGGGTTCAACGTTGTAGGGGATGTCGGCAGCGGCCAGGGTGTCCATGACCTGCTTGGTGTCCATGCCCGACAAGCTGCCGTACAGCGGCCGGTAGTCGGGTTGTTGCGACCACAGCACCACGGCAAAGCCGATCGCCACGCTGGCGGCCAGGCCGACCATGAGGCCGACCTGACGCAGCATGGGCATCTTCGCGATGTTTTCCAGGGACGCCATGCCGAACAGCGGCGGCTTGGCCGCCGGCGAGCCGGTTTTGGCAGGGGCGTTGTCGACGACTGCTTCAGCCATGGGTTACGTCCGTCCTCAAACCGGCATCTGCATGATGTCCTGGTACGCCTGGACCAGCTTGTTGCGCACCTGGGTCATGGCCTGCATCGATACGCTGGCCTTTTGCGAAGCGATCATCACGTCGGTCAGGTCGACGCCGCTCTTGCCGATCTCGAAGGCGTTGGCCAGCTGGGTCGAGGCCTGCTGCGTCTCATGCACCTTGCCGATGGCCTGGCCCAGCATGTCTGCAAAGCTGCTCTGCCCTGGCGCCAGTTCGGGCGCGGCAGTGACTTTTGGCAGCGACATGGCATCGGCCTGCATGGCCCGCATGTCCAGCATCAGACGATTGAATTCAACACCTTGGCTCATGACCTTCTCTCTCCTGCGGCCGCATTTTTTTGACACTCATGCGGCGGATAGCCTACGTAAAGCAACAAAGGTGCCAGCCTTGAATGCCAGTTTATCAGGGCCGCTTCGCGCCCCATCGCCGGCATGCCGGGCTCCCACAGGTAAAGTGCAGGCTTCAAGCCAATGCGGTCTCTGTGGGAGCTGGCTTGCCGGCGATGGGCTGCGCAGCAGCCCCTTCGATCTTCAGCCGAACAGGCTGGCCTCGACGTCAAACCCGGCATCACGCATCTGAGCCAGCTTGTAACGCAGGGTGCGCGGGCTGATGCCGAGGCGTTCGGCCGCCTCTTTGCGGCGGCCGCGCTCGGCGCGCAGGGTGTCGATGATCATCTGGTACTCGTGGCGACGCATGTCATCACCCAGCCCGCTGGCTTGCGCAACCACCTCAAGGGATGGCTCGGTGCCGGCCGACAATGGAATGGCGCCTGCCAGACAGAAATCCGCCGCCTCGATCACCCCACCCTGCTGCAGGATCAGCGCCCGCTGCAGGGCGTTGTCCAGCTCCCGCACGTTGCCCGGCCACGCATACGCCTGCAGGCACGCGCGGGCCTGCGGCGACAGGCGCACGGGAGCATGCTTCATCTTGGCCGCATGCCGCGCCAGCAGGCGTTCGGCGAGCTGCAGAATGTCGCCTGGGCGCTCGCGCAGCGGCTGCCAGGCCAGGGGGAACACTGACAGGCGATAGTAAAGATCCTCACGGAAACGCCCGGCTGTCACTTCACCGAACAGGTCACGGTTGGTGGTGGCCAGCACCCGAATATCGAGGCTGATTGGCTTACGCCCGCCTACCCGCTCCACCTCGCGCTCCTGCAACACGCGCAGCAGCTTGGCCTGCAAGGCCATGGGCATTTCCGAAATCTCGTCGAGCAGCAAGGTGCCGCCTTCGGCCTGCTCGAACTTGCCCGCCTGCGCGGCAATGGCACCAGTGAAGGCGCCCTTCTCGTGGCCGAACAGCGTGGCCTCGAGCATGTTGTCGGGGATGGCCGCGCAGTTGATCGCCACAAAGGGCTGCGCTGCCCGTGGCGACTGCTGGTGAATGTAGCGCGCCAGCACTTCCTTGCCGGTCCCGGACTCACCGGAAATCAGCACGGTGGAGTCACTGCGCGCCACCCGGGCGGCCAGCTCCAGCAACTGGCGACTGGCCGGCTCGCAGGCCACCGGGCCTTCGTCGTTCGCCACCCGCCCGGCAGCATGTCGCTCGACCAGGCTGAGCAGCGCCCTGGGCTCGAACGGTTTGACCAGGTAGTCGGCGGCGCCTTGGCGCATGGCCTCGACGGCTCGCTCGACCGCGGCGTGCGCGGTCATCAGCAGCACCGGCAACTGTGGTTGCTGGCGGCGCAGCTGGGCCAGCAGCTGGTGCCCGTCCATGCCGGGCATGTTCACATCACTGACCACCAGGCTGAAGGCTTCTTCCAGCACCGCCTCCAGCGCTTCTTCGGCACTGCCCACCGCCTGGTAGGCGAAACCGCCGATTTCCAGGGTGTCGCCCAGCGCCTGGCGCAATACGCGGTCGTCCTCGACCAGCAGCACCTTGATTGGCATTACACGCCCTCCGACGGTTGCCCGTCGATCAACGGCAGCTCGACCCGTACACAGGTGCCGCGGCCCACTTTCGAGCGCAGGCACAGCGTGCCCTGGTGCGCCCGCACGACTGCCTTGACCACCGCCAGGCCCAGACCGGTGCCGGTGGCCTTGGTGGTGAGGAACGGCTCACCCAGGCGGCCGAGCAGATCGGCGTCGATGCCACAGCCCGCGTCGCTGATGCACAAATGCAAGGTGTGCTCGCGGCGGAACAGGTGCACCTTCAGCCGCGCCGGGCCATCGCTGGCTTGCAAGGCATTCTCGATCAGGTTGAGCAAGGCACCGACCAAGGTGTCGCGGTTGCACAGCAGCTCGCCAAGGTGGCTGTCACACTGCCAGCGCACGGCGTGCCCTTGCACATGCGCCTGGGCGGCTTGCTGCAAGGCCTGGAACAGGCCTTTGGGGGTAATTCGGTCACCCAGCGGCAGCTCGCCACGGGCGAACACCAGCATGTCACGCACCTGGTGCTCCAGCTCGTGCAGGCGCTCCTTCAGAGTGCCGGCGAAGCGTTGGCGGGTTTCCGCGCTCAGGGCCTGCTCGGGATCGGCCAGGTGACTGGCGTACAGCATGGCTGCCGACAGCGGTGTACGGATCTGATGGGCCAGCGAGGCGACCATGCGCCCCAGTGACGACAGCCGCTCGTGGCGGGCCAGCTGGTCTTGCAGGCGCCGGGTTTCAGTCAGGTCGTTGAGCAGCACCAGCTGACCGGGTTCGGCGTCCAGCGAGCGGGTGGCGATGGACAGCCGGCGGCCGTCGCGCAGCGAGACTTCGTGGCCGTCGTCCTTGCGCGGGGCGAAGCTGCGGGCGATCACCTGGCGCCACAGCTGGCCGATCAGCGGCTCGCCGAGCAAGTCGCAGGCGGCCGGGTTGGCTTCGCGCACCAGGCCCTGGCCATCGATCACGATCACCCCACCGGGCAGCAGGTCCAGCAGGTTTTGCAGGCGGTTGGCCAGGCGTTCCTTTTCGTTGAGCTCGGCGATGCGCTGGGCGCTGACCACGGCCAGCTCCCCCTTGAGCTCACTGACCCGGGCTTCGAGCAGGCTGTAGGACTGGCTGAGCTGGCTGGACACCTGGTTGAACAGGGCGAAGGCATGCTCGATGCCCGGGCGGCTGTCCGGCTCGACCGGGGTTTGCCCCTGCGGATCGGGGGCTCGGGATAGGTGGGCGGCCTGGGGCATCGTGCTCTCTCGCGTGGCTGACCGTCATAAAAACGGTGTGTTGCCAGCGGTGTAGCAATAGCCGTGCCGGGGATGGGGATTTGGCTGGACTGTGCCGGCCTCTTCGCGGGTGAACCCGCTCCCACAGGATCAGCGCGGGGTTCGAGACTTGTGCAGTGCCTGTGCTGGTCTCTTCGCGGGAGAACCCGCTCCTACAGGCCTGCGCGGTACCTGTGGGAGCGGGTTCACCCGCGAAAGGGCCCGCACAGGCGTGCGCCGGACTTCAATCCTCGGCCTGCTCCTCGCCACCCTGGCGGCTCATGCCGTACTTGCGCATTTTCTCGACCAAGGTGGTACGGCGAATGCGCAAACGCTCAGCCGCGCGCGCAACAATACCGTTGGCATCGTCCAGCGCCTGCTGGATCAACCCCTGTTCCAGGCTGCCAAGGTAATCTTTCAGGTCCAGGCCTTCAGGCGGCAGCATGGCGTGGTTGCTGAAGCTTGGCGCATGGCCATTGATCGCCACACGCTCTTCCAGGTCACTGCGCAGGCTGTCGACCATCTGCTCGTCTTCATCATCGACGTAACGGAATTTCTTCGGCAGCTCGGACACGCCGATCACCCCGTACGGGTGCATGATCGCCATGCGCTCGACCAGGTTGGCCAGCTCACGCACGTTGCCCGGCCAGCCATGACGGCACAGCGACATGATCGAGGCCGAGTTGAAGCGGATGGAGCCGCGCTTCTCGTGCTCCATGCGCGAGATCAGCTCGTTCATCAGCAACGGGATGTCTTCGACCCGCTCGCGCAACGGGGCCATCTCGATCGGGAATACGTTAAGGCGGTAATACAGGTCTTCGCGGAAGGTGCCGTCCTCGATCATGTTCTCGAGGTTTTTGTGGGTCGCGGCAATGATGCGTACGTCAATGCTCTGGGTCTTGTTGCTGCCCACGCGCTCGAACGTGCGCTCCTGCAGCACACGCAGCAGCTTGACCTGCATCGGCAGCGGCATGTCGCCGATTTCGTCAAGGAACAGGGTACCGCCGTTGGCCAGTTCGAAACGCCCGGCACGGCTGGTGATCGCCCCGGTAAAGGCGCCCTTCTCGTGGCCGAACAGTTCGCTTTCCAGCAGCTCGGCCGGGATCGCGCCACAGTTCACCGGCACAAACGGCGCTTCGCGGCGCTTGGAGTGGTAGTGCAGGTTGCGCGCCACCACTTCCTTGCCGGTGCCGGATTCGCCCAGGATCAGCACGCTGGCATCGGTATCGGCCACTTGCTGCATCATCTGCCGCACATGCTGGATGGCACGACTGGTGCCGACCAGGCTGCGGAACAGGTTGGGCTCGCGCTGGCGGCCGCGCTCACGCGCCTGGTCGTACATCTCGCGATAGACCTGGGCACGGTGCAGCGAATCCAGCAGTTGGCTGTAGCTGGGCGGCATTTCCAGATTGGACAGGACCCGACGGCGAAGCTCTTCCGGCAGCTCGGCCGAAGAAATTTCACCCAAAAGCAGAACCGGAAGGAACTCATCCCACCCGGCCACTGTCTTAACGAGCCCCAGGAGATTGCCCGGAGCATTCACGGTGCCAACGAGCACGCACAAAATCTCGCGACTCGAGGACAGCGGCTCGACCGCTTGCAGCCAATCCTGGCTTGAGCAAGCGAGGTTTTCTTCGCCGAGGAAATTCAGCACCACCGCCAGGTCGCGGCGGCGGGCGCTGTCGTCGTCGATCAGCAGAATCTTGGTTTCACGCCACATGCAATAGCAACTTCCCTAGTCATATCGGCGCCCTGCAGGGGCATGCTCGACATCATTCCGACTGAATGGTCAGTGTTCGGACGTCTGAAATTCGAGAACAGCCACTAGTAAAGTCAAAAAGGGCCATACAGTCAAATTTATGGCGCCTTTTGTTAAGTTGTGCGCATCTTAACTGAAGAGATGGTAAACCTTCGAAGCATTTTTCGCCTGATTGATCTGCATCATCTCTTGCGCAATTGCCTGGCGCTCACCGGTTGTCACGTCGATCAGGTTGCGGTAGACCTCCAGCACCCCTTCCAGCTTCTCGCGCAGCAACGCCTGGTCCATCGCGTGGGTTTCCAGCACCTCGTCGATGCAGGTGCGGCAAGCCACATCCAGCTGGGCAATGGCATCCCAGTCTCGCTCGCTCAAGGCGCCGACCAGGGCATCACAGGTGTCATCGAGGCGTTGCAGTGCGGTCACGGTATTCTCCTTGCCGTCAGCTGGCAGGTTGGGCGTCGGCGATGCCGTCCCAGCCGGTTTTTACGGTGATCAGTAGCTGGGCAACTTCGTCGATCATGCTGGCATCGTTTTCGACGTTGGCCTGCATCAGGCGGTTGGTCATGTACACATACAGCGCGTCGAGCTTTTCGACGTACTCGGGGTTTTCGCTTTTTTCCGGCTGCAGGCCGTCGCGCAGGCCGATGATGATGTCGATGGCCTTGCCCAGCATCAGGCCCTTTTCCGCGATATCACCGCGCGCCATTGCACCCTTGGCCTGGGCCATGCGATCGAGGCCGCCTTCCATCAGCATCTGCACCAGGCGGTGCGGCGTGGCTTCGGAAATCTGGGCATGGGAATTGACCTTCTGGTACTGACGAAGGGCTCTCATGGGATTCATCTTGCGACCTCGTGGCGGGCAGGCTTGTTGGGGTGATATTCCCTGTATCGGGCAGCTGGCGAAAAACTTTACCGGCCGATGACATGAAGCCGGGCATCATGCCCGGACTTCACGTGATGTTCACGGCTTAATCGTCGCTGTTCGACTTGTTCAGTGCGTTGAGCGTGCTCAATACCGAGTTCTGTTGCTGGCGCAGCTGAGTGACTAGGGTGTCCATGTTGTTGTACTTGTCCTGCAGGCTTTTTTGCAGGGCTTCCATACGGGCGTCCAGGGTGTCCTGCTCGGTCTTGAGCTTGGTCAGGCTTTCGCTGAGGACCTTGGAGCGCTCGGCAAGGGTACCGGTAGCGGCCTTGGCAAATGGCTCGGTGACTTTTTGCAGACGCGCCAACAGGCCGTCCTTGCCATTGAAGATACTGGTAAGGTCCGCCGCGTTGGTGGTGGCGGCCTTGTCCCACTTCTTGTCGTCCAGGCTTAACGCACCGCCATCCTGGGCAGAAGTGACGCCAAAGGCGGCAAGCGATTTCAAGGTACCGTTGCCCGACACCGCATTGAGCTCTTCACGAATGGAAGTCATCAGCGTGCGCATCGTGGCATCGCCGGTCAGCGCCGCAGCCGTCATGGTGCCATCGGGATTCTTGGTAACCTTGGTTTCTGCGTTCATCACAGTCAACAAGGCGTTGTAGGTATCGATGAAACCCTTGAGGCCCGATTTCAAGGTGGTGGTGCTGGTAGTCAGCGAGAGAATGGTGGCTGTCTTTTCACCACTCGTAGCGCTTGTCGGCGAAGTGCCCACCAACTTGATATTGAGCCCACTGACGGCATCATTGATGTCGTTGGTCTTGGACTTCATGGCGATACCGTCGAGCGTATATTCAGCGTCGGTAGGCTCGTCGACAACGGTATAACCGGTGTCGATGCCCGAATTGCCCGAAAGGGTAATGTCCGAACCCTCACCCATCTTGGTCGAGGTGACAATCAGGCGCGACCCATTGGCATCCGTCAGCACGTTGGCACTGAGGCCAGCCACACCAAACTGGCTGTTGATGCTGTCGCGCACCTGCTGCAATGTGGCACCAGCGGGAACGCTCAGGTCGAAGGCCTTGCCACCCTGGGTCATCGTCAGGGTGGTGGGCGTGGTACCGCCATTGACTACCGAGCCCGCACCGTTGGCATAGACCTTGGTCGAAACCTTGGAGGCGGTCGCCAATTTGTCGACAATCAACTTGAACGAACCGTTGGCCGCCCCGGTGCCCATGGTGACGGTCGCAACCTTCTCATCCGAGGACTTCAGGCTCAGGCCGCCGAAGCTGTTGCTGTCTGTCATCGTGGTCAACGCACCACGGAAGGCATCCAGGGCCGCCTGGATCTTGCCGATAGAGGACAACGTGGTGGTTGCCTTCAGCGTTTGGGTATTGATCTGCGCCTGCTTCGGCGCTTTCTGCGCGGCCACCAGGGATTCGACAATCGCCTGGGTATCAATGCCCGAGCCAATACCGCTGACTGTTGTACCTGCCATCATTGCTCTCCTTGTTCAGTAGCTGCCGGATCCTTGGCGGATAAATCCATCAAAGGGCCGAGAGCAACAAAAATCATGCCAGCCTACGCCTGATCATCGAACAGCAGGCTGCTGGCCTCACTGAGGCTTTCCGCCAACTTCAGCGCAAGTTCCGACGGAAGCTGCCGGATTACCTCACCGGACTGGGTGGCTATTACCTTGACCACGACCCGACCGGAGGCATCATCAATGGAAAAGTCCAGCTGACGCTGGCTCGACTGAACGAAATCACGAATTTCGCCAACCGCTTTTTCCAGGTCTTCGCGCGAATGCGGCTTGTTATCGGGGGCTGCGGCCTCCTGCACCTTGGCAGGCAATGGCTGATCGCGATCAGCGACTGGCGCTTGGGGTAGCACTGTCGGATACACCTGGCTCAGCTTGACACTCATGTCCATGTTTCGAACTCCTCATGTCAAAAAAGGTGAAAGGGCACGTAAACGCGCCCTTTCACCTTTTACTCAGGCGCCTGAATTACTGAAGCAGTTTCAGGACCGAAGATGGCAGCTGGTTAGCCTGCGACAGGATCGCGGTCGAAGCCTGTTGCAGGGTCTGCTGCTTGGTCAGCTCGGCAGTTTCCGAAGCGAAGTCAACGTCTTGCACGGTGGAGCGGGCAGCGGTGGAGTTCTTCTGGATGTTCTGCAGGTTGTCGACGGTGGTTTGCAGGCGGTTCTGGGTAGCACCCAGGCCCGAACGGACGCTGTCGATCGAGCCGATGGCTTTGTCGATAACGGCCAGAGCGTTCTGAGCGTAGGTAGCGTCGGTCACGTTGGTTTCGGCGATCGAGGTCTTGGCCGAAGTAGCTGCGGTAACACCAGTACCTGCGAACAGGTCTTCAACACCAGCGCCGGTCAGCGAGTAGCCTTTAGCGGAGTCCAGGTTGACTGCACCCGTGACAATCAGGGTAGCCGCATCCAGTGCAGCTGCAGTGCCGAGCTTACCGGAAGCGTCTTTGGAAGCAACCTCGATACCGGCAACGGCACCTGGATCGGCTGCGGTGAATTTCAGGTTTTCACCGGTGTCGGACTTGACCGACAGGGTGCCCTTGGTTTCGTCGTAGTTGACGCTGATACCCAGCTTGGCAGCGTTGGACTTCAGCTGGTCGGCAAGACCGGCGGTGTCGGTGACACCAACGAAGTCAACAGTCTGACCACCGACCTCCAGCTTGAAGTTGGCAGAGGCAGGGGTAGCAGCAGCGATTGCAGCTTCATCGATGGTGAATTCGACTTCAGTGCTTGCGGTAGCGGTCAAGCCGCCAACTGCGCCATTCAGGGTCTTGGCGATTTCCTTGGCCGAAGCACCTGCCTTGATGTTTACATCACTGCTCTGACCGTTACCGGTAACAGTGATATCACCGCCGGCGACGCCAGTGTCGCTAGGCGTGATGCCCACGCTCTTGATTTGCTGCGAACCAATGCTCTTGGCCGAAACGTTGTCCAGCGTCAGGTTGATGGTTTCGTTGGCGTTTGCACCAACCTGAATGGCCTTGGTGCCGTACGAACCGTCCAGCAGCTTCTGGCCACCGAAGGTGGTGGTGTCGGAAATACGGTTCAGCTCAGCGGTCAGAGCCTGGTATTCGTCGTTGTTCGACTTACGGTCGTCGGCGCTCAGGGAGCCAGTAGCCGAGGACAGGGCCAGGGTACGCATTTTCTGCAGGATGTCGGTCGAAGCCTGCATCGCGCCTTCGGCGGTCTGGGCGATCGAGATACCGTCGTTGGCGTTCTTCACTGCCTGACCCAGGCCGTTGATCTGGCTGGTCAGACGGTTGGCGATTTGCAGGCCGGCAGCGTCGTCTTTGGCGCTGTTGATACGCAGACCCGAGGACAGACGCTGCATCGAAGTGGTTTGAGCGTTGCTGGCCTTGGTCAGGTTGCCCTGGGTGGTGATCGACGCAATGTTGGTGTTTACAGTTAAAGCCATGACGAAATCCTCGTTGGATGGGTACTGCGGCTTCCGGCCTTGGCAACCGCCGGATTGGCCTAGAGAACCTTCGTAATAGTTATCGTCGGGTGCGCGGGTTGCTTGAGGGCTTTTTCGAAAAAAAATGCTGGCGCGAGGCCAGCCCTGAGAAATCAAGGGGTTAAGGGCGGTTTATTGGCGTCAAAAACCGTTCAAGCCGAAACTGAAGGCCCCCTTCTCTGTGGGAGCGGGTTCACCCGCGAAGAAGGCAACGCGGTGGATGGCACCGGCCTAGCCGGTGTTCGCGGGTGAACCCGCTCCCACAGAGATTGAGCCAGGGCCGTAATTTTATTTCGGGCATGAAAAAAGCGCCGGGCGGTGGCCGCCGGGCGCTTTTCTGGACTGGCTGAGGGGTCAGTCGCGGTACAGGATGGCCGAGCCCCACGACAGGCCCACGCCAAAGCCGCTGATGGCCACGCGCTTCCAGCTGCCGTCAAGCATGTGCTTCTGCAGCAGCAGCGGCACGCTGGAGGACACGGTATTGCCGGTTTCCAGCATGTCTTTCACAAACTTCTCAGGGTGCTGCTCTTCGAAGCGTCGAGCCACGGCATCGACAATCGCCGCACTGCCCTGGTGAATGCAGAAGGCGTCGATATCCGACGACTTCAGGCCGCTGGCATCCAGCAGCTCATGCAGGTGCGCCGGCACCTTGACCAGGGCAAAGTTGAACACCTGGCGGCCGTTCATGAAGAACTTGCCATCGGTCACCTTCAGGTGCTCGGCACCGGAACCGTCGGTGCCGAAACGCGCCTCGCCCAGATTCCACACCGCACCTTCACCCATCCAGGTGGCGGTAGCGGCGTCGCCGAACAGCATGGTGGTGTTGCGGTCTTCCGGGTCGACGATCTTCGAATACGGGTCGGCGGTGATCAGCAGGCCATTCTTCAGCCCGGCAGCTTCCATGAACCCTTTGATCGCGTACAGGCCGTATACGTAGCCGGAGCAGCCCAGCGACACGTCGAACGCCGCCACGCGGGTAGACAGGCCAAGCTTGCTCTGGACGATGGCGGCGGTGTGCGGCAGGCCTTCTTCGTCGCCGTTCTGGGTGACCACGATCAACGCATCGATCGACTGCGGGTCGAGGTCAGGGTTGCTGGCGAACAGTGCCTGGGCGGCTTCTACGCACAGGTCGGAGGTTTCCTGCTCTTCGGCCTTGCGCGGCAGGAACGACGCGCCGATCTTGCCGAACATGAACTCTTCGTCCTTGCCGAACTTCGCACCCTGGACGTAGTTGTCCAGGCCAGCGGTGGGCACGTAACTCGCGATGCTTTTGATGCCAATCATTCTGGCTTCCCAATGAAAACAGCCAAAGACCACCACTCGATGAATTGAGGGCGCCAAATACCGGAGCGTCACCGCTGGGGGCTGAAGGCAGTGCTCGCCTGCGCACCGGTAACAAAATGCTGCAACAGCTGCTGCATAGAATACAGGGAAGATGAACGTTTTGACTCATTGGTCACATTGAAATGCTACGAAAGCCGTGCCGAGGGTGCAGGGGCCAGGTTTTTGCGGGCATGAAAAAACCGGGGCTGCAAAGCAGCCCCGGTGTTCGGCACGGCAGATCAGAGCTTGTTGAACAGGCTCAGCTGCGAGATGCGCGAGAAGGCCAGCTGCGAGGCCTCGAGCATGGCCTGCTGCAAAGTCAGGGTGATGGCGGCCTGCGACATGTCGGTGTTGCCGATGGCGTTCTGGGTGGTCTTGTTGGCCAGGCCCAGGCTGGTGTTCTCCTGGCGCTGGATCTCCAGCGAGTTGCCACGGGCGCCGATCGAACCCCGGGTGATGTCGATCTGCTCACGGGCGCTGGCCAGGTTGGCGATTGCCGAGGCCACCGAATCCTTCAACGCATTGGCCTGGCCCGTGCCGGTCACCGGCGTGTCCAAAGCTGCGCGCAGCTGGCTGAGGGTTTCCAGCACATTCTGGTTCTGGTGGGTATTGGCAGTGACCGCAAACTGGTCCCCCGCCTCCGGCGAACCGGACACCTGGTAGGTCACACCCGCCACGGTCAGCGACGGCGCAGTGAAGGTACCCTTGGCCACCGGCTTGCTGTCTGCAGTCAGCGGCTGGGCGTAGAACTCGTAGGCGCCCGGCCCCGTGAACTTGATCACCGCACCATTGCTGGGGAAGGTGCTGCGGTAGGCGGCTTCGTCGGTCACGGTGCTGCCGGTGACCTGAGCGCCAGAGGTGTTGCTGGCGTTGCGGGTGGTGCTGAACGAGTCGGCACGCGCTTCCAGGGAAAACTCACGGCCCGCCACGGCGGCGTCGGCATCGGCGCCCTCCTCCAGGGTCACGGTGATTTCGAACTCCACGCCTCGCAGGCCAATCTTGTTGGCGCCTTCGGTCTTGCTGTCGAAGGTCCCGTTGGTGGCGGTTTCCGAGGTGATGTCCTTGCCGCTGGCGTCGGTGATGGTGTACTGGGTTGCGCTGGTAAACGTCAGCTTGTACGGCTGGCCGGCGGTGAAGCTGTTGTTGTAGCTGCTGCCCGAGGTCATCAGCCCTGGCGACACGCCGACCACACCATTGTCAGTGGCCGGCACCAGCAGGGTCGACTGGGTGCGGCTCTTGTTGCTGGCCGAGTCGAAGACGCTGAAGCCGGTGTCGTTGGTGGCCAGGTTCAGGGTGTCGGACACCTGCAGGCTCAGCTGGGTCTGGTCACCGTGGTAGCTGTAAGTGCCATCGGAATTGCGCACATAGGGCGGCGACTCGCTCTTCGAGCCACCGAACATGTAGTCGCCGTTGGCGTCGCGCGAATTCAGCAGGCCGAAGATATTCGCTTCGATCTCTTTCAGCTCGGTACTGATCGCCACACGGTCAGAGTCGGTCACCCCGGCGCCACCAGCGCGGATCGCCAGCTCGCTGGCACGCTGCATGGCATCGTTGATGGTGGAGAGCACGCTCTCTTCCTGCAGCAGGGCATTGCTGACGGTGTTGATGTTGCCGCTGTACTGGTCCAGCAGCGACTGCTGCTGTTGCAGCAGCAGCAGGCGCGCGGCACCGACCGGGTCATCGGCCGCAGTCTGGATGCGAATGCCCGAGGTGACCTGGTCGTTGGTCTTGTTCATGCTGGAGAAGTTCTTGGAGTAGCTGCTGGCGCTGGCCTCATAGAACTGAGCAGTGGAAATACGCACGTTAGCTACTCCTTACAGGGCGTTGATCAGGGTGCTGAAGGTTTCTTGCGCCGCCTTGATGATCTGCGACGACGCTGTGTAGTAGTGCTGGAATTTCACCAGGCTGGCGGCTTCGTCATCCAGGTTCACCCCGGACACCGCGTTGCGGCTTTCGCTGGCAGACTTGAGCACTGCCTCGGTCGCCGTGTTGTCGATGGCCGCCTGGCTGGCCTTGGCGCCCACGCGCTCGACCAGCGAGGCATAGGCGGAAGTGAAGCTGGTACCGCCACCGGAGCCGGTGTTGACCGTCGACTTGGTCTGCAGGTCCAGCAGCGCCGTGGCGTTGCGGTTGTCGGCCTTGCCGTCGGCGTTGAACGACAGGGTGAAGCTGTCGTTGGCCGCCGGGCTGCCGCCAATGGTGGTTTCCACCGAGAACGTGCGCGGCTTGCCGCTGCCATCCAGAATCGGCTCGCCGGCGGCATCGAGCATGGGCACGGCCACGGACAGTTTGTTGTCCTGGCCAGGCACCACGCTGCCAGTGCCGATCTGGGTGCCCTTGGCATCGAACAGCTTGTAACCCTGGCTGCCACCACTGGCCGCGTCGAACACCACACGCACGGGCATCGAGTCGCGAATCGACTGCTGGATCAGCGCGGTGTCGGCACCGCCGTAGATATCCAGCGACTCGCCCAGCGTCGGCTGGGTGATGGTGCCGGTACCGCTGTTGCCACTGCCCACGGCTGCACTGACCGGCCCGGCGAAGGCCAGCTTGTTGGCATCGGTCAGGGTGGTGGTGATGCTGCCCGCGGCGGCACGGGTGGGGATGACCTTGAAGCTGTCGCCTGCCGCCAGGCCGCCACCTTTGAGCGACAGGCTGAAGCCGTCGATCACCGGCGCCGGGTCGGCACTGAGGTCGAAGCTGCCCATGTCGGTGCCGTCGGAGCGGCGCACGCTGTACTGGTTGGCGCTGGTGAACTTCACCTCGTAGTCGTAGGTGGTCAGCGCGCCGCTGTTGGCGATGGTCACGTCCAGGTTGCCGGAGCCGGCACTGTTGTTCGACGAGGCCAGGCTGCGCTGGGCAATGGCCGTGGCGCTGTTGATGCTGGAAAACAGCGAGCTGCCGAACTGGCCATTGGCATCCAGGCCCTGCCCCAGCTGGCTGTTGATGCTGTCGGCTACGACCAGGGCAACCCGACCCAGCTCGTTCATCGACGGCGTCAGCACGTCCTGGCGATAGCGCAGCAAGCCACCAATCGAGCCACCCGACACTACTGAGGTCACGTCCGAGCTGAACGAGTCATAGTTGATGCGCAGGCCGGCCTGGCTCTTGTCGGCCACACCCGGCTCCACCGACAGGGTGTTGGCCTTGGTCCCGGTGACCAGCGACTGGCCACTGCCCAGGTACACGTCGTAGTTGCCCTCACGCTCCTGCACGGTCACGCCCACCAGCTCATTGAGCTGGCGCACGGCTTCGCTGCGTGCGTCCAGCAGGCTGTTGGGGGTGTTGCCGGAGGCGCTGGCCGCGGTGATCTGCTTGTTGTACTCGGCAATGTTGGCGGTGAGCTTGTTCACCTGCCCGGCCATGGTATCGAGCTGGGAGTTGATCGTGGCGTTCTGCTGGGTCAACTGGGTGCTTACCGCATTGAAACGGTTGCTCAGGGTTTGCGCCTGGGTCAGCAGCAGCTGGCGCGAGGCAACGTCACCCGGCTTGGCCGCCGCGGTCTGCAGCGCCGAGAAAAATGCAGTGAGGACCGAGCTGATGCCAGTGTCACGGTCGGCCAGCAACTTGTCGACGCTGGTGATCTGGTCCTGGAAGGTAACCGAGTCTGCCTGCAGCGAGGTGGCCGTCTGCAACTGGTTGTCCAGGTACGAGCTGTAGATGCGGCGCACGTCCGCCAGCGTGGTCCCGGTGCCCAGGAAACCCGCACCAATATTATGCGACGGGCCGGCCGCCTGCAGTGTCTGCTGGCGCGAGTAGCCACTGGTCGCGGCGTTGGCGATGTTGTTACTGGTTACCGACAATGCCGCCTGGCTGGCATTCAGGCCACTCAGGCCAATCGAAATCAGGCTCGACATGATTTAGTCCTTTTATAGATTCGTGGTTCTGCCAGCCATGGCGTATTGCGGGGTTGTCTGCATTTGCTGGGCGATGCTGATGATCTTGCGCGCATAGCCCGGGTCGGTCGCATAACCTGCCTTCTGCAGCTCTCTTGCAAACTGCTCCGGGTTATCGGCCGAATCCAGCGCACCTTGATAGCGAGAATTGTTCTGCAACAGGCTGACCAGGTCGTGGAAGCTGTCCTGGTACGAGTCGTAGCTGCGGAACGCTGCAGTTTCCTTGACGAACTGGCCATCGCGGAATTCGCTGGTGATCGCGCGCGCCTGCTCGCCCTGCCAGTTGCCGCTGGCCTTGATGCCGAACAGGTTGTGGCTGCTGCTGCCATCGCTGTTGCGCATCACCGACTTGCCCCAGCCGGTTTCCAGCGCGGCCTGGGCCACCAGGTAGCGCGGGTCGATACCGATGCGCTTGGCGGCCTGCTCGGCCATCGGCAGCATCGTGGCGACGAATTCGTCACTGTCGGCAAAGGCCTTTTTCGGCGCCAGCGGTGGCTGGGCCACGGCGCGGCCGACAATGCGCAGGCCGTTGTCCGGCACGGCAAAGGCCTTGGCCACTTGCTGGCCATCGCGAGCCGGCACGGCGGCGGTGTTGGCCGTGGCCGCAGCTGGCACGATACCGGCCAGCAGGCGATCGGTGAGCTTGCTGGGCAAGGCCAGGCGCCGCGAGTTGAGCGCGGCGACGTCATTGCGTGTGGTGGTATCGGCGGCGTGTACCGGCTCTGCCACCTTGTTGCCCCACAGCGCCGGGCCAGCATTATCGACACGCGGGAACGGGCTGGTGTTGACCGAGGCGCTGCGGCCCTTGGTCAGCTGCCGCACCAGCACGTCCTGCAGGCCGATACCGCCGCCTTCGCGGGACATGCTCACGGCCAGCTGCTGGTCGTACATGTCGCGGTACTGCTTGACCGTTTCGGTGTTCATCGGGTTGTCGGCGGCCAGCACGTCGCTGGCCTTGCGCGAGGCCTTGAGCATTTCGCTGATGAACAGCGACTCGAATTCCTGGGCCACCTTGCGCACGTTGGCTTCGCTGTCGCGGTCGCCGTGTTTGAGCGCGTTCAGGCGGTTCAGGTCGGTATAGGCGCCGCTGTCGGCGCTGCCGGAAACCAGGCTTTTGCTGTTCATGGGCGCCGTCCTCAGATCACGATCAGGTCGGCCTGCAAGGCGCCGGCCTGTTTCAGCGCTTCGAGGATGGCCATCAGGTCGCCGGGCGCTGCCCCCACCTGGTTCACCGCACGGACGATTTCATCCAGCGTGGTGCCCGGGCCGAACTTGAACATCGGCTTGGCTTCCTGCTCGGCATTTACCCGCGAACGTGGCACCACGGCAGTCTGGCCGTTGGAAAACGCCCCCGGCTGGCTCACGATCGGGTCTTCGGTAATGGTCACGGTCAGGCTGCCGTGAGTCACCGCTGCCGGCGACACCTTGACGTTCTGGCCAATGACGATGGTGCCGGTACGCGAGTTGATGATGACCTTGGCCACCGCCTGGCCAGGGTCGACTTCGAGGTTTTCCAGAATCGACAGGTAGTCCACCCGCTGGCTTGGGTCCATCGGCGCACTGACCCGTACCGAGCCACCGTCCACGGCCTGGGCCACGCCCGGCCCAAGCAGGTCGTTGACCTTGTCAACAATACGTTTGGCAGTAGTGAAGTCGGGGCGGTTGAGGTTCAGGGTCAGGGTGTTGCCCTGGTTGAAGCCGCTCGGTACCGAACGTTCGACACTGGCACCACCGGGAATGCGCCCCGCCGACGGAACGTTGACCGTGATCTTCGAGCCGTCACGGCCTTCGGCGTCGAAGCCGCCCACCACCAGGTTGCCCTGGGCGATGGCGTAGACATTGCCGTCGATACCCTTCAGCGGGGTCATCAGCAAGCTACCGCCGCGCAGGCTCTTGGAGTTGCCGATCGACGACACGGTAATGTCCACCACCTGCCCTGGCTTGGCGAACGCCGGCAGGTCGGCATGCACCGACACGGCAGCGACGTTTTTCAGCTGCACGTTGCCGGAACCGGCCGGCACCTTGATGCCGAACTGCGACAACATGTTGTTGAAGGTTTGCAGGGTAAACGGCGTCTGGGTGGTCTGGTCACCCGTGCCATTCAGGCCCACCACCAGGCCGTAGCCGATCAACTGGTTGGAACGCACGCCAGAGATACTGGCGATGTCCTTCAGGCGCTCGGCCTGGGCCGCGAAGGCACAGGACAACAGCAGGGTTGCGGCAAACAGCTGCCTCAGGTTGAACATGGTCATCTGCACTCAGAAAGGCCAAAGCGGGCTGATGAAGAAGCGGTCCAGCCACCCCGGCTGGCTGGCATCGGCGAACGAGCCGGTGCCGGAATAGGTGATGCGCGCGTCGGCCACCCGGGTGGACGGCACAGTGTTGTCGGTGGCGATGTCGTCGGCACGGACCATGCCGGCAATGCGCACCAGCTCTTCGCCGGTGTTCAGGGTCAGCCACTTCTCGCCGCGCACGGCAATGATGCCGTTGGGCAGCACTTCGGCCACGGTCACGGTGATCGAACCGGTCAGGGTATTGCCCTGGGTGGCCTTGCTGTCGCCCTTGGTGGCGCGGTCACCGCTGTAGCCGGCCTCCAGCGACAGGTCACCGCCGCCGAACGGGTTGTTGGTGTTCGGGGTACTGCCGAACAGTGAGGTCAGGCCGATGTCGGTCTTGCTGGTCTTGGCGATCTGCGAACCGGCGTTCTTGCTGGCCGAAGTTTTCTCGTTGAGGGTGATAGTGATGATGTCACCCACCCGGAACGCCTTGCGGTCGCTGTACAGGTTCTGCTCGAACCCGGCCTGGTAGATCGAACCGTTGTTGGCCGCTGCCGGCAATGGGGTGCGCGGCAACACCGGCGCGTAGTACGGGTCGTTGGGCTTGGGCGTCGGGCCGACGCAACCTGCCAGCAACACCGCCCCCCCCAGGGCGAAAACGGACAACAGACGATTCATGACGCTTACCTCACGGGCACGGGTGTAACGAAAGTACGAAGCGGCTTACAGCTGCTGGGTAACGAACGACAGCATCTGGTCGGCGGTGGAGATGACCTTGGAGTTCATCTCGTAGGCGCGCTGGGTGGTGATCATGTTCACCAGTTCTTCCACGGTGCTGACGTTGGAGTTTTCCAGGGTCTGCTGCTGGGTGGTGCCGAAACCGTTCAGGCCCGGCGTGCCCACTTGCGGCGCGCCGCTGGCGGCAGTCTCGAGGAACAGGTTGTCGCCAATCGCCTGCAGGCCGGCCGGGTTGATGAAGTCGGCGGTCTGGATGTTGCCGATCACCTGGGCGGCCGGGTTGCCGGCGGTGGTGATCGACACGGTGCCGTCAGTGCCGACGGTGAAGGTTTGCGCGTCGTTGGGCACGACCACGGCAGGCTCCAGGGCGTAGCCGTTGGCGGTAACGATCTGGCCGTCGGAGTTCAGGTGGAAGGTACCGTCACGGGTGTAGGAAACCGTGCCATCCGGCTGCAGGACCTGGAAGAAACCACGGCCGTTGACTGCCATGTCCAGCGGGTTTTCGGTGGTCTGCAGGCTGCCGGCGACAAAGCTCTTCTGGGTACCGATGATGCGCACACCGGTACCGACCTGCAGGCCCGATGGCAGCTCGCTGTCCTGGGTGGACTGGGCACCCGGTTGACGCTTGATCTGGTACAGCAAGTCGGCAAACTCGGCACGGTCACGCTTGAAGCCGGTAGTCGAGACGTTGGCCAGGTTGTTGGAAATGACCGTCAGGTTGGTGTCCTGGGCGGACAGGCCGGTTTTAGCGACCCAAAGAGCCGGAAGCATGTAATTCTCCTCGTGCGCCTGTTTTACGGCACCCGTTCAAAAGTGATTAGCCGATTTGCAAAACCCGAGCCATGGCTTCGTCGCCTTCCTTGGCCGTGTTCATCATCTTGACGTGCAGTTCGAACTGGCGGGACAGCGCCAGTACCGAGGTCATTTCCTCGACAGCGTTGACGTTGCTGCCTTCCAGGAAGCCCGACACCACCCGCACATTGACGTCGGCATCGGCCGGCTGGCCGGAGGCGGTGTGGATCAGGCCGTCCAGGCCCTTTTGCAGGCCCTTGGTGTCCGGGTTGACCAGCTTGATGCGGTCGACTTCGGCGATCACCCGCGGGTCTTCACCCATGGAGCGGATGCTGAGGGTGCCGTCGGCGCCCACTTCCACCTTCTGCTCTGGCGGGATGGCGATCGGGCCGCCGTTGCCGATCACCGGCATGCCGTTGCCGGCACGCAGCACGCCGAGGGCATCGATGTTCAGGCTGCCGGTGCGCACATAGGCTTCGCTGCCGTCGGGTGCCTGCACAGCGATGAACCCTTGGCCGGTCACCGCCACGTCCAGTTCGCGGCCGGTTTCAACCAGCGGGCCTTCGCTGAAGTCGGTGGCCGGGCGCTCGGTCAGGGCGTAGGCGCGCGCCGGAAAGCTGTCACCGAACACCGGCATCGAACGGGCCTGCTCCAGGTCACGCTGAAAACCGTTGGTGGAAACGTTCGCCAGGTTGTTGGCGTGAGCCTTCTGCGCCAGCGCGTTCTGGCTGGCACCGGTCATGGCCACATAAAGCAACTTGTCCACAGTATCTCCTCTGCGCGTCGCTGCCGCGCTGTCACTTGGCAGGTTCGAAGCAATAATCGAACCAAGTCTGAAACGACCGGTTTACGGGGGTTTCAGCGGGACGAGGGGCAAGAAACGTCAGTTTGTCGGCGGATGTTTGCCGCCTGCGGCAAGGGCGTGCTCAATGGCTGCGACAGGCGGCATTGTTATAGGGGCCGGCATGGCGCACCCAGCCCTTGCCCGGGTTGTGGGCCGAGCACAGGTAGCGGCCGGTGACCAGGCTTTGCCATTGGTAGAACGGGGCGGGGGCGGCGGAGAGCGGCAGGGCCATGGCCAGCAGGGTTATCAGCAGCAGCCTTGTCATGAGTGTCAGCCTTTTAGAATTTGGGGCCGCTTTGCGGCCCATCGCGACACAAGGCCGCTCCTACAACGGAATCGCGATCTCCTGTAGGAGCGGCCTTGTGTCGCGATGGGCTGCGCAGCAGCCCCAGCCATCATCAGGTCATCTGGATGATGGTCTGCATGATGGTGCTTTCGGTGGAAATGGTCTTGGCGTTGGCCTGGTAGTTGCTCTGCGCCTTGATCAGGTTGACCAGCTCGCCAGTCAGGTCGACGTTGGAATCTTCCAGCGCACCACCCGAGATCTGGCCCAGGGTACCGGTGTCCGGGGCGCCGATCACCGGCACACCCGAGGAGTAGGACTCTTTCCAGTTGGTCCCGCCAATCGGGGTCAGGCCCTGCAGGTTGGCGAAGTTGGCAATCGCCACCTGGCCGATCACCTTGTCCTTGCCGTTGGTGAAGCTGGCAAACAGGTAGCCGTTCTGGTCAATGCTCAACCCCGAAAGCTCACCGGTGGCGAAGCCATCCTGGGTTTTGGCGATTTCTGCCGACGAGGCGTTGTATTGGGTGGCTCCCAGCATGTCCAGCTTGACACCGCCGGCGTTGGCGATGGCGCCATTGGCCGACCACTCGCCGGCCGCATTTTTCTGCGCAGGGATCCAGTTCTGCAGCTGGAAGATCTTGTCTTCGCCAATGGCCAGGCCACCGGTGACCGCGCCCGCAGTCATTGCATCCTTGTCCAGGGTGCCATCGGACTTGAAGGGCACATTGTTGACCAGCGGCGTGGTGGAAGCCGGGTTTTCCGGGTTTCGGCCATCGATGGTGGTGTGCATCGACCAGGTGTTGGTCGCGTCGTCCTTGATGAAATACTGGTTCATCTGGTGTTCGTTGCCCTGGCTGTCGTACACCGGGGTATTGAACGTGAAGTTGTAGGAACTGGCGTTGGTCGGGTCGAACGGCGTTACCGAAGGGCTGGTTGCGGCCGAGTTGAGGTTGATCTTCTCGGTGATCAGGCTGGTTGGCTTGGGCGTCAGGTTGGAAGTATCGATCTGCAGGTTGGTCAGCACGCCCTGGATGAGTTTGCCGTCCTCACCGACTGCATAGCCCTGCAGGTTGGCACCCGAAGAGTTCACCACATAACCGGCCTTGTCGCTGTAGAACGCGCCAGCACGGGTGTAGATCTTCGAACCGTTGTCGTTCAGGGCAAAGAAACCGTTGCCATCGATGGCCATGTCCAGCGCCTGGCCGGTGGCATTGATGTTGCCTGGAGTGAACAACTGCGAAACCGCAGCGGTTTTCACCCCGGTACCGATCACGGTCTTGCCCGCGCTGGTGCCACGTACGGAGTTGGAGTACTGGTCGGCGAACTCGGCGCGCGACGACTTGAAGCCGGTGGTGGCAACGTTGGCAATGTTGTTGCCGGTAACGTTCAGGGCCTTGTTTGCTGCATAGAGGCCGCTAAGGCCGATATTGAAAGACATGTGTAACTCCTGTCGTTTTGCTCAGGCCCTAGATGCCGATGCTTTGAATTTTGGAAAGCGCAACACTGCCCAGGCCGGCCAGGTTGAGCGTCATTTCCGAACCGTTGCTGCCCATGGTCACGCTGGTCACCGAGGCCGGCAGGTTGGTGGTCATGGCCGTGGCCTGGCCATCGATCGAGGCGCTGGCCTTGAAGGTGTAGGTGCCGGCATCGGCCACTTCACCGTCGTCGTTCAGGCCATCCCAGGTGAAGTCGATGCTGCCGGCCTTCTGGGTACCCAGCTCGATGGTACGTACCAGCTTGTCGTCCTTGTCGTAGATACCCACCGAGGTGGAGGTGCTGGACGAGGTAAGGTTGACCGAACCCTTCATGTCCTTGCTGGTGTCGACCACGGCCTTGTCGGTCTGCACGATCACATTGCGCCCGACCAGCGACGACGCCTGCAGGGCCTGGGAAGACTGCAGCCCAGTGGCGATATAGGTCACCGCATCATTCAGCGACTGCATGCTTTCGAGGCTGCTGAACTGCGCCAGCTGGGCCACGAACTCGCCGTTTTCCTGCGGGTCGAGCGGGTTCTGGTTCTGCATCTGGGTAACCAGCAGCTGCAGGAACGCGTCCTTGCCCAACGCGCTGCCGGCGGCACCGGTGCTGCTGTCGGTCTTGGAGGTCTGCTTCTGCAGCGAGGTCAGGTAGGCGCTACCGACGTCGGTGGTGGAATTGGTGGTGGTCATGTCGGCTTCCTATCACTGCCCCAGGGTCAGGACTTTCTGCATCATGCTTTTGGCGGTGTTCATCAGCTCGGCGTTGGTCTGGAACGCGCGGCTGGCGGAGATCATGTCAGCCATCTCCTCGACCACGTTGACGTTGGGGTAGTAGACGTAACCATCCTTGTTCGCCGCCGGGTGGTTCGGCTCGTAGCGCGCTTCCAGGGTGCTCTGGTCCTCGACGATGCCTTTGACCTGCACGCCCTGCCCCGCTTCGCCCTGGTCCTCGAACAGCGACTGGCTGCCGCCGGCCTGCGCATCCTGGAAGGTGGTGGCGAACACCGGGTGGCGGGCGCGGTAGGTCTGGTCGATGCTCGAGGACACGGTCTCGGCGTTGGCGATGTTGGAAGCGACGGTGTTCAGGCGCGTGTTCTGCGCGCTCATGCCGCTACCGGCAATATTGAAAACACTGGAAAGGGACATGGTCATTCTCCCCGCAGGGCGGAAACCAGCCCTTTGAATTTACTGTTGAGCAAGGTGAAGCTGGCCTGGAAACCGATGGCGTTTTCGGTGTAGTTCGATTGCTCGATCTGCGCGTCCACGGTGTTCTGGTCGATCGAAGGCTGCAGCGGGGTACGGTACTTGAGGGTATCGTCGGCCGCGATCGCCAGCCCATCGGCTTCGATATGGCGGCTGTTGGTCCGGTCCATGGCGAACCGGCCACCCTGCTGCTTGCTGGTTTCGGCAGCCAGCACCGAGGAAAAGTCCATGTCACGCGCCTTGTAGTTGGGCGTGTCGGCGTTGGCGATGTTGTTGGCCAGCACTTCGGCGCGCTGGGCGCGGAAGCCCAGGGCCTTTTCGTGGATACCAAGCGCCTTGTCGAAGCTGATGCTCATGTCGGGGAAACCTTCGGAGGTTGACCGGAATATCGTTGAGCAAGGTATAGCAAGGGCTGTGCCAACCACTGCAAAGCC
>NZ_JABMCN010000480.1 GCF_013179515.1 Pseudomonas sp. CM27
CCTGGTGCTCAGCGCCAAACGCCTGAATCCACTCCAGCAGACTCGCGCACTGCTTCACGCTGAGCTGGCTTGTGCGCTCATACACGACGTCGAAGCCGTTGCCGTCTACCGCTGGTATCAGTTGAGGTTGTTCGCCGCTCTCACGCAGCCAGGCGGCCGTCAGGAGGCGCTTCCAGATCAGGACGTCCCACTTCTTGCCAGCGTGCTCGACCTGCTTGGCGATATCGGACAGGCAGGCGTGCAGTTTCTTGTTCTGCTCGCCGCTGCGGTCCTGGTCCTTGATGACGATCTTCTTGGGCCGGGTGAAGTCCTGGGCCTGCAGGATGCCGAAGAGACGATTGGCGTCGGCCATGCTGTGCATCACGAAGTCAGTCATGGCTGGCCTCCCTGAAACATGAGCAACAGGCACAAAATGATGAAGGAGAGCCCGATCACATCAGTCATGGCTCGCCTCCTTGGCCTGCTGATCTGCAGCGCACTCTGCGCACAAGCCTGGGCCTCCGCACTTTGCCTTGACACCGTCATGACGCGGGAAGACATGGCCATGGCCTTTGTTGGTCAGCTCTTTCGCCATGTACTCGTCAACGACTGCATCCGCCATGCCGCTGAACAAGGGCATCTTCCCCTCGTTCCAGATAGCCAGCGGCGAACTGGTTCCTATCGGGTTCCGCACGAAGCGATACCGCTCGGCATCCTTGCGCAGCGCCTCGTTCTCGGCCTTGACCTGGTCATAGGCTTCTGCCATTACCACCTCGGGTCCGTGTGGGTCGTAGCTGATCC
>NZ_JABMCN010000481.1 GCF_013179515.1 Pseudomonas sp. CM27
CAACAGGTAGTCACGGGCGATGGTGCTGTAGGTCAGGTTGATGTCGGCAGTGTGGTCGACGATACGGCGGTTGATCTCCTCGGGCACGCGCATGTCAAAGCAGCGGTTGCCTGCTTCCATGTGGAAGGTGGGGATCTTGCGGCGCTTGGCAGAAATCACGGCCATGCAACTATTGGTATCACCCAGCACCAACAACGCCTCGGGGTTCACTTCGGCCAGTACCCGGTCAACTGCAATAATCACATTGCCGATGGTTTCGGCCCCGGAAGCGCCTGCGGCGTTCAGGAAATGATCCGGCTTGCGGATACCCAGGTCCTGGAAAAAGATCTCGTTCAGTTCGTAGTCATAATTCTGCCCGGTGTGTACCAGGATGTGTTCGCAGTGCTCATCAAGCGCGCTCAGGACCCTGGACAAGCGAATGATTTCCGGGCGTGTTCCAACAACGGTGACGATTTTGAGCTTTTTCATACTGTCCTCATTCCTGAGCCAGCCGTTTTATGGGCAGACCGGCAGCGCATAAGTGTCCGGGTGTTCACGATCGAAGATTTCATTGGCCCAGAGCATCACGATCATCTCGTCTTCACCGATATTGGTGATGTCATGGGTCCAGCCTGGCACCGTTTCGACGATGGTCGGTGACTCGCCACAGGTCTCCAGTTCATAGAACTCGCCTGTCACCACCTGACGGAAACGGAAGTTGGCCTTGCCTTTGATGACCAGGAATTTTTCGGTTTTCGAATGATGGTAATGACCACCACGGGTGATGCCCGGGTGC
>NZ_JABMCN010000482.1 GCF_013179515.1 Pseudomonas sp. CM27
CCGAAACCTGGCCACCAGCACCCCAGGTGGCCGTGACCACGGTCTTGCCGCCAATGGTGACCACGAAGCTGTCGTCGGCGCTGCCGCTGAAGGTATAGGTCTTGCCGGCTTCCAGATAGATAAGCCCCGACGTTTTCGAACCGGTGCCGGCGGTGACGCTGGCATCGGACTGCACGTTGGTGGTGGTAGTGCTGGAGTTGGCATTGCCGGAGTTGGCAAAGACCGTCTTCAGATCGTCGCCGGTAATGCCGTTACCGCCAGTACCCAGGCCCTTGAGGGTGTTCCACACTTCCTTGGTCAGGCCTTTGGACTCGATATCGGCACTGCCGAAGCTCAAGGTCGGTTTGTCGGCGACCGGGCTGATGTCGACCTTCATGGTCACTTCAGTGCCCAGGTTGGTGCCATCGTTCGGCTTGAACTTGAACTGCGCGTAGTCGGCCTGCTGGTTGCCCACGCCGCTGCCACCGTAGTTGTCCGTCCCCGACTGGTTGAGCAAAGGCACGAACTTCAGGTTCTTGGCAGTAATGTCCGCCTGGCTGACCACCTGGCCAACGGTCACGTCCACCCATGCAGTGCCATTGAAGAACTTCAGGCTGCCGGCGACCGGGATCGAGGTAATGGTCACGGACAGGCCGTTGTTGCCATCGGCATCGGTGACTTTGAAGTCGCTCCAGCCGAACACGTAATCGGTGTCCTCCACGCCAGACACTGCACCGCCAGGCGAAACCGGCAGGTGGTCGTTGTCGAGGATGGCCGTGGTCACGCTC
>NZ_JABMCN010000483.1 GCF_013179515.1 Pseudomonas sp. CM27
GATGAATCGGGTTATAGGCATGTTCCACCAGCAGCGCGGTATTCACCCCGGTGTTGTGCACTTGCGACAGCTTGTCGGCGGGCAAGGTCGAGGCAAACTGCCAGGCCTTGCGACCCATGGCGTCATAGCCAAAGCAACTGGTGAGCTTGCCCTGGGTCCGGTACACCTCGCGGTGCAGGTCATCGCGCTCCATGTCGCTGATCACCTGGCCATCCAGGTTCAGCTGGTGCAGGTGACCGCTGCCGTAATACAGGTGGTTGACCTTGCGCCCATCCGGCAGGGTCAGCGTGGTCAGGTTGCTGAGCGGGTCGTATTCGTAGCTGAGCGTCCCATCTGGAGTGATTTCCTGGGTCAGCCGGCCCAGCAGGTCGTAGGTGTATTCCAGCTTTTCTTCGGTGATGCCGAGCTGCTTGCCGATCCCGCTGGGCTGACGCTGGATGCTGAGCAGGCGGTCACCGTCGTCATAGCTGAACAGCTGCTGTGCATCGCTGTTCAGCTTGCTGAGCAAGCGGCCAATAGCATCACGCTCGAACAGCGTATGCCGCTGCGGCCGCTCGGCATTTTCGCCATAGCCAATCTCCTCCAGCCGCGTCAGATGCCCGCCGACGTTGTAGCTGAAGCGTCGGGTCAGGTTGTCCACCCGCACCTCTTCCGTCAGCCGGTCCGACACGTCGTAGGCAAAGCTGTAGGTGGCGTTGTTCTCGTTGACCAGCGCGGTCAGGCGGATGGCCTTGTCGTATTCGTAGCGCA
>NZ_JABMCN010000484.1 GCF_013179515.1 Pseudomonas sp. CM27
CGTCAATGATCTGGAAGCGGCCCTGCTTGGACTTCTTGATCGGCTTCTGCCCGGTGATCATCATCATCGGCATGCCGCCCAGGTAGGCGTAGGCGCTGGCGGTGACCAGGTTGGTGGCGCCAGGGCCAAGGGTCGACAGGCTGACGCCGGTCTTGCCGGTCAGGCGACCGTAGGTGGCAGCCATGAAACCTGCAGACTGCTCATGACGGGTCAGTACCAGCTTGATCTTCGACTTGCGCAGGGATTCGAGCAGGTCGAGGTTTTCTTCACCGGGAATGCCGAATACATACTCGACACCTTCGTTTTCCAGGCATTGCACAACGACATCGGCGGCCTTGGCCATCTTGCTTGCTACCTCAAGTGATGGGACGGTGGAAGTCCAGAAATGCGCAGCACGGTACGCTGGCATCGCCAGGCCCGGGGCAAGGAATGCTCCGAACCAAAGTCTTGACGCAGGGGGGGCGAGGGAAAGTCACGTAAATTGGGCGGGAATATTGTTGCAGTCTGCGCTGACAACGCCGCGGGGTCTGCCTGGGAGATCGGGGATGCAGGTTTTGCGGCCGCTGGGCGCCCGATCGCGACGCAAGGCCTACAAGGGAATGCATGCGGCTGATGTTTGGGGGCAGAAAGACAAAACCCCTACCTGCATGCGCAGATAGGGGTTTTGCGAAATGAATCTTGACGATGACCTACTCTCACATGGGGAGACCCCACACTACCATCGGCGATGCATCGTTTCACTACTGAG
>NZ_JABMCN010000485.1 GCF_013179515.1 Pseudomonas sp. CM27
GGCCTTGCCTGCGTTACCGGGCCGGCTGTAGTGCTGGGCGCCGACACCGCCGTGGTGCTCGATGGTCGTATTCTCGGCAAACCGGAAAACCGCGAACATGCGCTGGCCATGCTGGCCGACCTGTCAGGCCGCGAGCACCAGGTACTGACCGCAGTCGCCCTAAGCGACGGCCAGCGGGTGGGCAGCCTGTGTGTCACCAGCACGGTGTGTTTTCGCCCGATCTGCGACGCTGAAGCGCAGCGCTACTGGGCCAGCGGCGAACCGGTCGACAAAGCCGGCGGCTATGCCATCCAGGGCCTGGGCGCGGTGTTCGTGACCGGCCTTGCGGGCAGCTACTCGGCGGTGGTCGGATTGCCGCTGTGTGAAACAGCCGAATTGCTCGGCCAGTTTGGCATCGCCTGCTGGCAATTGCCTGCGCATGCCCCAGCGGGAGCGAACCGGTAGTAGCCAGCACGTCATACGCCATCCATCATTACAAAAGACCTTAGACGAGAGCCGGCCATGAGTGAAGAGATCCTGATCAACATCACCCCGATGGAGTCACGCGTGGCGGTGGTGGAAAACGGGGTACTGCAGGAAGTGCACGTCGAGCGCACCCAGCGCCGTGGCATCGTCGGCAATATCTACAAGGGCAAGGTGGTGCGGGTGCTTCCGGGCATGCAGGCGGCCTTCGTCGACATCGGCCTGGAGCGCGCGGCGTTCATCCATGCGTCGGAAATTTCCCAGCGCGAAGGCTCGGCAG
>NZ_JABMCN010000486.1 GCF_013179515.1 Pseudomonas sp. CM27
AAGTAGGCTCCCACTGCTTGTACGCATACGGTTTCAGGATCTATTTCACTCCCCTCTCCGGGGTTCTTTTCGCCTTTCCCTCACGGTACTGGTTCACTATCGGTCAGTCAGTAGTATTTAGCCTTGGAGGATGGTCCCCCCATATTCAGACAAAGTTTCTCGTGCTCCGTCCTACTCGATTTCATTGATAAGAGATTTTCGTGTACGGGGCTATCACCCACTATGGCCGCACTTTCCAGAGCGTTCCACTAATCTCAAACCAACTTAAGGGCTGGTCCCCGTTCGCTCGCCACTACTAAGGGAATCTCGGTTGATTTCTATTCCTCAGGGTACTTAGATGTTTCAGTTCCCCTGGTTCGCCTCTTGCACCTATGTATTCAGTACAAGATACTCAGCTTGTGCTGAGTGGGTTCCCCCATTCAGAGATCTCTGGATCACAGTCTGTTTGCCGACTCCCCAAAGCTTATCGCAGGCTACCACGTCTTTCATCGCCTCTGACTGCCAAGGCATCCACCGTATGCGCTTCTTCACTTGACCATATAACCCCAAGCAATCTGGTTATACTGTGAAGACGACATTCGCCGAAAATTCGCACGTCGCTCTTTCGAGCAGAACTCACAAATTTTACCTTAGCCTGATCCACCAGCAGTGAAACTGGTGTTCAGTCTATTTCTATCACATATCCGAATTTTTAAAGAACGATCTGACAAAAGTCAGAAATCA
>NZ_JABMCN010000487.1 GCF_013179515.1 Pseudomonas sp. CM27
ACGCCCAGGTCATCATCAAGGCTGGCGAGACCAGCGTGCAGTACACCCACGATGCGCAGGGTGACGACGTCTACCAGGATGCCGGCGAAATCAGCCTGGGTATCAAGACCGCCGAAGACGCCAAGGGCACCGTTTTCGAGAACCTGCAGTTTGGCGGTGATGCGTCGGTAAAAGTTACCGACACCATCAACGAAGTGGTAGCCAAACTGACTGCCACGCCTTCGGTGAACGAAGGCGGCGAGATCACCTACACCATCACGCTGACCAACAAAGACGGTCTGCCGATCAACAACCATTCGGAACTGTTCTTCAAACTGACCGATGGCACCACGGTTGTTGTGCCGGCCAACAGCACTACTGGCTCGATCACCGTTACTGCTCCAGACAACGTGTATGTGGGCGCTAACGAGCCCGTGGTCAACGCCATCGAAGCGGCCAGCGGCGCGGATGCGTGGAAGTTCGAGAACCTGACCCTGGACAAGACCGAGGTCAGCACCACCGTTACCGACGAACCAGGTACCCCAGGCAACGAAGGGGACATCGTCAAGGTCACCATCACTGCAGACCAGGTGTCTGTCGCTGAAAACGTCAAACCGACCTTCACCGTGCACATCAACACCGTGCTGGCGCATGACCTGACCGTGACCCTGAGCAACAACGCGGTTGTGACCATCAAGGCTGGTCAGACTTCGAGCGAGCCGTACG
>NZ_JABMCN010000488.1 GCF_013179515.1 Pseudomonas sp. CM27
GGCGCATTTTCGACGTCACCGGGATATGCGCGGGCACTGCCCGGCGCACTTCACGCACGATGGCGTGCAACAGCTCGGGCTCTTTCAGCAGCACCGCCCCACCGCGCGACTTGTTCACGGTCTTGGCCGGGCAACCGAAGTTCAGGTCGATCACCGGTGCGCCCAGCTGACAGGCCAGTGCGGCATTGTCGGCCAGGCACACCGGGTCCGAGCCCAGCAACTGCACGCGCATGGGCACCCCGGCGGCTGTGCGGGCGCCCCGCCGCAGCTCGGGCGCGAGCTTGTCGAACGAGGAAGGCGGCAGCAGGCGGTCGCACACGCGAATGAATTCGGTGACGCACCAGTCGATACCGCCCACGCGGGTCAGCACGTCGCGCAGGATGTTGTCGACCAGCCCCTCCATGGGGGCCAGGGCAATTTGCATGTCGGGGTCTCGGCGGAAAAAGCCGGCAGTCTAGCAAACATTGCCGGCGTTTCAGCCGCCGATCAGCGCCTGGCCGTAACCCTCGACAAATTCTGCCGGCATACGCTTGGGTTTGCCGCTGGACAATTCGATGCAGGCGAAGGTGGTCCGAGCCCGCAGCAGGGTAACGCCGTCACGCGGGCGCTTGAGCTGGAAGCGCCGGGTCATGCGCAGGCGCTGATCCCAGTCGATGATCCAGGTGGCCAATTGCAGCTCGTCATCTTCATAGCCGGCGGCC
>NZ_JABMCN010000489.1 GCF_013179515.1 Pseudomonas sp. CM27
GCTTCAATCAGCGCGACGAGGCCTTGCGCCATGCCGAAGCGATGGTTGCCGCCGGTGCCACGCTGATCGATATTGGCGGCGAATCCACGCGCCCTGGTGCGCGTGCGGTGTCGGTGACCGAGGAGCTGGAGCGGGTGGCGCCGATGGTCGAGGCGATCAACAGCCGCCTCGACGTGGTCATATCGGTCGATACTTCCACGCCCGCGGTCATACGTGAGTCGGCGCGGCTCGGTGCCGGGTTGATCAACGACGTGCGTGCGCTGGAGCGCGATGGCGCCCTGGACGCGGCTGCGGATACCGGGCTGCCGGTGTGCCTCATGCACATGCGTGGCGAGCCGGGCAACATGCAGGATGACCCGCATTACCAGGATGTGACCGCTGACGTTACGCGCTATCTTGAACAGCGTATGGCCGCCTGCGCGGCAGCGGGTATCGACGCGAACAGAATCATTCTTGACCCGGGCTTTGGTTTCGCCAAGACACTGGCGCACAACCTGAGCCTGTTCAAGCACATGGAAGCGCTCTATTGCCTTGGGCGCCCACTGCTGGTGGGCGTTTCGCGCAAGAGCATGATCGGCCTGACGCTGGAACGTCCGGTCGGCGAGCGGTTGTACGGCAGCCTGGCGCTGGCGGCGTTGGCCGTGACCAAGGGGGCAAGCATCCTGCGTGTCCATGACGTGGCCGAAACTG
>NZ_JABMCN010000049.1 GCF_013179515.1 Pseudomonas sp. CM27
CCGGCCACAGGTCGCGCACATCGAAGAACGACTCGCTCTGTACCGAGACCAGGTCCGGCAGCGATGTGGGCTGGCCAAAGCCCGATGCAGCAGCGGCCTTCGCCGGCGAAGAGGCCGGCACAGGCTCTCCCGCAAACGGCGACCCCAACCCCGCCCGGTCGACCGGCGCCCGCGCCGCCCAGAAGTACCGCCACAAACTGGCCGCCAACCCCCAGTCACGCACATCCCGCTCGGCATCAAAGCTCGGCTGCACCTGCCGACGGCCCAAACGCAACAGCCCCAGCCCCACCGCCAGCGGCAGCAGCGCCGCAAGCCGCGCACCCGGCACCTCGAAGCTCAGCCCCGCCCACAGGTAAACCAGAAAGCCCACCGCCAGCAACGCCGCCTTGCCGAAACCGAAAAACGGCAGGTACAAACGCGGAAACTTCACTGCATCGCTGAAATATTCAAAGTCTGCACACACAAACGGCTCGCGCAGCGAGTGATACTTGGAATTGCTCACCAGCACGATCAACAGCCACAGCAGCAGCAGGTTCACGCCACTGAACAACGGCCGCGCCGTCAGCGCATACAGCAGCCCAAGCCCCACGCACCACAGCCCGGCATGCAGCATCCAGCAGTCGGCCGGGCGGCGTAGGGCAGGGCGGGGCACCAGCAGGCGCTCGACGCCAACGGTCAGCGCCAGGCCACCCAGGGCAACCGGCAACAAGGAAACATCAATCACTGTACTTCAACCCACGCAGGATCATCGAAGAAAGCCACTGCGGGATAAGCCCCAGCAGCCAGGTGCCCAGGTTGAGCGGAAACGGAAAGCTGATACGCGCCTGGTTCGCCGCCAGCCCGCGCTTGATCCGCCTGGCCGCTTTTTCGGCCGTCCACAGAAAAGGTTTAGGCCCAGGCATTTCGAAGCACATCTTCGACTCCACATAGCCCGGCACAATCACATTCACCTTCACCCCTTCCGGCGCCAGCCAGTCACGGATGGCCTCGCCATACACGCGGATCGCCGCCTTGCTGGCGCTGTAGGTTGGCGTCACCGGCAACCCACGCCAGCCCGCCAGCGAGCTGAACAGCGCGATCTGCCCATGGCCACGGCTGCGCATGGCCGGCAGCGCGGCCTCGACGGTGGCCAGCGCGGCCATCACGTTCACTTCCATCAGCGCCCGGCTGTCGTCCCAGGCCTCCGGCTCGCCATTGGCACCCACCGCCGTATTAAGCCCGGCCCCCACCAGCACCAGGTCGGGCTGATGGGCGTCACTGACGCGCCGCACCATCGCCCGCAGCGCGTCCAGGTCGCGCACGTCCAGGGCCTCCAGCAACACCAGCGCCCCCAGGGCGCGGCACTGCTCGGCCATTTCGTCCAGGCGGTCCTGGCGCCGGCCTTGCAGGATCAGGGTCACGCCCGGGGCCGCGTAGGCCGGCGCCAGCGCGCCACCGATGCCGCCGGTGGCGCCGGTGATGAGGATGCAGCGAGGTGAAGCGTGCGAACTCATAGGTATTTTTCGATTCTTGAGGTTTTCGCCATCAGGACTTCCAGGCAGTTGGTCACCGCCATGTCCATGCCGCAGCCGGTGTAGAAGCCGCCGTTGACCTGGGTGGTGTGGATGACCGTGTTGCGGAAGCGATGGAACAGCTTGATATCCGGCATGTCCGGGTCGTGCCAAAAGTCCGCCAGGCTGCCCTGGTGGGTGAGGCCCGGCATTGCATAGATCGGGTCGGCCAAGGTGATGGTCGGGCGCCCGTGCAGCAACGCGGAAGCACCTGCAGTGCTGTTGACGGTAATCATGCCGTTGATGTGCGAGAGCAGCGTGGGCATATGCCCGCTCTCCATGAACTCGACCCGGTCGGCTACGTCGTATTCACGCGCCAGTGCTTCGGTAACGTGGCGATAGTTCACCAGCCCAGGTGTCAACGGGTGGTTCTTGATCAGCAGGCGGGCATTGAACGGGGCGTTCAGCGAGAACGAGTCGATCACGTGCTCGATGACCTGGGTCATGTTCTCGAACGGCGAGTGATCGCGGATCTGTGCGTCGCTGTCCAGCTGCAATGGCAGCAGGTAGGTAGGCTGGCGCTCACGGGCGACATCGGCGACCAGGGCATCGTCGCGGCTGCGGGCGCGGAGTAGGCGCAGGCCTTGGCGGATGAAGCCGGCGTACTCCACTGCGGCGTTGAAGGGCGCGTGGGTGCGGTATTTCGGGTAGAACAGCGCATTGAGGGCGCCGCCTGCGTGGTACATCACGTCATGGGCCGCGCGCGCGGTGAAGGACAGCTTGAACGAGTTACCGTTCTGGTAGCGCGGAATGTACTTGCCCACGTCGCGGTACCAATCTGGGTCCTTTGGCAAGCGCGAGTTGTTGTTGACGCCGTCGCGCTCCAAGGTGATCCAGTAGGGGCGGAAGTAGCCTTCTTCGAATACGTGCACACGAATGCCCTGCAAGCGAGCGAGCGTTATCGCGGTGCGGTGCACCGGGCGGCAGTCGCCGAACAGGACAAGGTCGGTGATGTCCAGCCGGCGGAATGTATCGGCATACCAGCCTTCAAGGCCATCGGCGTCACTTGGGCAAGCCATGTTTGGGCCATCCGCGCCGTATAGCTCATCACCAACGTTGAATCGCACGCTGTGCACATACTGGCCGATGTCTCGGAGGCCTTTGGCAAGGCGAGCGAAAAATGGCGAGCTTACGCCTTGAAGGAACAAGAAGTTGCAGGTGGGAATGCGCAGCAGAGGACCACGCGGCGCCCTTGCACTCAGTCGGTCGGGCGCTTCATGCCCAACAAACTGCTCAAGCGTCGTTTCAAGTCCTGCCATCGGGAAGTAGCTCCGGGCTGCGGTGGTAGCGCATGCCAATTTTGTAGTTCGTACAGTGTCTGTTCTGGTGTGGTGAAACGGTTAGTGATGCGGCTTACGTAAGTGGGGTAGAGGAGTAGTGTTCCCGCCACCAGTTGGTCCAAGGTCAGCTTTCGGCTTCGTCTCGCCTGCACCTCGGGTCGCAGGTCCATGTCCTGGGTCAACCCCCAGCCGGCATAGAAAGGCTGGCCGTAGGTGGTCACGGGCACGCCGCGCAACAAGGCTTCGAAGCCCGATTGCGAGGTCAGAACGTGTACTTCGTCGACTACTTCCAGTAGTTGCTGCAGCGGAGTGTCGCTGATGACTTCGTCGCACCAGTGCACTGTCTGTTCTTCATCATCGCCGCGAGGGCGAGTGCCTGCGAGCACTTCAGGATGAGGCTTGTACAAGACCCAGGCGTCGGGATTGCGTTCCCGGACGGCGCGTAATAAATGCAAGTTGCTGTGGATACGGTTGCTGCCAAAGCGGATGGATGCGTCGCCCTCCACCTGACCCGTTACCAGAATCACTTGCTGCACTGCTGTGGGCCTTTGCCACACGCAACCTGGCAGGTTGTACTTGGTCAGCCCTGCATTGCAGATGGCCAGCCGTAAAGACTTGGCTCGCTCTATCAAATGCGGGTCAAAGGCATGGTCGGCGAGAATCCGTTCCAGGCGCGATGTTCGGGTGGCGTCGTAATAGATTCCCAGGTCGTCAACAACCCAAGACAGGGGCCGTGCCTTGCCTGCACCCAAGCCGACGGAGCGTAAAAAACCATCCTCTACACGATGTACAGACTGGCGGTGGCCCTGTAGACGCTCGTCCTGCTTGCACCCCCAGGAAACCACCGACAACGAGTGCGAAAGACGCCTCTTGGGTTTGACGAACCGAATTGAGCTCCCATCGAAGAACAGCTTGGCAAGCGGCTCTTTCCAACGGCTGAAACCGCAAACCTGAACCTGTGCCGGTATCTGACTGCGCTGGCGCCGCTGCAGGCCCAGCCATTTGATCAGTGTTTCCGGCGTGCTTGGGCCGCTTCGTTCCGGGCATATATAGCGAGGGTAGCGAACCAGGCTTGCGTGAATCAGTTGGCCCAGGCTGACTGGCCTGCGGCGCACTGGGGCTGACAGGCGATCATCGGTCAACCCCCAGCCGGCATAGAACGGCATGCCCCAAGTGTGCACCGGCACGCCCCACAGCAGGGCATCGAAGCCGAGTTGCGAGGTCATGACATAGACGGCTCGCATTTTAGGCAGCAACTCAGCGGGGTGAATGTTCTCGGCCAAAACCCGCACGCGCGGATTTGCCGCCACTGAACTCAAATCGAAATGGCCGCTTTTGCGACCAGCCACCACATCAGGATGTACTTTGAGCAGGATGGTGCTGTTCGGGTAGCGGGCCAACGCCGCCTGCAGCATTGCTGCGAAGTCCTCGACGCTGGCGTTCTGCAACGAAGCATCACCCTTGGTCTGGTCTGCTACCAGCACACAGTTATCGGGTAGCGCGGGTATTTCGATGCGGGCACTGTTGTATTTCGAGACCCGCTGCTCCTGCCACAGTACTTGTAGCTCTGAAGCACGCACCTGCTCCTGCGCAGACAAAGGTTCAGCGATCAGTTGCTCAAGTCGAGAAGGCTGGCTGGCGTCATGATAGATGCCTACCGTGTCGACGATGATCGACAACGGAGGCTCCTCAGCCCCTAAACCCACAGAGCGCAGGAACCCGTCTTCCAGTGTCAATACAGGCTTACCGGCGCTTTGAGCCTGCGTCATGGCAATGGCCGCACTTGGCTTGCGGCCCCAAGCCATTACCCAGTCCGATTGCTGAATGTCATCCACACCACCGCACTGCAGCTCAAAATCAGGCAGCAGCGCAGGCAGGGTGGCTATTCGCTGAGCCCCCTTGGAGAGGAGCAGCAAACGTGGGCGAGGTAAAACGTCATCCATAAACGTGCAGCAGCGTTCCGTGAAAGGGCGGCAAAGCGCTGGAAGGCTTCCGGATCCATTGAGGCTTTTAAGGGCGCGAATCTTAATACAAATTCACAAAATTAGGATGGCTTCTGTCGAAAAATTCCTAATTGCCCACAGGGATCTTCTTGATCTAGGCCACTAAAATGACATCATTTCACAGGAGCTTGAGGAGATAGTGGTATTTCTCCAGAAGCAGCGTCAGGCGATCCTGGTCTTTGTACTCCTGAATGGTTTCTGGGCGCAGGCAGTGATACAGAGCTGTAAGCAGGAAGATATAGCGCTGGTTCCTCGTGGCTTCCTCACGTTCAAAATGAGCGGCGAGTGCATCGCTGTAAGCTTTGTTGAACTGGGCTTCGGCGGCCAGGAATGCTGCCATCTCTTTGCGCCGGAAAAGGCTACCGAGGTACGCCCCGCCGTCGAACCCTATGCGGCCGACCTTCACCTCGCTCCAGTCGATCAGGTACAGGCGGCGCTTGCGAATGAATAGGTTTTTCCGCAGGTAATCCATGTGGCTGATGCACTTCGTGCTGCGTTGCGCCTGGCCTGCAAGTGTACGAAGCAGCGGCTTGAACGCAGTAAGGCGTTCGGCTAAACCAGCGAAGCGAGGGTCTTCAAGTGCCAGCTGCCTGAGTGCTGGGAGGCAGCGCGCAAAATTGAAGCGCGGACGCAGCAAGAACCAGGGGCGGAAGAAATCCATGCTCCAGAGTAAAGCCGCCTTGGAGCGGGGGCTGGCCTGAAGGTGGTCATGGCTTCGGTTTTCAAGCTCAGCAATACCGCGAGCCAAGTGGAAGCCGACTGCCTCCATGCGAGGCGGTTTGCCCCGCACGTACCGAGTGAAGATCAGGCTTTCCCACGGGGTTTCGATCACTCCCAGGCAAGGTGGGTAGCGAAAGTAGATAGAGCCTTTAAGCATGCCGTCTTGGCGGTGAAAGCGAGCTTCCTGGCTGCTGATGAACGCCAGTTTGCGAATCGATTTTTCCACGACGTCATACGGGTTACCCGTGATGGGGTCTATCAGGCGATGGTAGCGGACGTAATTCACGAACGACGCGTTTGAGGCCAAGTCGCGGCTGGTGATCGTCAACGGCATGCCCGCCCACTCCGGGAAAAACGTGTGGACGTGTTGCTCGAGCGAAGCTCGATGCCAACGGAAATGGGTTTTGCCGCGAGCGGTGGGGTGAGAAGAAGCAGTCATCAGGTCTGATCAAACATAGCCATCACGCTACAGTTTTTTTTGGGGGGGATATCCTGAGCCATCAGAGATCGGCACACAACAAAAAGTTCTAAGGCCTGTTGATGCGGCCGAAGTCATTGGAGGAGCGATGCGAAGCGCAAAACGGTCGTTCAGCATTGTCTGTTCTGCAGGCTCTGGCGGAGTCTCCGAAATGCGTGGAGCCGGAGCTATGGTGAGGCTGCGGTGCTAGAGTCCTTTGCTTCGGGTGCTAAAGACTTTAAGATTCACAGCCTCGCAAACCAGTACCGTCAGGGAAGGAAATGAATCACCTCACCATCGCCAAAGAAGCCCTCATTGCCCAGGCTCAAGCTGTTACTCAGCTAGCCGACAGATTGGATGGCGAGTTCCAGAAAGCGGTCGAATTGATTCTCGGCTGCAAAGGGCGAACGGTGGTTTGTGGAATGGGCAAATCTGGCTTGATCGGCCAAAAAATGGTTGCCACTTTCGCTTCCACTGGGACGCCAAGCTTCTTCCTGCACCCTGCGGAAGCCTTCCATGGCGACCTCGGAATGCTGAAGCCCGTGGATGTCTTAATCCTTATCAGTTATAGCGGTGAAACTGAAGAGTTGATCAAGTTGATTCCCAGCTTGAAATCGTTTGGCAATAATTTGATTGCCATGACGGCTAGCAGGACTTCTACGTTGGCACAGCACGCTGATATTTGGTTGGATATCTCGGTTGAGCGGGAAGTCTGCCCGAACAATCTCGCGCCTACTACGTCAACAATTGCGACCATGGCAATGGGTGATGCACTGGCTGTAGCGCTGATCGAAGCCATACAGTTCAAGCCCATGGACTTTGCGCGCTATCACCCCGGTGGTAGCCTCGGTAGAAAACTTCTGACACGTGTTTCGGATGTGATGCATAGCCCAGCACCTTTCGTAACCCCGTCAACCAGCTTTCATGATTGCCTGCTGGTGATGACGCAGGGGCGTCTTGGGTTGACCTTGGTGAGCGACGAAGGACGTCTGGTTGGAATCGTCACTGACGGTGACCTGCGTCGGGCCCTTCTCGACAACCCAGGTGTTGTCAATGAAAGGGTACGTGCTTTTATGACGGTGAGTCCGCATGAAATTGCCTCGGATGCCCTGATTTCTGAGGCAGAAGGGTATATGCATGAGAACAAAATTCGCGCTTTGGCTGTGAGGGATGTGTCGACAGGGCAGGTGAGTGGGGTAGTAGAGATCTTCGATTGATTAGCCTGAGTTCTCAATGCGGCGCTTGGCTCGCGATCGGCTAACCTGGGCTATGTCGTGTAGCCTGTTTCCGATGGCCGGTCGAGTCCCTGACACTGAAACTGAAATATTGGGAGTCCTATGATCAGCTAGGTAGGCACCTAGAGTTGATCATATAGTTCCATTATTTGGGGGTCAGGGTGATGCTAGTTACTGCCTGTTGTCTGATTTCTCTTATTTTGTTTTTTTCTGTATTAGGTTGGGCCTTTCACTTGAGTCACGATGACGATTACTGATTTTTGAGGGTTGGTGTCGAAAGTGTTGACTTGAGAGTGCTTTGCGTTTGATACTCGTATCCATTTTTTGAGGGGGTGCGAGACTCATATGGCGGTAAGAATAAAAAAAATTGTTTTGGGTGGGGAGGTAGCAGAGGCGCTGGCTGATCTGGGTTCCGTGGACTATTTTCATGTTGATCACTCTGAGCATGTTGGGTTCGAAAATCTTTTACATGTTAGTCGCAAGGTTCCTGCCGCCAAGTCGTGGGTAGTTGCTTTAGCGAATGCTGGATTCAGCTTGTATAAGTCTTGTGATGGTGTTTCTAGTTTCGTCAGAAATAGTGAGATTGCTAATTTTTGGCATAGGATAAAAGCTGGGGAATTTAAAACCTTCGGCGGCCTTGTATATCAACTGGAACTCCCTGAAAAACAGAAGGCTTCAAGAGTTCTGGTAGTGTTCTCATCAATCGGTGAGGATATCTTCACTTCAAGCCTGATGAGGCTTTTTACCTTTAATTTCAAATCTATCGGCAAATTTATTCCTGCGGATACGGCGGTGTTGCGCATTGCTGATGTGGGGGGGTTGTGGGTAGCTTCTACTTGAATAACAATTCCGATAAGGAGTTTGCAGATCGTGTAACTGCACTGATCAATGAAGTGAGTAGTGGCTTGGGTGTCAAGGCTGACAGGGTCACTGTCTATGGAGCGTCAAAGGGTGGTACTGGTGCCTTGTACCATGGTGTTACGGGTGGTTTCAATGCTGTCGTAGTGGATCCCATAGTTTCTGATGAGTACTATGAGAAGGTATATGCTGACTCTCACTTTACAATCGGTACGTTCCCCGAAAGCAAGCAACAAGTTTTTGCTAGAGTCCTCAATACTGGGCGACAGTTAAAGCAGAAAATTTCCATTATATACTCATCACGGTCCCCGCAGTATGAGTACATAACGAAGATCGTAAAGTCGTCAGAGCTTGGAAGGCAGTTTAGTTATTTTAACTCGACAAACACATTGATTAATGATCATCCCGACGTGGGGGCGCAGACGGTGAATGTCGCGGTTATGCTGATAAACATGTCGTTGTATCAACTTCGGTCGGATTGCTGCAGTGTAGATGTTGTTTGATGGGTGAGGTGGCTAAAATTGTGCCTGTGATCTAGTAGAGGGGTCATCAAAAATGACCCCGATGCATCAGTAAGCCTTTCCAGATTTATAATAAGTTTCGAAACAGAAGTTGGTGGCGTCGATGTATCCTTCCGCGCCGCCGCAGTCGAAGCGCCTGCCCTTGAACTTGTAGGCTATCACGCAGCCGCTCTGCGCTTGTTTCATTAGCGCATCAGTGATCTGAATCTCGCCTCCCTTGCCTGGTTCGATGTCCGAAATGATGTCAAAAATATCTGGCGTCAGGATGTAGCGACCAATGATGGCCAAGTTAGAAGGCGCATCTTCCGGCTTTGGTTTTTCTACCATATTGGTGACGCGGTAGATATCGTCTCTTATCATGTCGCCAGCAATAACACCGTATTTGTAAGTGTCAGCTGGATCCACCTCTTGAATGGCGACAATCGAGCACCGGAACTGGTTGTAGAGTTTGACCATTTGCGTAAGAATACCGTCGCCCTCAGGGTTGACGCAGAGGTCGTCGGCTAGTACAACGGCGAAAGGTTCGTCTCCGATCAGTGGGCGACCGGTCAGAATCGCATGCCCTAACCCCTTCATTTCTGTTTGGCGCGTGTAAGAGAAGGAGCACTCATCGAGAAGTCGGCGGATGCCAACAAGATATTTCTCTTTGTCTGTGCCTTTGATCTGAGTTTCAAGCTCATAGCTTATATCAAAGTGATCCTCTAGAGCGCGTTTTCCGCGGCCGGTCACGATGGATATTTCGCTCAGTCCTGCATCCAGGGCTTCCTCGACCCCGTACTGAATAAGCGGCTTGTTAACAACAGGCAGCATCTCTTTCGGCATGGCTTTGGTGGCAGGCAAGAAGCGCGTTCCATAGCCGGCCGCAGGAAACAAGCATTTTTTGATCATGTGAAACCTTAGTTGAGCTTTAAGTGGAAACTACTGGTATAGAAAGTTTACTTGAATATTGAGTTGAGAAGGTTTCCAAGTCTTACCCCTGCTGCTAACAAGCGCTCGTCTACAATCTCGGTGTTTTCTTTGTAATAGCCATCACTCAGAGGGATTGGGCGTTTTGATCGTGCCAAGGCATAACTTCCGCCGTAGATTACCCGTTTCGCAATATCATGGCTTTCCATAGCCCAGTCTTCAGGTGTGTACTGCTCAATTCGCTTGGGGTGGCTGAGCAGTCGTTCGGCGATGCGCTCGGGGCTTTGATGCAAGCTTCTGATTATAATGGTGTCCCAGACTTTATGCAGTTTCCAGCGTTGACGGCTTGGGAGGGTGCGCATAACGCCGGTCTCGCGAATGGCGTGCAAGGGTTGGTGAACGTCCCCTACATAGTGTACAAGAAACTTCAAGGCTTGCTGAGTGTCGGGAGTGATTTCTTTGCTTTTTGCATACATCCCGAGCTGGGCTTCAGATTGGTAGATGCCTTCAATTACACACCTGTACTTGCCTGAACAGTCACGTTTGGCTGAGTAACTGCGGGCATTGAAAGGTATCTTCACGACATGGCTAATCTGGGGTACCGAATCGTTCCCCCGCATGTCATCTGCCCAAGAGGCTATATCTGAGATCTTGCCGCCAGCATCACGTTGTAGGAGCTGATCGATACCCTGTTTTGCCTCTGGAGACAATCTAGCTTCGGCGACCAGTGCGACAACCTTATGGCCTTCGACGCCCCATGCAAAAGAACTTTGGGAGTATGACGTAGCGAGAAAGTAGATCAGGATGAGTTGTAGGATCTTCAATGGATGCGGCCTGCTCACCTTTGTGTCAATAAATTCGCGCCAATAAATTGGCGACTTAGGTTTTCGGTTTGATTCGTTTGGTACCTAGGGTATCATTCGTCGTTTTCGAATCAAGCGTAAATGTGATGTCATCACGTGGCGCGCCAGAATACTGTAAGGCGCAAGCATAAAGGTTACGAGGATTAGAGCAACGATGGACTGTTAGCAGAAACGTTATTTTTTTAAGATTTTTTTGAGCTAAGTATTCTGAAAAGGTGCGTGATGACTGAAGTAGTAATTTTTGATGGCTCTTTGCCATTGCCCGAGGCTCTCAGTATTGAGGGTAAGCGACAAGTCAAGTTGGTCGGTGATGATACAGAAAATTTAAAGCTGCTTCGTACGCAGATTTTCTACCAATTGAAGTCGGATGGCACTACTGATTTTGACTGGGTGCCAACCTCGGAGCACGAGAGGGATGATGCGTCCCTGAGCGTCTCTCTGTTTGCTGGGGTGCCTGCAGACGTATTCCTCATGTTTGACCTGGCTGACCGGCAACATCTCCACCAGCTTCAGGCTGATGGCAGTTCGGTGCTTAGCAATTTCAAGAAAATCCTGGTGCCGGGCCTGTGGATGGCACGCAGTCTCTTGAATGATAAAAAGCTTGGTCTGAAATCCTCAGACGTCGTAGTAGTCGGATCTCCGAGGGTTGATTATCTTCGCTCATTGGCAGGGCGAGTCAATAAGCCAGATAGCAATGATGTACCACGCGTATTGTACGCGCCGATTCATGGTAATTGGTTTGATCACACTGGCAATTCGATGAGTTCGAATAGCCATTTTGAGGGCTTTTTGGACGAGTTGAGCCGTCATTGCACTTTGGTGGTGGCTGAAGATCAGCGAAATAAGCTGAATAAGAGACCGATCACACAAGAACTATTGGATGCTGATGTCGTCATTACAGACTATACGTCGGTAGCGTACGAAGCTTGGGCACTTGGCAAACCAGTGATTTTTCCTCGATGGATTGTGGGAGATGCCATCTTTGAAAAAGCACCCAAATCAGCGGAAGCAGAAATTTATAGCCGACGTTTGGGCTATCACGCTGAAAGCTTTGAAGAGCTGATTGAGTTCATAAAGTCTGGTAGTGGTTTACAAGTGAGCGGCGAGGTCAAAGAATTTTGCCGCGATTATCTGAGTAATTTTGATGAGTCCAATAGTGCTTCGAAAATATGTAATCTATTGAGCTATCTGAGTGAGCCAGACTCGGCAGTAGGTGAATCAAAAGTTCGCGCTGAAATCGATTCTTACTTGAAAGAAAAACACTGGGCGCAAGCGGAAGCAGCGCTTATGGGTTTGGTTTCAATCTATCCCGACGATGCAAGCTTGAATAATAAGCTGGCGATCGCGTATCAGGGGCAGCATAAGTGGTGGCAAGTAGTATCAGCGTTGAAGAATGTTGTCAGTATATTCAACGAAGATGCCGAGCTTTATCAGCGCTTGGGTACTGCTGAAAAAAAAATGGGGCACTTCCGTTCCGCCGCAACCGCCTATGAAAAAGCGATAAAATTCAGCAAATCGGTACCTGCGGAGTGGTTTTATCGATTGGGATATTGCTACGAAAGCGACTGCCATGAAGGCGCTTCAGATCAACAATCCGCTGTCGTTGCATACAAAAAAGCGTGTGAGCTTGATAAGAAACATAAGTCTGACAAATATGGTATCGGTGCTTTCCATGCTGCCGTCGGACGCTGGTCTAACGCTAGCAACGCATTCAGTGCACATAAAAGCGTCTTAAAGTTTGATTTTGACTTGAATTTCCGCTTGGGTAGGGCCCAGGAGCGCTGCTATCTCTGGGATGATGCGGAGGTTTCATATCGTACCGCCATTGGCTTGCGAATGAAATCGGCTGAATCCCATTTCCGCCTGGGTTTCACGCTTGAGCGGCAGCAGAAATATGCGCAAGCCTTCGAGTCCTACAAGTACGCGATCAAACTAAGTGGTAAAGGTCTTGCTGAATGGCGTTACCGCGCAGGGATGGTTTTGCTTAAGCTGGGTCGATTTGACGAGGCGTGTAACTTCTTCTTGGCAGTGACTGGCACTGGCGCACCTGTCGATTTTGAGGCGAAGCGCTACGAGGCGTCATTGATGTCTTACCGCGTTGAAAATGTCCGGTCTGACCTTCACCAGAATCCAGGCGAGAGCGCATCATGGTTCGAATATTACGAAGCCCAGCTTCAGCAGGGTAACACCGTTCTCGCTAAGGAGGGTTTGGCCAACGCTACGGTTTATGCTGATGAGAAAGCCGTTGGGAAATTGATTTCTCTTTCCAATGCGCTAACCAATAAACTGGATGAAGCGGCGCTTGTTGAAGCACGTCTACAGCGCGACTGTACGAATCCCGAAACTTGGGTTTCATACAGTAAGATCCAAGTCGCATTGGGTCGGGTACCGCAAGCAGCAGAGGCTATGCAGCAAGCTATCTGGCGCTCCAATGAGCACAAACCAGCGATGTACTATGAGCTTGGTCGTCTGTTGGCGTTGGCGGGGCAATCACAGGAAGCTTGCGAAGCATTCCGCGCTTACAAAGTGATTCAGCGTCCGCATGGCGCATATGAAGACAAATTGCTTACCGATAACGCACTTAACTTTCATGCCACTTACAAAGAGTTTGTTGAAGTTCTTCCGATCATGGAGGATGCTATTTTATATGAAGTGCATAACGGCTCTTCAATGGCATGTAACCCATTGGCGATCTTTGAGTACCTGCTCGCTGATGAAAGTTATCGCGATCGAAAGCATTTTTGGGTAATCAATGACATTTCAGGCGTGGAGGCGAAGTATCGAAGCCTCAAAAATGTTTTCTTTGTGAAACGAGGAAGCAATCTTTATCTGCGGTTGATTGCATCTTGCAAGTATCTAATTTGCAACGGTACATTTGCTGAATACTTTGTGAGAAAGCCAGGTCAGCAATATCTCAATACTTGGCATGGTACGCCATTGAAGACGCTGGGTAGAGCGATGAATACCCCGCCGTACACCCGCGCTAATACTGCGAGAAATTTCTTGCACGCAACTCACCTGATCTTCCCTAACGAGCATACTCGCCTCACTCAAGTTGAAGGTCACAGTATCCATCGTGTTTTGAATGGTGTTCAGCTGATTAGCGGCTACCCGCGGAATGATCAGTTATTCACCATCGATCAAGATAAGCTTGACACAATCCGACTTGCCCTGGGTATCACCGCCAGAAAGCCAGTTGTTCTGTTTGCCCCTACCTATCGTGGTAGTTGGAACTCTCCTCAGTTAGAGGCAGAATTCTTGATTGAGCAGCTAAAAAGCATAATCTCCGACGATTACACTTTGCTGTTCCGTGGTCATCATCTGGTTGAAAAGAAGCTCGCAGATCTAGATTTGCCAGTTAAGCTTGCGCCGCAGTCAATTGATACAAATGCATTGTTGCCTGTGGCAGATATTTTAATATCTGATTATTCTTCGATCATCGTCGACTACATGACGCTTAAGCGTCCGGTTCTGCATTTTATCCCTGACTGGGATGATTACAAAAGTGAGCGCGGGCTTTACTTTGAGCGTGATGAACTTCCTTGGCCGCAATGTGAAACAGCTGAGGAGTTGAGAGGTTTAATTCAGAGTGCCCTGAATAATCCAAGTCAGTACGTGAATGATGCGTATAACGAATTTCACGAGCGATTCTGCGGTGTGGAGGATGGCAAATCGACGCAACGGGTCGTTGAATTCTTCTTTAATCATCGGGAGCTGAAGAATACTCAGAGCGCCAAAAAACCAATTGTTGTACGTTCCGCTCTGGGTACGATCAATGGCGTTGCGACTTCAGCAATTTCCTTGGTGCAAAATCTAGCTGCCCAAGGCAATAAGGTAGTCGTGCTTTTGGATGCTGTAGAGTTGCGCAAAGAAGAAGCTGGTTTTGATGGGATTCGGAAACTAGAAGAAGTAGCAGACGTAATTTTCAGAACCGGCCGGAGCTCTATGAACTTGGAGCAGCAGTGGGTTTCGGATAAATTTAACTCTGAAGGTGTCTTCTACTCCGAAACGATGCGCGATGTATATGATGGGGCGGCGAGACAGGAATGTTATCGCGTTCTGGGAGATCTCGAGGCAGAGTTTAGCGTCGAGCACCAAGGTTATCATCCTTTCTGGGCGGGCTTCATGGCCGCATTACCAGCAACTCGGCATTTAATTTACCTGCATAATGACATGCTGGAAGAGTCTGAGAAACGGCTACCGAACTTGAGAAAGGTATTCAAGTTCTATGATAAGTTTGATGCGTTTCTCAATGTATCAGAAAGCTCGATGAACATTAATAGGGAGAGCTTTAAGGCTATTAATCCGGAAATTGTGAGTTCATTCCATCTGGTTAGGAATGGACTGGATGTAAGTCGCATCATAAATGATGCTGAGTTGGATCTTGATGATGAAGGCCTGATTGCTCTTAAATCAGACACCAGGTTCAAGATTGTGAACGTCGCCCGTATGTGGCCTGAGAAGAATCAGGTGCGATTGATTGAGATGGCCAAGATACTCGTTGATGACGGCCATGACATAGCAGTATATATCCTGGGGACAGGCCCACTGCATGCGCAGCTCGAAAATCTTGTTAAAGAGCTTGGCCTGCACGACCGAGTAATGTTGCTGGGAGTTAAAAGAAATCCGTTCCCATTCGTTAAGGCCTCGCAGTGTCATGTACTGTCTTCCGATTATGAAGGTCAAGGCATCGTACTGCTCGAAGCGATGACGCTTGGAGTGCCCTGTGTTTCAACCAATATTCCAGGGCCCGATGATGTTCTGGAGAACGGGCTGGGTATCCTGACACCGCTCTCCGCAGAGGGCCTGGCAGAGGGCGTTAAGCAGGTTATTAGCGGAAGCTTCCAACCGCGCCATTTTGATGCTCGAGAGTATAATTCGATAGCTTATCGTGACTTCACAGTAGCCGCTCAGTGAAGGTGCGTGCTGGTTGAAGCCGGTACTTTACAATAATGGGGCACTTGTTGCCCCATTGTTGTTTTCGATGATAATAATGCCAGTGAATATCGAACTGGCTGTTAGTCGGCAATGTTTGGTTAAAGATGGTGCGCATATTCAGGGTTCTGCCCATTGCTCTAAGCTGGGGCTGAATTACAGTTTGCGCTCTCCCTGAAGAGTGCGCTTTTTGCATTCATTGGTTTTGCCTCGAATTTTTATATCTTTGGTTGTCGTATCGCTGAAATTGTTCTTTTTATAATTTTGCACGGAGTATTTGATGTGGCTGTTAATGTTAAGAGGCTGAGTGCTTACGAAGACGACAACGGAAACAAAATTGAATTCAAGGGGGTCATAGAGCACAATGTTAATATTGTTTTTCGTGGCGTAAACAATAGATTGGTGGTGCACGAAGGCTTCGCAACTGCAAGTCTTACTGTTACTTTCGACTGTAATGATGCCGTGTGCACCTTAGGTGAAAATACTTTCCGCGGATTTATAAGGGTTGGGGAGAGTTGCGTGCTTTCGATCGGGCGTGGGGTGACTTGCACCGACAATGCTTATATCTCTACTGCGGAACACTCAAGCCTTAGTATCGGTGACGACTGCATGATAGCGGCATCCGTTCAAATAAGAGCAGATGATGCTCATCCTATATTTTGCGTCAAGTCGGGGGAGCGTCTCAATCTGCCTGAGCCAGTTATTATTGGTAATCATGTATGGATTGGGGCGCGTGCGGCGATCCTAGGAGGGACATCTATCGGGGATGGTTCAATCATTGGATTTGGCAGCATCGTTAAAGGAGTATTCCCTAACAATTGTATAGTTGCAGGAACTCCGGCAAGGCTCATTCGGAAAGATGTTGCATGGGAAAGGCCTCACCTAACTCTAAGCAAGCCATTTTTCAAGCCAGATGCATCTGCTGTGGAAAAATCGGTCTATTGGAACTTGACCAGCGAAAGCTGAATGGCTGGATATGATATGCCGCATAACCCGGAGCAGATCTCCGGGTTATGGCACTACAACACTAAGCTGATACTAACAAGGCTGATCGCAATTGCTCGCTAGCTATCGAGAGCACCCATCCTGAAATTCTGTATTACTTGTGTGTATCAGCTCGGATCTCGAAGCTAGACCTGAACGGGTTTCATAACTTTTTTTGCTATTCGTAAATTCCCAGACTCCCAAACTTCGCTGACACAGTTTGCGATCAGTTCGTAAGACCTGCCCAGGGTTCGCCTAGGTAGGTAAGACTCCATGAACTGCAAGGTCCGCATGTCTGGTTTTTTTACTTCCCGAATCATATCCACCATTTCATCAAAGCTGTTGGCGTGTAGGCCCAATCGCTCATGGTAGATATGGCTCTCTGCGGAGCCCAAGTCGTCGTACAGGTTACCCTCGCCAATAAGCCAGGAAGGAAAAATTACAGGCTTGCCCAGCGCCCAGGCTTCATAGACGAGGGTTCCGCGGTCGGCGATAACCACATCCGCTTCGATCAGTTTCTCGAAGGTCGGCTTTTTCGACTCTCGCAAATTGGGATGCAGTGAAAAATCGTAATCAAAGAGCGCCCGTAGCCTATCCTCATAGGGGAGTATGCCTGGGTAGCTTGAAATTATCCCCGCTTTACTCTCAGCGTTATGTGTTGGAGCCCACAAGACTTTGATCTTACGAAAGGGCGACAGCTTAGCGATTTTGTCGGCCATCGTCTGCTCAGACAACTGCTTTTTCTGTGCGGCGAGCAGTGTATCTATTCGAGGCCAACCTACGACCTTAATTTGATTAGCTGACAGTTCCACACCCCGGGTGTTGAGCAACTTGCGCTTGAGCCAGTCGCCCGGTACGCAAACCGAGCGGTACTTATTGATCTCAAAGCCACGTTGTGGGTCGCGGCGGGTGAGGTAGTTTTTGTCGGCCAAGCCGTGGGACATCATGACGTGAGCTCGACGATAAATGAAGAACGTCACATTCACCGCCCCAGCGCGCGTGGACACTGGGGCTTGCGTCGACTCCCAATCGGGCAACTGAGCGCTTATGCCTGCAGCAAACTCCTCCTCCAGCAAGCGAAGATTTTCGCTTGCTACATAGGCGTAATGAACCTGTTTGGCGTGACTCATTGCATAGGACCTCAGGCGACCGCTGAAGTCGTTGGCGTTTTAAGGTGAGCCTTGATGAGGCTGCTGGAAATCTCTGGGGTGCGAGCCAAGTAAACGACTTCGCAAATGTCATTAAGGAAGTCAAATTTACCTTCCCAGTCATCGCCCATCACAAAAATGTCAACATTGTGCGCGATGATGTCTTCTCGCTTCTGCTCCCAGGTCAGTTCCGGGATGACGAGATCTACGTGGCGGCATGCCGCTACCAGCTGGCTGCGGTCGGCGTAGCTTGAGTAAGATTTTTTACCCTTGCCTTCGTTGAAGCTGTCTTCAGAGACTGCCACGATCAGGCGGTCGCCCAGTGAGCGCGCGCGCTCGAGTAGGCGAACGTGGCCGACATGGAACAGGTCGAAGGTGCCATAGGTGATTACTGTTTTAGCACGAGTGCTCATGTGATCTTCCTGATTATGAGTCGATAGAGGATATAGGTTGATTAATGGACTTCAAAGGGCTTTGATAAAATCTCTGCATTCATCATCGACTTTGTAACGCGATCGAGACCACGTTACCCCGTGCTTGATTACTTTTGCCGGTATGCCGACCGCTAAGGAGCAGGCTGGTACATCTTTGGTGACTACGGACGATGCGCCAATGATTGCGCCTTGGCTGATTCGGTTGCCTGGGAGAACCATGACCCTCTTGCCAAGCCACACCCGTTGCTCGATAACCGTATGGGAGTCTTCGGAGTTGACCAGCTCAAGAGTGTCGATATCGACGATCCCATGGGCATCATGGCCTTGAATCACAACATCTTCACCGATCAGGCATTGCTTACCGATGCTGATGCCGTTGCCGTGTACCGCAATGTGGATTCCTCGGGAAGTAACGGCATCGCCTACACAGATCTTCGGCTTGAGGTTGTTAAGACGAATGTCGAATTTGCCCTCACACTTTGCCCCGATGAATACCTTTGCGTGACTTTGGCGGAACATCACCCGGATTTGAGCCGTGTCGCTTAGGATTACAAGTGTGCAGTTTGCAACCTTCTTTTTCCCCAAAAACTTAATTTCAACATTTTTCTTTCGCTGAAGAATGTCGTTGAAAATCTTGGCCGTGGTAAACAGTTTGCAGTTTGCCTCAAAGAGGTCCGGCAGTATCTGCTTGGCGGACAACTCGCTCAGGGCATATTCTTTGATCGGCAGTGCGTGCGTTTCTGCGTCCAGCATCGTATCGATACTGATCTCGGGAAAGATGGATTTAAAAATTTTTGCAATCACCAGTTTTTTCCTTGATCGAGCTTGCGTGAGCGTCTTTAAACGCTGGCCTGAGGGCGATGACGCTCCCACGGGGCGCTTTGGAATAGACGCTGATCAAAGAAAATCTGTGTCTGGTTTTTATAGGTCGTGTCTTCTGCGCTGCCGTTGCCATCGTTGAAGCATATGAGCTTGTACTTGAAACGCTCTTTGCTGACGACACGCGCAATGTTGGTCGGGCGAATAATGATGCCAGGAGCGTCGGCCTTGACGGCTAGGCCCGATGCATAGGCAAAGTGGTGATAAAGGAAGGATGTCAGGTTAATATCCTCCAAGCTGCGACGTTTCGCTGAGCGAGTCTTAGTGAAAACCTCTGGGAAGAGGTCTTCTATCTTGGTCAGTACGGACTTCTTCAAGCAATACGGTACATGCCTATGAAGGTTCTTTGCTTGGTAACCTGGGAACAGGTCACGTAACAATTTGCGCGAATTGCTGGCAGCCACCAGATAGTCGGGAGTTTCATCGGTGATTAAGTCACCTGCCATGCCGTAGGGTTCGAAATAGGCAAGTGAGCGGCCAATCTCATCGAAAAAGTCAGTAGGCAGACACGGTTGGCCCAGTACAAAGTCATCATTGAGGTAGATGAAGTTTTCGCACAGCCCTGGGATCCGATGAAGGCAAGCTTCGATGGCATGGGAATTGAAGTTTGGCAGCACGGTGGTGTCGGGGAAGATCTCAGTGTGATCGACCCACACCACTTTAGGATCTTCGCGCAGCCATTCCGGTCTCTGGCAATTGGAAACCACGTAGATTTTGTTCAGCCAGGGTGCATATTTGTTCAGCGAACGCAGCGAATAGCGCAGTTCGTCGTTGTTGGTGTAGCGGTCGGGGTCGAAACCTTCTTCTGGGAACGACTCTGTCCAGAGGGCCTGCCAGCCTTCATCGGCGTGATTCACCCAAGTGTAGACCGCATCGACCGACTGGTAATCCGCGCGCTCGGCTTTTGATGCGTAAATCTGTTCGAACATGTCGATTGGGAAACGGCGCTGCCAGGCACGACCCGAACGCATGGTGGCCTCACCGGAAGGTGCGAGGTCATACAGGTAGAAGTGCAGGACATGAGTCTCGCCGAGGATGTTGCACAGCTCAACGACAAAGTCTGGCCGTTGGGCCAATGCGGAACATACCGCTTTTACGTCAAAACGCTCGTCGGCTCGGGACGATATATTGAAGCCACCACCAAGCGTGTAGATTGTCACGTTAGTAGGTGTTGAATCTTTCAAGCCACCAATAAAACTGATGAGGCCATTAAGGTAACCACTCCACAGAACCAAGCTGTTGGGGTTAACTCCGTCCTCGGCGCCAATCCCTGCATTCAGATACTTGCGGATGTACTCGGGCAGGCCTAACCGGTTTACCTCCAGGAGGTCGACACTGCGTGTCACCTGTTGGGGTTTGGCCTCAGTTTTGGTGATCGCCGCAGGAGGGGCATCTTTGAAGACGCGTTTACGGAACATGTCATAGAAAAACATGTTTGGATCCCGCAAAAATTTGCGAATCTTTTTGTACTTAACTGGTTTCTTATTCATTTAATAAAAATCTCAAACGTCGTTTGAAAGTATCAAATCTGTCTATGTGTCCAGGCTTGTTCTCGAACAGCGCGGAGTAATCATCGACGCTGCGTTCGGAGAGGCGACAGGCTTCGATAAAATCTTCTAGTAGGCTTTTGGAAACTTCGTCGCCCCAATGCCTGTCATGGGTCTCTACGAACTTTGAGTAATTAGACTCCCGCTTCTCTTTGTGCGCAACGATGCTGGGCCTTTCATGGTAAAGATGGAAAACAAAGTCTTTATTGAGTAGGGCATCGAGCGAGAGGCGGCCGAGCGCGCGCCGGAAACCGGAGGTGAATAGGGGAGACCGTGCGCTTCTGTTAGACATCATCTCTCTGCAGGGCTGCAGCGAGCCATGATGCTGTGCCAAGCGCATCATGAAATCGAAATCTTCGTAGCCATGCCCATTGTAGGACTCGTTGAACCGGCCGATCGCCACGTAGTCTGCGCTTTTCATCACGGTGACAGAAGATGGGTTGGCCAAGTGCAGAAATTCTTTTCGGGAAAACGAGAAATACTTGTCTTTGAGCTGAGCCGGCGTTGTTTTCCCTTTGCAGAGGTCTTTAGAGCCCTTGGCAGTCAGATACATACAGGGAAGGAAATAGAACGGAGAGTGCCCTCCGACTATCAGGCTTTTGTACTTTTCTAAGAGTGAGAAATCAGGCCAAATATCCACGTCCAAAAGGGCAATGAGTTCGGTGTTGATGACCTCAAATGCGCGGTTTCGGAGCAAGGCTGGGTTGACTGAACCAGTATAGTGCTTTTCGGCCAGGAGCGTAGTGTAGGTATTGTTCTGAAGGCACTTCTTTAGCCGACGATCATTCGCGCTATTATGATCGTTGAGCGAGAAGATCAGAGGAACGCGCGCACGCTCAGCGGCATCCGACATCCTGACGGCTTTTCGCAAGATATCCAGCGGGCGCTGTGATAAGTCGAGAGGTACGATAATCGATATGTCATTCATCGTTCAGATTGCTGCTTACTCAGGACTGTCGGTTCCGTCGGTGTACTCAAGAGCCTGTGAAAATGGGCTTGGCCATCTGACTCTTCGTGCCAGCCTGCTCGGGTGGCCGAGCATGCTGGCAATGGCTATCAGTTAACGCCGGTCGCGCGCCCCAAAATCATGGTCTGCACGATAGGCGAAATGACTTTCTGCCACTCGTACACTGCTGCGTTAGTAACGTAGATGGTATCATCTGGCTTAACCATGACTTGGCGCGCATAGAATATGGCAGCCGGATCTCGTAGGTTGAGGCGCAATACAACAGGTTTTGATTTGCCGTTTTCCATGCGGAAGACGAAAACACCTTCGGCGTTGGCGCTACCTTCACGCAGGCCGCCCACGCTGCCTAGAGCATCCAGCAGGCTCGTGTTGCGGTCGGGGAGGTCTTTGAGGCCAGGCGAGGTAACTGCGCCCATGGCGACAAAGCGCTGGCGTGCTCTGTCCAGTACCACTTCGGAGTTCGGACGCAGGACCATGTTATTTCCGGCCAGCACTTCTTCGTAGTTGATCTGTTGAACTTGGCTACCATTGCGCACTGTCACGTTCACCAAGTGAGGCTCTAGTACCGGCCCGCCCGCTTGATTGACCGCATCCAGCAGCGTTAGTGGGCCCTGCAGAGTGCTGAAGCGACCAGGGGTTTTGACTGCGCCGGCAACTAGAACTGAGCCAGAGAGGTCTCCTACCAGTTCGATGTGCGTTTGTACGTCGGTGGTAATACCTTTGAGCTGGCGATGAATCATGGTTTCGACTTGATTCAAGGTCATGCCGGCCACGAACTGACGCCCGACGTAAGGCAATGAAAGCATCCCTTGCGAGTCGATGCGCGCCTTTAGTTGCGTGCCCCCAGTTGCCAGTGGTGCAAATAGGGACGAGCCCTCTGGCGCGGTGTCAGCGATCAAGACGTTGAGCGTGTCACCTGCCATCAAGCGCACTTCTGGCGACACAGGCTTGGTTACGCTGGCCAGTACTGGTGGCACGGTGCCGCGCATGTAAGGTGCGATGGTGTTTTCGCTGATGTCGACGAGGGTATAGGCCTCGGTCTTGCTTTCGATCGCCCCTTTATAGGGGCCCGCACCGGAAACCGTGCCACCGCAACCGGCCAGGCTCAAGCTTGCCAAGGCCAGTGCTGCCAACCTGAGCTTGAAGTTGTGAGAGACAGCCAGGGATTTAATCACGATGATCCTCGATCGAAGCCAGAATGAAGCGGGTGATGCCGTACAGCATCAGCAGGCCAAGCAAAATTGTCGCCAGGTTGTACCAGCGTTCTGGGTACAGGGCGAGCTGTGGGGTATTGGGGCTGACAACCGTGACCAGCGTGCGAATTTTTTTACTGGCTTCGATGCGCGCGTTATCCACAGCAGCAACGGCGGTTTTGTAGCTTTCTTCGGCAATGCCGGCGTCCAGGGTCAGTTGCTGGAAGCGCGAAGCCACCACGTTCAACTGTGAGCCTTGAGGGGAAGAGACCAACAGTCGTTTTTCCTTGGCCAACTGTTGGGTAATTGCTTCGACTTTCTGGCGTTGTTGGCGTACCTGAGGTGCATCGCCGCGCAGCTTGAAGGTCATTTCGGTGAGCATGGCCTGTTCTTTGGTGTACTGGCTTTCGAGGTCGGCAACGATGGTCGCGCGGCTCTGGGCAGTAGTGCCACCGTCAAGCACCTTGTTGACGTTCTGGAAGGTCAGCAGCTGCGTTTTTTGCAGGGCGTAGTTCTGGCGTGCGGTTTCCAGTTCGCCTTGGGCAAACTTCATCTGCTCGCGGGCGATGTTGTGGCTGACTTCGTTAACGAAGTGCTCACTGGCCTGCAGGATGGTGCGCAGCATTTTCTCGGAAAGTTCTGGTGTGAAGGCCTGCACTTCAACGCGTAGCAAGCCGGTCGTTTCGTCATAATGGGCCGAGACCATGCGCTGGTAGTATTTGAGCAGGTCTTCGCGCTCGGCGTCCTTGTCCAGCCAGAAAAACAGGTCGCTGCGCTGTGCGGCGTACTGCTCAATCCAGTGCACGCGGTCTTCAAGCAGCAGCATCATGTCCATCGACGTGATGTACTCGCGAAGATACAGCGTCTCTTCCCGCGAGGCCGGGTTGGTACCGGTTAGCAGGGTTGCAAGGCCAGGGACCTGCGCTGCTTGGTTGTTGCCGTCTTGACGCACCACCACTTGGGATGAGCTGACGAAGCGGTCCACGGCGAACACGCCGTAGTAGACGACCGCCAGGACCATTGGTAGGACGACCATAGCGATTGCTAGGCCCCAACCCTTGAATTTACCCGTGCTGCTCATAATGTGATGCATCCTTGAGTGAAACAGTCTTGCTTGAAATTAATGGGGTATTACGCGCTGTAGGCCTTGATGCCTTCCATCACGTCTTCGTAGATCTCTATGCCGCCATCTTTAACAAGCAGGACGATGTCGCAGAGCTTCGAGATTTCTGACATGGAGTGCGAGACCAGCACGACATTGGAAGTTTTCAGCTTTTGCCGGAAAACCTTTCTGCACTTACGTTTGAACTGTGCATCACCGACCGACATTACTTCGTCGATCAGGTAGTAATCGAAGTCAAACGCCATGCTTAAGCCGAACGCTACCCGAGACCGCATGCCGGATGAATACGTCTTAATCGGCTCATCGATCCAGGTACCGATCTCGGCAAACTCCTGAACGTAGCGAATTTTCTCGCGCATGGCTTCGCCCTCCGCGCCATACACCCGGCAGACAAACTTGATGTTGTCTCTTCCAGACATGCTGCCTTGAAAGCCGCCGGTCAAGCCAACGGGCCAGGAGATGCTGCGGTCGGTGACGATCGTGCCGGAGTCTGGCACATCAGCGCCGCCCAGCAGACGCATGAGCGTTGACTTGCCAGCACCGTTGCGGCCGATTAGGCCGATGTTCTTCCCGGGTGGAATAGCAAGCGACAGATTCCGAAAGACATACCGGCGCCCTTTGGGGGTCAGGTATGACTTTGTAACGTTTCTCAATTCGAACACGGTACCTGGGTCTCATCCATTCTTGGTGGAAATCAAATGCAGCCTGCGCGCCCTGTAACTGCCTAGCGAAATGAACAACAGCACTAAGGTGAAGCCCGCCACGTACCCAATCGAGATGCCATCGACCATTGCGTAATTGGGCAGCACCTCGCCGCGGATCAGCTCGGTCAGGTGGAGGAACGGGTTCAGCAACAGTATTGGCATCAGCGCATGCGGGAGATAGGCAGCGGGAATGAGCACCCCAGAGATGAAATAGAGGGGAAAGAAGATCATCCGGATGACGAGTTTCAAGCTAGGCAGCGCGTGAGTGATCAGTGCCAGCAGCATGCCAAGGCTGAAGGCAAAAAGCAGGCCGAGCGCCAGCGTCATGAACCACATCAAGGGGTTATGGATGGACATGTCAAACCCCCACCACGCGAAGCCGAACACAATCAGTGCGTACACCAGCCCGCTGATGCAGGCCTCAACGATCACGCGAGCGATATAGGTGTCGAGTGGCTTGATCTGCTTGTAACCAAACAGGGACCGGTTCTCCCGGAGGCTGTCCATCAGCCTGAGTGCGGTGTTGCGATACAGCAGGAAGGGTGCCATGCCTACGAGCACGAAGACCGGGTACTCGACCCCAGAGATCGTGCGCCCCCGGATCATGGTGTATAGCAGTGAGAAAATCAGAAGGTGGCAAATTGGCTCGATCAGGATCCACACTGCGCCCATGCGGCGATCCCCAATGCGGGCTCGCGCCTCGCGCAACACCAGCGCGAAGATGACTGATTTTTGAATCTGCAGCGACGAACGAGGCTTCAAGATGGTTACCGCAAAGCAAAGCAGCGCGCCTAGGCACGCCGGAATTCATCTTCACGAAAGGCCCGATTCCCTGAGCGAGTAGGCTGGGGATTTCCCGGATACTTCCATGTTCTAAGGGGCGCGAGGTTAATTCCCTGAGACGCAAGCGTCAAGAAAATTGAAGAAAATCCCATGTCGGGCTCAAGCCGATTGGCTCCAGTTGACGTGCTCGCATCAAGGCCAGCAGCACGCATATCCGTTTGTTTTTAACAAGCTCCGTATGTCGCTGATTCAGGCTTCGTCCTCTTCCTCTGCCATAGGACGCTTGCGTTCACGCTGATCGGTCATGATAGTTCGCTAACTAGTATAAGAGCCTGGCGATATCAGTAGGAAATGCGTTGTTTGTTAATGTATTAAAGCAGCATATTCGTTTTCGTTTAAGAAAGCCGCTGCTAGTTCCAAGGCGGCTTTATGCTTGTCTACATGGTCGTGAAATTCACAAGGTTCTGTCAGCGGCCGCTAAATGTTTCTGGCTGCTTGAAGAACAATGAAATTTCAAATTCATCATGAGATGGTCAGGGGGGCGAACGATTTAACCAAGTCGTCTAGCGCTTTGATCTGAGCCAAGAACGGCTCCAGTTTATCGAGTGGCAAAGCGCTCGGGCCGTCGCACTTCGCTTGATCTGGGTTCGGGTGCGCTTCCAAGAACAAACCCGCCAAGCCTACGCCCATGCCTGCACGCGCCAGGTCTACCACCTGATCACGCCGGCCACCTGATGCAGCACCCGAAGGGTCGCGATTTTGCAATGCGTGCGTGACGTCAAAGATGATAGGCAGGTCATCACACGTGCGCTTCATGACGCCAAACCCAAGCATGTCCACGACCAAATTGTCGTACCCCATGCAAGTACCACGGTCACACAGGATCAACTGGTCGTTACCAGCCTCCTTGAATTTGTGCACGATATTTTGCATTTGCGATGGGCTAAGGAACTGAGGTTTCTTGATATTGACAGGCTTGCCAGTCCTGGCCAGCGCGACCACAAGGTCGGTTTGCCGTGCAAGGAAAGCAGGAAGCTGCAACACATCAACCACTTCAGCAACCGGGGCAGCCTGATAGATTTCATGAACGTCGGTGATGATTGGTACGCCGAACTCAGCTTTCACTTTTTCAAAAATGCGCAGTCCTTCTTCCATGCCAGGGCCGCGGTAGGAATGGATGGAAGAGCGGTTGGCTTTGTCAAAACTGGCTTTGAATACATAGGGAATGCCCAGCTTCTCTGTAACGCGTACGTATTCTGCGCAGGCAGTCAGGGCAAGATCTTCGGACTCAAGAACGTTGATGCCGCCGAACAGAACGAAAGGAGTCGAGTTCGAGCATTCGATTGCTGGGGTGATTTTGATCATTTTTTACTCAATAACTCAAAGTGGAAGGAGCCTGTAGGATGTGGCGAGGGGAGGCTGTCATCATCCGCTTGCCGACCGTGATTGGTCTGATTCTACAATTTTTTGCCAGGTTGATCAGGGTTTACAGATGTAGTGAGATCCAGGCAGCGAGCCTCGTGTCTATCTGATCAAGGGGTTTTTTCAATTTTTCCAGAGGGTTTTTTCGCCTCTGAAAACCTCCCTTGCAGGCCTTTCCCTTCCCCGCGCGTGCTCAATGCCTATAATGGCGCCGAGTCTGGACCTGGCAATGACTGTCGGGGTCAAGCATTACCAAGCATCAAGGATCTCTCTGCAATGGCGTTCTACCGTACACCCCATGATGTCACTGCTCTGCCAACCTGGAAGGCGCTTCAGCAACACCGCGACGCCATGCAAGGTTTCAGCATGCGTGAGGCTTTCGCCACCGATGCCAACCGTTTCGACCAATTTTCCCTGAGCAGCTGCGGCCTGTTCCTGGATTACTCCAAAAACCTGATCACTGAACATACCCGTGACTTGCTGATTGACCTGGCGAACCAAACGGGGTTACAGGGCGCCATCAAGTCGATGTTCAGCGGTGAGCTGATCAACGCTTCAGAGGGGCGTCCGGTGCTACATACGGCGCTGCGTCGACCTGTGGCTGACAAGCTGTGTGTCAACGGAGTCGACATCATTCCCGAAGTGCACAAGGTACTTAACCAGATCACCGAGTTGGTCGCCCGTATCCACAATGGCTTATGGCGCGGCTACAGCGAAAAGCCCATTACCGATGTGGTCAATATCGGGATTGGCGGCTCGTTCCTCGGCCCTGAGCTGGTATCCGAAGCGCTGCTGCCCTACGCCCAGCGTGGCGTGCGCTGCCACTACCTGGCGAACATCGACGGCAGCGAGTTCCACGAACTGTCGGCAAAGCTGCGTGCCGAAACCACCCTTTTCATCGTCTCGTCGAAGTCGTTTAACACCCTTGAGACTCTGAAGAACGCAACTGCCGCACGTACTTGGTATCTGGCACAGGGGGGGACGGAAGCTGAGCTGTATCGTCACTTCATCGCTGTATCCAGCAATAAGACCGCTGCTGTGGCTTTCGGCATCAGCGAAGAGAACATCTTCCCCATGTGGGACTGGGTGGGTGGGCGCTATTCGTTGTGGTCTGCCATCGGTCTCCCGATCGCATTGGCTATCGGTACTGCCAATTTCAAAGAGCTGTTGTCTGGTGCGCATGCCATGGACCAACACTTCCAGACAGCGCCGTTCGACAAGAACATGCCAGTACTACTGGCCTTGTTGGGTGTGTGGTACGGCAATTTCTGGGGTGCCAGCAGCCACGCGATCCTGCCGTACGACCACTACCTGCGCAACATCACCAAGCACTTGCAGCAGCTAGACATGGAGTCCAACGGCAAGAGCGTGCTGCAGGACGGTACCCCAGTGAAGACTGAGACCGGTCCGGTGATCTGGGGCGGCGTAGGTTGTAACGGCCAGCACGCCTATCATCAGCTGCTGCACCAAGGCGCCCAGCTGATTCCGGCTGACTTCATCGTGCCGGTAGTGAGTTTCAACCCTGTGGCCGACCATCATCAGTGGCTGTA
>NZ_JABMCN010000490.1 GCF_013179515.1 Pseudomonas sp. CM27
GGCAGGGTTGGATCTGCGCTGACCAGAGTCACGGTGTAGGTGATCTTGCCGCCTTCGGTGACGGTGGTGTTATCCACAGTCAGCTCGGCAGTGACCGGGCTCTGGGTATCGGTGACGGCCACGGTCGCGGCTTTGCCGATCTCCAGGTTTTCCAGTTGTTCGCCGACCACTTCAGCCTTGGTGATGCTGACGGTGATCTTGCCTTCGTCCTTGAACACGTCCTCGCCCTGCGCCGAAGCGGCGTAGGACTTGGTGGTCTCGCCTGCCGCGAAGGTCAGGGTGGCACCGGTGCTCAGGGTCACGGTGAACGGCTTGTCCAACGCCTTGTTCAGGCTGATGGTAAAGGTCGGTTCGGTCGCTTCGTTGACCGAAACCTGATCGGCGGTGATGCTGACTTTGACCAGGTCGCCTTCGCCAGATGGCTCATCGGTGACTTGGGTGCTTACTTTGGTAGCGCCCAGCTCCAGTTGTTCGAACTGGTCGGCGCCCTTGCCCGAGACGTCGGTCAGACCTTGGGTGATGGTCACCGGATCATTGACGTAGACGTTGTCTGGCGCGCTTACAGTAACCGAACCAGTAGCTTCGCCGGCTTTGATGGTTACAGTGGTGCCATCGGTCAGGGTGAAAGTCAGGCCCTTGTGATTGGTAACCGGCAGGGTTGGATCTGCGCTGACCAGGGTCACGGTGT
>NZ_JABMCN010000491.1 GCF_013179515.1 Pseudomonas sp. CM27
CGGTAGCGGCTTTGCCGATCTCCAGGTTTTCCAGTTGCTCACCGACCACCTCAGCCTTGCTGATGCTGACGGTGATCTTGCCTTCGTCCTTGAACACGTCCTCGCCCTGCGCTGGTGCAGCGTAGGATTTGGTGGTCTCGCCGGCCGCGAAGGTCAGGGTCGCACCGGTGCTCAGGGTCACGGTGAACGGCTTGTCCAGCGCCTTGTTCAGGCTGATGGTAAAGGTCGGTTCGGTGGCCTCGTTCACGGATATCTGATCGGCCACGATGGTGACCTTGACCAGGTCACCTTCGTTCTCGCCGCCTGGGTTACCTGGGGTACCCGGTTCGTCGGTTACTACGGTGCTGACTTTGGTGCTGCCCAGCTCCAGTTGCTCGAACTGGTCGGCGCCCTTGCCCGAGACGTCGGTCAGACCCTGGGTGATGGTGACCGGATCGTTGACGTAGACGTTGTCTGGCGCGCTGACAGTAACCGAACCAGTAGCTTCGCCGGCTTTGATGGTTACAGTGGTGCCATCGGTCAGGGTGAAAGTCAGGCCCTTGTGATTGGTAACCGGCAGGGTTGGATCTGCGCTGACCAGGGTCACGGTGTAGGTGATCTTGCCGCCTTCGGTGACGGTGGTGTTATCCACAGTCAGCTCGGCAGTGACCGGGCTCTGGGTATCGGTGACGGCCACGGTCG
>NZ_JABMCN010000492.1 GCF_013179515.1 Pseudomonas sp. CM27
CGCTGCCAACTACCACAAGGCCCATGACTTCGATTTCTGGGTGCTGCAGCCGGTGCGCCATCGCTACATTGGCGGTTTCGGCGCGATCCACTGGCTTGACCAGGTGACGTTGGCCAACCCGTTCGCGGGCAAGGCCGAGGCGAGCATGGTCGAGCACATGAACAGCGACCACGCCGACGCCATCGCCCACTACGTGGCGCTGACCGGTCTGCCGCGCCATGTGCCGGCGCAGATGGCCGGAGTGGACAGCGAGGGCATGCACCTGCGTATCGGCCAGGGGGTGCACTGGCTGCCTTTCCCAAGTACTTGCAACACGCCGACACAAGTCCGCGAAGCCTTGGTTTTGCTGGCGCGCGCCGACCAGTGGCCGGTTGCGACTGAAGTCGAGGGTTGAAATCCGGAGCGCGCGCATCCATCTGAGGTCTTATTGGAAGGTCTCTTCCGCTGAGGAATCTTTGATGCGTGCTTTTCTACTGCTGTTTCTGATTTTTCCTGTGCTGGAGCTGTTCGTCTTCGTCAAGGTCAGCGCGGCCATCGGTTTCTTTCCGGCGCTGCTGCTGATCATCGCAGGCTCCGCCCTGGGTGTGCTGGTAATGCGGGTGGCCGGGCTGGCCACCGCCCTGCGCGCCCGTGAAAGCCTGCAGCGTGGCGTACTGCCCGCCGAAGACATGTTCCAGG
>NZ_JABMCN010000493.1 GCF_013179515.1 Pseudomonas sp. CM27
CCATCGGCGCCCAGGTCGCGGTTGGTGATCAGCCGCCCGGTGGTTACCGGGTCGCCTGTGGCGTCGAGCATGTACTCACGCAGGAACACCTGGTGCGAGGGGTGCGAGCTGTAGGTCTGGCTCTGGTCGACAAACGGCGAGGTGGTGTTGGGCTGGCCATCGTCGGCGGTACCCACCACACCATCGGCGCCGGCAGTGCGTACGGCGCGCGACAGCACCATGAAGTTGGTCGGGCTGTTGGCGTTGTACAACGGATCGTCCGGGCGCAACGGGATGAACACGATGTCGCTGCTGCTCTTGGTGACCAGGTCCAGGCCATGGTCGAAGAACTGGCCGAAGAAGGTCATCCAGGCGTTGAAGCCGGCGGTAAGGCCGGCATCTGCCGAGACGTTGGGGATGAAGAACACCGGTTTGTCGTCAGCCGTGCCGAACACCCCGTCGATGCCGGGGCTCATCACCGGGGCGGCGCCACCGTTGGCCTCTACCGCAGCCGGGTTGTTGGCTGTCTGGTCGACGATCAGGTTGCTGATGGTGCGCGGTTGCGCATCGACGACCGTGCCGGTGCCTGCATAGCTGGCACGGTACGAGGCGTCGAGCAGGCGCAGGAACGCGTTGTCGGCTGCGCCGAACTCGCTCTGCCCGGCGACCAGGTTGTTGTAGCTGCCATCGACGGTGC
>NZ_JABMCN010000494.1 GCF_013179515.1 Pseudomonas sp. CM27
AGAGATCAACAACGTCAAGGCGATCAACCATGTGCTGGGGCTTATTTTCGGCGTCATTGCCGGCGCCGCCCTGATCGGCTGCATCGCCTCGCTGGTCGGGGCCTTCCTGGCCAACATCGACCGCAAGCGCCGGCACCTGGCGGTACTGCGCCTGCTGGGTTTCAGCAGTGCCGCGGTGTCGGCCTACGTAGTGCTGCAAGCGCTGGTGCTCAGCCTTGCCGGCTACCTGGGCGGCCTCGGCTGCTACTACCTGGGCAGCCTGCTGTTCGACCGGTTGCTGGTCAGCAGCCAGGCCACCGGCGCCTTCATCTGTCATATCACCGTGTGGCATGGCCTGGTCGCCTTGCTGCTGGCCTTCCTGGTCGCCGGCCTGGTCGCCCTGACAGGCGCCTTGCGTGCCATACGGATACAACCTGCGGAGAGTCTGCGTGAACTCTAAAGCCTACAGCCGCCTGCTTCTGGCGCCACTTGGTCTCGGCTTCGCGCTGCAAGCAGCAGCGGCAACCTGGGACGAAAAGTACTACAACCCGATGCCTGATGCCGACGACGTAGTGCTGCCCATGCCCTGCGACGGGGCGATGGTGTTTCGCAAGGTGATGATCCCGGTCGCCGGCCCGCTGGACGACTACCCGATCAACATCGGCCAGGACAGCGGCGAGTGGGGCTATGTGGAG
>NZ_JABMCN010000495.1 GCF_013179515.1 Pseudomonas sp. CM27
ACCATCCAGACGCTGGAAAAGGGCGAGGTGGAAGTTGGCGTGGTGTGGGACTTCAACGGCCTGAGCTACCGTGACCAGATCGATCCCAAACGCTTTGAGGTGTTGATCCCCTCGGATGGCTCGGTCACTTCGGGTTACACCACCATCATCAACAAGTACGCCAAGCACCCGAATGCGGCCAAGCTGACCCGCGAATACATCTTCAGTGATGCAGGGCAGATCAATCTGGCCAAGGGTCACGCGCGGCCGATCCGGGCAGAGCACCTGAAGCTGCCCGCAGACGTGCAGGCCAAGTTGCTGCCCAACGAGCAGTACGGTGCGGCGCAGCCGATCAAGAACGCCGATGTTTGGGAAAAGACCTCCAAGGCGCTGCCGCAGAAGTGGCAGGAGCAGGTGATCATCGAAATGGAGTAAGGCGCCAGCATCCCTGGCACCTGTACGGGCCTCATCGCCGGCAAGCCAGCTCCCACAAAGATCGCCTCAACACTCGCCATGTGGGATCCCTGTGAGAGCTGGCTTGCCGGCGATGAATCCAACGCGGTTCATGACTGGAGCAAACATGCAACACAACGTCATTCTGGTCCTGCTAGACGGCCTCAACTACCAGGTCGCCCACCACGCCATGGGCCACCTGCACGCCTATGTCGAGGCCGACCGCGCCGCGCT
>NZ_JABMCN010000496.1 GCF_013179515.1 Pseudomonas sp. CM27
CCAGCCGCACAAACGCGTGGGCGAGGGCTGGCAAGCCATTGGCTGGGATGAAGCCTTTACCCTGGCCGCCGACAGACTGTGGGCAGTCCAGCAAGCCCACGGGCACAATGCCGTGGCGGTCTATCAGGGCAATCCGAGCGTGCACAACTACGGCTTGATGACGCACAGCAACTATTTCCTCGGCCTGCTGAAAACCCGCAACCGTTTCTCTGCCACTTCGGTGGACCAGTTACCGCAGCACCTCGTCAGCCACCTGATGTACGGCCATGGCCTGCTGCTGCCGGTCCCCGATATCGACCACACCGACTTCATGCTGATCCTCGGCGCCAACCCACTGGCTTCGAATGGCAGCATCATGACCGTGCCAGACGTGGAGAAGCGCCTGAAGGCCCTGCGGGCACGTGGCGGGCGCCTGGTGGTGATCGACCCGCGGCGTAGCGAAACGGCTGCGATGGCGGACACTCACCTGTTCATGCGCCCAGGCGGGGATGCTGCCCTGCTCGGCGGCGTGCTCAACACCCTCTTCGCCGAAGGCCTGACGCGGGGCTCGCATTTGCCCATCAACGGGCTGCAGCAGGTGCGCGAAGCGCTTGCGCCGTTCACTGCAGAGGCCATGAGCGCGCATTGTGGCATCGCGCCAGCGCAGATTCGGCAACTGGCACGC
>NZ_JABMCN010000497.1 GCF_013179515.1 Pseudomonas sp. CM27
GGACGCACCGTCCTGGTGCTTGGGGATATCGGCGAACTGGGGCAATGGGCGGAAGAAGGCCACCGTCAGGTGGGTGACTACGCGCGTGGCAAGGTAGACGCCCTGTACGCAGTGGGTTCCAACATGACACATGCGGTCCAGGCGTTTGGCGCCAATGGCCGCCATTTCGCTACTCAAGCTGAGCTTATCGACGCGGTTAGCGCCGAAAATGCCAGCGATACCACTATCTTGATCAAGGGCTCGCGCAGCGCTGCGATGGAAAACGTCGTGGCGGCATTGTGCGGTGCCAGCGGGGAGAAACATTAATGCTGCTGCTGTTGGCCGAGTATCTGCAACAGTTCCACAAAGGCTTCGCGGTCTTCCAGTACCTGTCCCTGCGCGGGATTCTTGGTGTACTGACCGCGTTGTCCCTGGCGCTGTGGCTGGGGCCGTGGATGATCCGTACCCTGCAAATTCGCCAGATCGGCCAGGCCGTGCGTAACGACGGCCCGCAATCGCACTTGTCCAAGTCCGGCACCCCGACCATGGGTGGTGCGCTGATCCTGTCCGCCATCGCCATCAGCACCTTGCTGTGGGCCGACCTGTCCAATCGCTATGTGTGGGTGGTGCTGATCGTCACCCTGGCGTTCGGCGCCATCGGCTGGGTCGACGACTACCGCAAG
>NZ_JABMCN010000498.1 GCF_013179515.1 Pseudomonas sp. CM27
GTGCAACCAATGGCTGCTGCACGCCAGTACAGCGAATCGCTGGCCCGACTGGCAGCACTGCGTGACCCGGTCGACGCCTTCTTCGAGGCGGTGATGGTCAACGCCGAAGACGCCAAGGTACGCGCCAACCGTTATGCCCTGCTCAGCCGCCTGCGCGGTCTGTTCCTGGGCGTGGCCGACATTTCGCTGCTGGGGTAAGCCTTGAAACTGCTGATTCTCGACCGTGACGGGGTGATCAATTACGACTCCGACGCCTACATCAAGACGCTGGAAGAGTGGGTACCGATCCCGGGCTCGGTCGAAGCGATCGCGCAGTTGAGCAAGGCGGGCTGGACGGTGGCCGTGGCCACCAACCAGTCCGGTATTGCCCGTGGCTATTATTCGCTGGCAACCCTCGAGGCCATGCACGCGCGCCTGCGCGCGCTGGTGGCCGAGCAGGGCGGCGAGGTGGGCCACATCGTGTATTGCCCGCACGGGCCGGACCAGGGCTGCGACTGCCGCAAGCCCAGGCCCGGCATGCTGCAGGCGATCGCCGAGCATTACCAGGTCGGCCTTGCAGGCGTCTGGTTTGTTGGCGACAGCACAGGTGACCTGGAGGCGGCCCTGGCCGTCGGTGCACAACCCGTGTTGGTAAAAACCGGCAAGGGCGAGCGAACCCT
>NZ_JABMCN010000499.1 GCF_013179515.1 Pseudomonas sp. CM27
CCTGGAGCAACTGCGCCAGACGTTGCCGCTGCTGGCGGTCGACCCCTACCTGCGCCTGGACGACAGCGCCTGGCACAGCCACAGCCAGCAGGAGCAACCGCTGCCCGAGCTGAGCGATGTACTGGCCCTGCTCGACCGCGAAGCCGGGGACCTGGACCTGGTCGGCATCTATGCCGCCGGGCCCATCTGCCGTGGCTTTGCCAGTTCGTTTGGCGCCTTCGGCTGGCATCAGGCCAACAGCTTCAACGTGGACTGGAGCCTGTTCCATGAAAATGGCCAGGCGGTGAAAGCCAACTATGCCGGTCAAGAATGGAACTCCGACAACTTCACCGCACGGCTGCGCCAGGCGCGGGAGCAACTGGGTTTCCTCGGCCTTCCGGCAGTCACCCTGAAGCCCGGCAGCTACCGCGCCTATCTGGCACCGTCAGCCATGGACGAGATCGCCGGCATGCTGTGCTGGGGCGGCTTCTCGGCGCAGGCGCTGGCCACCGGCAACAGCGCTCTGCAGCGCCTGTACAACGGCGATGCACGACTGAGCCCGCTGGTAAGCTTCACCGAGCAGGTCAGCGGCTCGTTGAGCCCGGCGTTTTCCGATGAAGGCTCGCCACGCCTGGATGTGCCATTGATTCAGC
>NZ_JABMCN010000005.1:0-4910 GCF_013179515.1 Pseudomonas sp. CM27
GCCAGCATTTTGCCTCGGGCTTCCTTCAGATTCGCAGTCGCCCGCGACACCCTTGCCTCCGGCTAACACTTCCCCTTGCCGGGTGTGTAGAGGACTTTCACCTCCAAGTCACCCGCTCGGCCACCACAGCCAAGCAGGTTGCGCTTACGCGCAACGCGCCATGCCTGGCGCACAACAAAAAAGCCACCCGCAAGGGTGGCTTTCATCAGGCCAGCAGGGCTTATCAGTAAGCCTTGCCAGTCTTGTAGTAGTTCTCGAAGCAGAAGTTGGTCGCGTCGATGTAGCCCTCGGCGCCACCGCAATCGAAACGCTGGCCCTTGAACTTGTAGGCAATCACGCAGCCGTTCTGAGCCTGCTGCATCAGCGCGTCGGTGATCTGGATTTCGCCGCCTTTGCCTGGCGGGGTGTTCTGGATGATATCGAAAATATCGGGGGTCAGGATGTAGCGGCCGATGATCGCCAGGTTGGACGGCGCGTCCTCCGGTGCCGGCTTCTCGACCATGTTGGTAACACGGAAGATATCGTCGCGGATCATGTCACCGGCGATGACGCCGTACTTGTTGGTTTCCTGCGGGTCGACTTCCTGGATGGCGATGATCGAGCAGCGGAACTGGTTGTACAGCTTGACCATCTGGGTCAGCACGCCGTCACCTTCGGGGTTGACGCACAGGTCGTCCGCCAGCACCACGGCGAACGGCTCGTCGCCGATCAGCGGGCGGCCGGTAAGGATGGCGTGACCCAGGCCTTTCATTTCGGTCTGGCGGGTGTAGGAGAACGAACACTCGTCGAGCAGACGACGGATACCGACCAGGTATTTTTCCTTGTCGGTGCCCTTGATCTGGTTTTCCAGCTCGTAGCTGATGTCGAAGTGGTCTTCCAGGGCGCGCTTGCCGCGGCCGGTGACGATGGAAATCTCGCTCAGACCGGCATCCAATGCTTCTTCAACGCCATACTGGATCAGTGGCTTGTTGACCACCGGCAGCATTTCCTTGGGCATGGCTTTGGTAGCAGGCAGGAAGCGGGTGCCGTAGCCGGCTGCCGGGAACAAGCATTTTTTGATCATATACGTCCTTACAAAAGGCTAGGCCTGTGGGATTCGGCGCAGTCTAATCAGGCGGCAGTCACCTTACAATGCCCCACCCCTGGCCGATCGTTGGGATGATAGAGATAACCCAGTGTAGATAGTTCCGGCGGATCGTAAATATTACCGTCATACATGACCGTTGGATGACAGCCGAATCTGGCAGCCTGCACCGGCCTTTTCCCAGGGTCGCGCTCGCCCTGTGGCAGCGGGTTCACCCGTGCTGAGGCCGGCACAGGCGACACATCAACCGCCGGTCCCCTGCCCGATCAGCACGCCATCCACCTTCTGCCCATACAGGTTCACCCCGTCATTGGCATGAAACTTCACCCGCGTCTTCTCGATGGAGCCGTCCACCAACCGCGGGTCCTGCGGGCGTTCATGGCGATTGATCCACGCCGCCACGTCCCAGGCCTGCTGATCACTGAGGCTGCCCGGCTTGCCCAGCGGCATGTTGTACTTGATGAACGACGCTGCGGTGTTGATCCGGTGCATGCCGGCGCCCCAGTTGTAGGCATCCTTGCCCCACAGCGGCGGCATCACGTACTCGCCCGCCACCTGCTGGCCTTCGCCATTGTCGCCGTGGCAAATCGCGCACTGCTCACGGTACACCTGCCGACCGCGCGTGAAGTCATATCCGCCTTTAGGCTGTGCAACCTCAGGGTAACCGCGCCCGGCAATCTCGACACCGGTCGGCGCCTTGGTCGAAAGCCAGTACGCATACACCGCCAGCGCCGTCATCTGCGGGCTGTCAGCGGCAGGCGGCTTGCCGTTCATGCTGAACTGGAAGCACCCCTGGATACGTTCGGCATAGGTGTTGACCTTGTCGTTTTTCTTGCGGTAGGCCGGGTACATCGGGTAAGCGCCCCACAAGGGTGCGGAGTGCGCCAGGCGCCCCTGATCGAGGTGGCAGTTGCTGCAGTTCATGCCATTGCCCACGGCCTCGGGCATCAACCGGCGGGTGTCGACGAACAAGGCATGGCCCTCACGCACCGCCTTGCCAAAGGCATTATCAGGCAGCTCGCTTTCAGCGGGTGGCACGAACTGCGGCGCGGCCTGCACGCCGGGCACCCTCAACTGCGACTGGTCTTCCATGGCGATCGGTGTGGCCTGGGCGCTGGCCATGGCCAGCAGCAATAACGCCGGAGTCATCCGTTTCATGGCGTGACCTCCTGGCTGGCGGGGCGGGCAAAGAATTCGGCAATGGCCTTGATCTCGGCATCGGTCATGGCCTTGGCCACGCCGACCATCAGCTGGTTGGGGTCATTGCGGCGGCTACCGTCGCGCCAGGCATCGAGCTGCGCCACCAGGTAGCTGGCGGGCTGGCCGGCCAAGGGTGGGAAATGCTCGCCAACCCCACCGCCACCAGGGCCGTGGCATTGCACGCAGCCCGGGATCTTTCGGCTCCAGTCACCGTAAAGGGCCATGCGCGTTGTGGGGTCATCGGCGATCTGCTGGCGGCGCAGGTCACCTGCGGGGTCTGCTGGCAAGCTGGCCAGGTAGCCGCTGACCGCATTGATTTCATCCTCGCTCAGGGCCTTGGCCAGCGGCTCCATCACCGCATGCTTGCGGCTGCCGCTGCGCCAGTCATGCAATTGCTTGCCGAGGTAACCGGCCGGGAGCCCGGCCAATCGTGGAAACCCGGCGGCGGCAATGCCCTTGCCATCCGCGCCATGGCAACCGAGGCAGGCCATGGCAGCGGGGTTGGCCCCGCCCTGATTGAAGACTTTCTGGCCGTCAGCGGCTTGTACCGCGGGCCAGGCCAGGATCAGCAGGCTGCTGACCACGACGCGACTCAACGCTGTCATCACGAACCTCCATTTCTTTTGTTATAAGCTTAGGCTTAAAAAACATAAGCAAATGGATACTATCCCTGCCAGGGAGATCGCAACAACGCCAAGGCGGGCCAAGCCATGGCCAAGGGCCGCTTAACCGCCTGTTACTTGCCCCAGATCAATTTCCGGAGATGCATTGGGTAGCCGCCGTGCGCACATCACCCAAGCGCAGCGGGAAGTTGTTCAACCGTTCGTGCAGCGTGATGCTGCTGCCACTGCCACGCTTGTCGATGTCCACCAGCGCCGCCGGGCCCACCCCCGAGGTGATCTTCTGCGGCACGATCAGCCGCAGGCCATCCCCACGCTGCTCTTCGGTCAGCGGGTCGCGGGTCTCGGCCAGCTTCTGCTTGATGCAATCGGCATACTCGCGCGGGCTCTTGCCAGACATTACATCCAGTGTTTCATGCGACTGTTCCAGTTCTGCAACACTGACACAGCCACCCAGCGCTACCGACAACGCCGCCACCATCCACTTCATTTGCAGCACCTCCGCCATCAAGAATTCGGTTCGACCACGACCAGGCGATTTTGCTCCCCGTACTGGCAGATTTATCCACGCCCGGCGAACAGCGCGGCAGTGTATCGACACATCGTGGTATCTTTTGCCTTTGCAGATCCAAACCTTGCGGAGCATCACATGAAATTCGTACACCAGCGCGAGCACCTCAACGAAGACGACATCGTCGTCGTCGAGTGCTCCCAGCGCTGCAATATCCGCCTGATGAACGACGCCAACTTCCGCAGCTTCAAGAATGGCGGCCGTCACACTTACCACGGCGGCCATTTCGAGCAGTTCCCGGCAAAGATCACGGTGCCCAGCACCGGCTTCTGGAACATCACCATCGATACCGTGACCACCCGCCCGATCTCGGTCACCCGCAAGCCGACCCTGACCCACAAGATCAAGATCATCCGTCGTTCGTCGTCGAAACTCAGATAAGGCCACCATGACCCAGATCATCAAGTACGTCATCAAATACAAGCTCGACGGCGAGCGCCGCTGGGACTTCGCGCTGATGCCCGATGCCTCTCTCGAGCAAGCCCTCGATGCCCTGCGCAAGATCCACGGCGACGACGCCGACAAGATCAGCGACATCCAGGTCAGCAAGGCCCTGTAAAACTGCCGTAAGCCCCGCCGCACCGCCAGCCCCGCGCAAGGAGAATCGCATGAGCCATTGGCCCGACCGCCGTATCCTCGACCTGCTGGGCATCGAGTTGCCTGTGCTCCAGGCGCCCATGGCGGGTGCAACCGGCGCGCCGATGGCGATTGCCGTGGGCCTGGCTGGCGGGCTGGGCGCCCTGCCCTGCGCCATGCTTACGGGCGAACAGGTGCGCGCCGAGATCGCCGCCTTTCGCAGCGGCTGCCCGGGCCGCCCACTGAACCTGAACTTCTTCTGCCACCAGCCGCCAGCGCCCGATGCCGAGCACGACGCACGCTGGAAGCAGGCGCTTGAACCTTATTACCGTGAAGTGGGTGCCGATTTCGCGGCGCCCACGCCAGTGTCCAACCGCGCGCCGTTCGATGAGCAGAGCTGCCAACTGGTCGAGGCGTGGCGCCCGGAAGTGGTGAGCTTCCACTTCGGCTTGCCCCAGGCCGACCTGCTGCAACGGGTCAAGGCCAGCGGTGCCAAGGTACTGTCCAGCGCCACCACCGTGGAAGAGGCCGTCTGGCTGGAGCGCAATGGCTGTGACGCGATCATCGCCATGGGCTATGAGGCCGGCGGCCACCGCGGCATGTTCCTGAGCAGCGACATCACCAGCCAGATCGGCACCTTTGCCCTGGTGCCGCAGGTGGCCGACGCGGTGAGCGTGCCGGTGATTGCCGCTGGCGGCATTGGCGACCACCGCGGCCTGGTGGCAGCACTGGCCCTGGGCGCTGCGGCCGTGCAGATCGGCACGGCTTACCTGTTCTGCCCCGAGGCCAAGGTTTCGCCAGCGCATCGCCGGGCCCTGGACAGCGCCCCTGCCAGCGACACGGCGCTGACCAACCTGTT
>NZ_JABMCN010000005.1:5008-31656 GCF_013179515.1 Pseudomonas sp. CM27
GGCCCTGGGCGCTGCGGCCGTGCAGATCGGCACGGCTTACCTGTTCTGCCCCGAGGCCAAGGTTTCGCCAGCGCATCGCCGGGCCCTGGACAGCGCCCCTGCCAGCGACACGGCGCTGACCAACCTGTTCACCGGTCGCCCGGCGCGGGGTATCAATAACCGCATCATGCGCGAACTGGGACCGATGAATGACCTGGCCCCGCGCTTTCCGCTGGCGGGCGGGGCATTGATGCCCCTGCGTGCGATCACCGAGCCGCAGGGCAACAGCGACTTCAGCAACCTGTGGTCGGGGCAGGCGCTGCGCCTGGGCAGGCATATGCCCGCTGGCGAATTGACCCGCGAAATTGCCTGCAAGGCGCTGGCAATGGTCGGGTGTCAGGCATCTTCTTAAGCAGGTTTGGCCCTTTCGCGGGCGAATCGATCAGCCCCTTCCCGGCAAATGGCCTATCGCTATATAGTTAAGGCCATAACGATAACCCCAAGGAGCTGTATTCATGCGTGTCCGCCCGTCCTGCCTGGCCGTCACCGCCCTGGCCAGCCTGTTCGCCTTCAACACTGCCTGGGCCGATGAAGTCCAGGTTGCGGTCGCAGCAAACTTTACAGCGCCGATCCAGGCCATCGCCAAGGATTTCGAGAAGGACACCGGCCACAAGCTGGTCGCCGCCTATGGTGCTACCGGGCAGTTCTACGCCCAGATCAAGAACGGTGCCCCGTTCGAAGTGTTCCTCGCCGCAGATGACAGCACCCCGGCCAAGCTTGAACAGGAAAAGGCAATCGTCCCGGGTTCGCGCTTCACCTACGCCATCGGCACCTTGGCCTTGTGGTCGGCCCAGGACGGTTATGTAGACGCCAAAGGCGACGTGCTGAAAATGAACGCGTACAAGCACCTGTCCATCGCCAACCCGAAAGCTGCGCCTTATGGCCTGGCTGCCACCCAGGTTCTGGACAAGCTCAAGCTGACTGACGCCACCAAGGGCAAGATCGTCGAAGGCCAGAACATCACCCAGGCCTTCCAGTTCGTTTCCACCGGCAACGCCGAGCTGGGCTTCGTGGCGCTGTCGCAAATCTACAAGGACGGCAAGGTCACCAACGGCTCGGCCTGGATCGTCCCTTCCGAACTGCACGACCCGATCCGCCAGGACGCCGTCATTCTCGACAAAGGCAAGGACAATCCGGCCGCCAAGGCCCTGGTCGATTACCTGAAAGGCCCGAAAGCCGCTGCAGTGATCAAGTCCTACGGCTATGAAATCTGATGCCACTGGACGCCAGTGACCTGGGTGCCATCTGGCTGACCATCAAGCTGGCCAGCCTGACCACCCTGATCCTGCTGATTATCGGCACACCCATCGCCTGGTGGCTGGCGCGCACGCGCTCCTGGCTGCGCGGGCCGGTGGGCGCCGTGGTGGCGCTGCCGCTGGTGCTGCCGCCAACGGTGATCGGCTTCTACCTGCTGATCGCCCTCGGCCCGCACGGCTGGCTGGGCCAGGCGACCCAGGCACTGGGCCTGGGCACCGTGGTATTCAGCTTCACCGGCCTGGTGATCGGTTCTACGGTGTATTCCCTGCCATTCGTGGTCCAGCCGCTGCAGAACGCCTTCGGCGCCATCGGCCAGCGCCCGCTGGAAGTGGCGGCGACACTGCGTGCCAGCCCTTGGGACACGTTCGTCCATGTGGTGCTGCCCCTGGCGCGGCCCGGCTTCATCACCGCCAGCATCCTCGGCTTCGCCCACACGGTGGGCGAATTCGGTGTGGTGCTGATGATCGGTGGCAACATCCCTGACAAGACCCGCGTGGTTTCGGTACAGATCTTCGATCACGTCGAGGCCATGGAGTATTCGCAAGCCCACTGGCTGGCCGGTGCCATGCTGGTGTTCTCTTTCCTGGTGCTGCTCCTGCTGTACGCCGGACGCCGCGGCAAGGCTGGCTGGAGCTGAAATGACCGCATCGATTGTGGCGCGCCTGAAACTGGCGCGCGACGAATTTACCCTGGATGTCGACCTGCTACTGCCAGGGCGCGGCATCAGCGCGCTGTTCGGCCACTCGGGCTCGGGCAAGACCAGCTGCCTGCGCTGCCTGGCCGGGCTGGAGCGGGCTGCCAGCGCCTATATCGAGGTCAACGGTGAAGTCTGGGAAGACAGCGACCGCGGCTACTTCCAGGCACCGCACCTGCGCCCGGTGGGCTACGTGTTCCAGGAGGCCAGCCTGTTCCCGCACCTGTCGGTACGTGGCAACCTGGAGTTCGGCTGGCGCCGGGTGGCCCCGGCTGAACGCAAGGTCAGCCTCGACCAGGCCAGCCAGCTGCTGGGGATCGGCCACCTGCTGCAACGCCGCCCCGCCACCTTGTCCGGGGGCGAGGCGCAGCGGGTAGGCATTGCCCGCGCCCTGCTCAGCAGCCCGCGCCTGTTGTTGATGGACGAGCCTCTGGCTGCCCTCGATGGGCCGCGAAAGCGCGAGATCCTGCCCTACCTGGAGCGCCTGCACGACGAACTGGACATCCCGCTGGTGTACGTCAGCCACGCCCAGGATGAAGTGGCGCGGCTGGCCGACCACCTGGTGCTGCTGGAGCAAGGCCAGGCGGTGGCCAGCGGCCCGATTGGCGAAACCTTGGCCCGCCTCGACCTGTCGCTGGCCCAGGGCGAGGATGCCGGCGTGGTGTTCGAGGGCATGGTGGTGGGCCACGACCCGTACTACGACCTGCTCGACCTGCGCCTGCCCGGTAGCACTGGGCCGTTGCTGCGCATCGCTCACCCGGCGCATGTGATGGGCAGCACCTTGCGCGTCAAGGTACAGGCCCGTGACGTCAGCCTGGCGCTGGCAGCCGACAGCACCTCGAGCATTCTCAACCGCTTGGCGGTGCGCGTGCGCGAAAGCCGACCGGCCGAGAACCCCGCGCATGTGCTGGTCAGCCTGGATGCCGGCGGCAGCCCCCTGCTGGCCCGCATCACGCGCTTCTCGGCTGACCAGCTGGGCTTGCACCCGGGGCAGATGCTGTTTGCCCAGATCAAGTCGGTCGCGCTGTTGGGCTGAGCAACCCCGAAGCGGCTGTTGTCCATTGATCAGTAACTTGATCGAGGCTTGCCGCACATGCTCGACTGCCCTCTGCCGCGTACCCTGCATTACGTTGACGACAGCCAGCCGGGCCTGACCCGCAAGCGCTGGCGCGACCGCTTCATCTATCTGGATGCCGATGGCCAGCGGGTGCGCGACAGCGAAACCCTGGCGCGCATCGCCGCGCTGGTGATCCCACCGGCCTATACCGATGTGTGGATCTGCGCCGACCCCATGGGCCACCTGCAGGCAACCGGTATCGATGCCCGTGGCCGCAAGCAGTACCGCTACCACGTGCAGTGGCGCGAGCTGCGCGACCAGCACAAGTACGGGCGCATGCTGGCCTTTGCCCAGACCCTGCCCAAGCTGCGGGCGCAACTGGAAAACCATCTCGCCCGGCCAGGCCTGGACCGCGAAAAGGTCATGGCGCTGGTGGTGAGCCTGCTGGACCATACCCTGATCCGCATTGGCAACCAGCGCTACCTGCGGGACAACCAGTCCTACGGGCTGACTACGCTGCGTAACCGCCATGTGCAGATCAAGGGCAGCACTATCCGTTTCCAGTTCCGCGGCAAACGCGGCGTCGAGCACAACGTCACCCTCAATGACCGGCGCCTGGCCAGCCTGCTCAAGCGCTGCATGGAGTTGCCCGGCCAGGCGCTGTTCCAGTACCTGGATGAAGACGGCCAGCGCCACAGTGTCGGCTCCAGCGAGGTCAACCAGTTTCTGCAACAGCTTACCGGCGCCGACTTCACCGCCAAGGACTACCGCACCTGGGCCGGCAGCAGCCTGGCCCTGGACCTGCTACGGCCGTTGGCCTGGGAACCCGAAACCGAGGCCAAGCGCCAAGTGGCCGGCATTGTCCGCCAGGTGGCCGCGCGCCTGGGCAATACACCCGCGGTGTGCCGGCGCTGTTACATTCACCCTGCTGTACTCGAGCACTATGCACTGGGGCGTCTGGCCAACCTGCCGAAAAACCGGGTACGCAAGGGGCTGGACCCCGAAGAAGTCGCATTGCTGCTGTTTTTACAGGCACTTGAGGAACAGGAGGCCCATTGAGCCTGTCTATTCAGCCCATGATGCGAAGAAATTTCCCATTGGTCGCCAAGCGCCCTATCCTTGACACCGAGCACCTTGGCCGACAAACCGCTGACGGTTTGCCCAGCCACCTGCAACTGAAGACACGCAACAGAATTTGTCTGTCGGGGAATTACTATCCGCCGAAAGCGTCTTTAATGAGAAGGAAGAGGGACACGCTCCCGCCGCCGAGGCAACTGGCCCGACGGTTTTTTACATCACCAAGGAGAACTACATGCTGATACTCACCCGTAAGGTTGGCGAAAGCATCGTCATCAACGATGACATCAAAGTCACCATTCTGGGCGTCAAAGGGATGCAGGTGAGGATCGGTATCGATGCACCGAAAGATGTCCAGGTTCATCGCGAAGAGATCTTCAAACGCATCCAGGCCGGCAGCCCGGCCCCGGAAAAGCACGACGACTCGCACTGAGCGACTTGCCTCAAGCCGCACGGATGCGCTTGATCGCCCCGCGCCTCAGGTGCCCAGCAGTTCGCGCACCTTGGCGATCATACAATCCATGTCGAACGGTTTGTCGAACACGGCGGCGAACAGTTCCGGGCATCCCTGGTTGGCCTGCGCGCCACTCATGAGGATGACCGGCAACTCGCTCAAGGACGGGTCTTCACGCATTGAGCGCACCAATTCCTCGCCATTGAGCAGCGGCATCATATAGTCGGTGATAACCAGCTGCACGCGCTTCTCCTTCAGCGCCTCCAGGGCCTTGCAGCCGTTGCTCGCCTTTTCCACCGCGTAGCCTTCGTCTTCCAGGGCGAAGCCGAGGATATCGGCGATCAGGTACTCGTCATCGACGATCAGGATGGTGTTCATCTGCTCATCCTGTTAGCCGCTCCCTTGCGGTACGGGCGTTCCCGAAAGCACACCACTGGCACCTTCGAACGCCTTGCGCAAGTTAATGCCCTGCGGCCCGATCAGCAGCTCGTGCAAGGCGGGGTCATGGTGGCTGTCACGCACCTTGAGAATCGACAGCATGCGCCGCAGCTGCGAATCCAGTTCGACGAAGCGCATCAGCACCAGGTTGTCGACAATGCTCGACAGGTCTGGCGCGGGCGCGCTGATTTCCGAACCGAAGATGTCGCGCATTTCCCAGGTCAGTATCACGCTTACATCGCGCGCGCGCAGCTCGCCAGCCAAGGCACGGAAAAACGCATTGAGCCGTGTCGGGTCGATGGCAAGGCGGCTGAATGCGCCAAGGCTGTCGATCAGCACGCGCTTGCTACCGTGCGCCTCCACCTGCTTTAGCAGGCGTGCGCCAACCTGGTCCAGCAAGCCCTCTGTGGTCGGCTGCCAGAACAACTGAAGGCTGCCGCCCTGCTCCATTGCGGTAAAGTCATAGCCCAACGATGCGGCTTTGCTGCGCAGCCGTTCGGGCGTTTCGTAAAAGCCGAAATGCAGCCCAGGGGCCTGCACAGTGCTGGCGCCGAGAAACGCCAGGCCCAACGATGTCTTGCCAATGCCCGAAGGCCCGATCAGCAGGCTGACCGAACCGGTGGCCAGGCCACCGTCGAGCATTTCATCCAGGTCGGCCACACCGCTGGTGACACGCCCAAGGTTTGCGCTGCCCATCTGGCTAGGGTGGCTGAACAGCGACTCCAGCCGCGGAAACACGTGCATGCCCGCTTCATCGATAAGGCACTCGTGGCGCCCTGACAACGCCGCACTGCCGCGCGTCTTGCGCAACTGGACATGGCGCACGGCGCGGCTGCCCACCAGCTGTTCACCCAGTTCGATCACCCCGTCGACCATGGTGTGCTCCGGGCTGCCCTCGTCCAGCCGGGCACTGGTCAGCAACAGCAAGGTGCAGCCGGCAAAGGCCGCATGGCCCTGCAGTTCGGAGACGAACTTCTTGGTGTCCAGCGCGGTTTCCGCGCGCACGCGGGCATTGAGCACCCCGTCGACGATCAGCAGGCTGGCCTGCTGCCGGGCGATTTCCTGGCGCAGCAAGCGCACCACCGCATCCAGCCCTTCCTGTTCGAGGGTATCGAAGGCGCTGACGAACTGGATCTGGTCGCCCACCAGTGCCGGGTCGAAGAAGTCCAGGGTGGCCAGGTACTGGAACAGCCGCTCATGCGATTCGCTGAGCAGCGTGGCTACCAGTACCCGGCCGCCGGAGCGCACATGACCACACGCCAGCTGATTGGCCAGGATGGTCTTGCCGGCACCCGGCGGGCCTTGAATGATGTAGGACGAACCGGCAACCAGGCCACCCTTGAGCAACGCATCAAGGCCTTCTATGCCCGTCACCAGCCGCTTGAGTGCCTGTGCCATGCTGTCTACCTGTGGAGTTGGCTGTCTGTCGGAGGCTGGTACACTGGCAAGTAAAGCTGCATGCAAGTTCCATGGCCGGGGTCGCTGTCGACGCAAATCGCACCACCGCTCTGCCTGGCAAAGCCATACACCTGGCTAAGGCCCAGGCCGGTGCCTTTGCCAAAAGGCTTGGTGGTGAAAAACGGCTCGAAAATACGTGGCAATACCTCTGGCGCAATACCCTCGCCGCTGTCCTGCACTTCGAAACGCACGAAGCTGCCGCGCAACCCTTCCACCTCGCCAACCAGTTCGACCACATCCACCATCAGGCTGATCCGGCCCTGCCCGGTGATGGCATCGCGGGCATTGAACAGCAGGTTGAGCAGCACCATCTGCAACTGCCCGGCATCCACCTCGATCAACGGTAGGTCCGGTTGCAGCACGACGTGCAGGTCAACCGCATCAGGCAATGCATGCTCCAGCAGGCCACGGGTCGCGGTTACCAGATCAGCCGGTGCGACGCACGCCACATCGAGCTTGCGATGGCGGGCAAAGCTGAGCAATTGCTGGGTCAGTTCAGTGCCCCGCTGCCCGGCATCGAGGATGTGCTGCAGCATGCGCTGGGTCCGCAACGGATCTTGGGTAGCCAGCGCCAGGCGCGCCGAGCTGATGATGATGGTCAGCATGTTGTTGAAGTCATGCGCCAGGCCACCGGTCAACTGGCCGAGTGCTTCAAGCTTCTGCGCCTGGAACAACTGGGCGCGCACGGCGTCCAGCTGCATGGCCGACTCACGGCGGTCGGTAATGTCGCGGGTAACCTTGGCCAGGCCAACGATCTGGCCGAGATCATCGCGGATCACATCCAGCGCCGCCAAGGCCCAGAACTGCGTGCCGTCCTTGCGTACCCGCCAGCCTTCATCCTGTGCCACACCCTGTTCCAGCGCTTGGCGCAGCAAGCGTTCGGGTCGGCCATCGGCACAATCCTGAGGGGTGAAAAACAGCGAAAAATGCTGGCCGATCACTTCGTCGGCGCGGTAACCCTTGATCCGTTGCGCGCCCGCATTCCACGACACCACATGGCCGGAAGGGTCGAGCATGTAGATGGCGTAGTCGACCACCGACTGAACCAGCTGTTCATAGCGGTGGGCGGGCATGACAGGGTGGTCGAGACAGTCAGCTGAAACCATGAATACTCCACTGGCACAGCAGCAGGAACTAAATGAGGGTAACCCAGGCGCCCGCCGATGGGCACCAGACAACTACCGCCAGTCAGCACTCTTCGACAAGCACTGGGCCAGGTAAAACCGCAACAGTGGCGCAATGACAGCAAGGTGTCAATTGAGCATTTGATCGACCGTTCATTCTGTTGATGATAGGTGCTGTGGTTGACTCAACTATAACGATGGGTTATAAAGCGCGCTTGATTGCGAAGCCCTTCTACTTAGAAGCGAGCTGGTCGTTGCGACCCCTTCAAGCGTGCGAGTGTGGTGGAATTGGTATACACAGCAGACTTAAAATCTGTCGGCGTGAGCCTTGCGGGTTCGAGTCCCGCCACTCGCACCAAACTTCTGTGAAAAGGCGCCCCAGCGGCGCCTTTTTGCTGCCTGGCAGCAATGTTTTGCGCAGCTGCTAAAGTGGAGCTTGTCCCCGTCCACTGGAACGCCACCATGCGCTACTCCCTGTTCGATGGCCAACGCGACATCATTATCCTGATTGCCCGCGTGCTGCTGATGATCCTGTTCGTCCTGTCTGGCTGGGCAAAGCTGACTGGCTTCGACGGCACGGTTGGCTACATGACCTCGCTGGGCGCCCCTGCCCCGATGCTGGCAGCTGGCATTGCCGTGCTGATGGAGTTCGTTGTCGGCATCCTGCTGATCCTCGGCTTCTATACGCGGCCGCTGGCCTTGCTGTTTGCCCTGTTCGTGCTGGGCACGGCGCTGCTCGGGCATCCGTTCTGGAACATGGTCGACCCCGAGCGCAGCGCCAACATGACCCAGTTCCTTAAGAACCTCGCCATCATGGGCGGCTTGCTGTTGCTGGCCGTAAGCGGTCCCGGGCGCTTCTCGGTGGACGGGCGCTGATTCAATCGTCTACGCAGTCGTCAAACCAGGCTGGGTGATCGCGCTCCTCATCATCGAGGTCATCCAGCGTTTCCTCGTCCTCCTCCACCTCATCCTCGGCGCCTTGGGCATCCGCCTCGGGCTCCATGTCTTCGTAGAGAAATTCGTGATCAAGCAGGTGATCGTGTTCGGGTTCGTGCAGGTCGTCTTCGTCGTGCATGCTGGCTCCTGGGCAAGTGGCAGGCCTGTATAGGCTGATCGCCTTTGCAGGTCAATGCGTTGCCGCTTAATCCTGGGTTAACCGGCCAGGTCCAGTCTGCAGGCTCTCCCTTCAAAACGTCATTTGCCCGCCTTTCATGGCGGGCTTTTTTATGCATTTACCCAAGTGAGACATGACACGCTGCCGACCTGATCTTCACAAAATGATGACATCCAGGTGGGCACACTGGTCTCGCTCCGTACGTTCTTGCAGCCCGCCGCATTCTTGCCGCGGGCTTTTCTTTTTTGAAGCTTTTCAGGTATTCGCCATACCGACCCATGACCTGAAGCAGTTTTCCCCGACCAGGCAAGGGCTATGCTAACCCAGCCATAACCCAAGCTCACTCGGATAGACACGGAGGCTCTTATGAAAGCTGCTGTTGTTGCACCAGGCCGTCGCGTGCAGGTGGTGGAAAAAACCCTGCGCCCCCTCGAACACGGCGAAGCGCTGCTGAAGATGCAGTGCTGCGGGGTGTGCCACACGGACCTGCACGTGAAAAATGGCGATTTCGGTGACAAGACCGGCGTCGTGCTGGGCCATGAAGGCATTGGCGTGGTTCAGCAGGTAGGCCCCGGCGTCACCTCGCTCAAACCCGGTGACCGCGCCAGCGTTGCGTGGTTCTACCAGGGCTGCGGGCACTGCGAATACTGCACCAGCGGCAATGAAACCTTGTGCCGCGAAGTGAAGAACTCCGGCTACACCGTGGACGGTGGCATGGCCGAGGCCTGCATCGTCAAGGCCGACTACTCGGTAAAAGTGCCCGACGGGCTCGACTCCGCCGCCGCCAGCAGCGTTACCTGCGCCGGCGTGACCACCTACAAGGCGGTGAAAATTTCCAACATCCGCCCCGGCCAGTGGATCGCCATCTACGGCCTCGGCGGCCTGGGCAACCTGGCCCTGCAATACGCCAAGAACGTGTTCAACGCCAAAGTGATTGCCATCGACGTCAACGATGAGCAATTGCGCTTCGCCAGCGAAATGGGCGCCGACCTGGTCGTCAACCCACGCAGCGAAGACGCGGCCAAGGTCATCCAGGCCAAGACCGGCGGCGCCCATGCCGCTGTGGTTACTGCCGTAGCCAAGGCGGCCTTCGACTCCGCCGTCGACGCCCTGCGCGCCGGTGGCCGCCTGGTTGCCGTCGGGCTGCCATCAGAAGCCATGAACCTGAACATCCCGCGCCTGGTGCTGGATGGCATCGAAGTGATCGGTTCGCTGGTGGGCACACGGCAGGACCTGCAGGAAGCCTTCCAGTTTGCCGCTGAAGGCAAGGTGGTGCCCAAGGTGACCCTGCGGCCGATCGAGGACATCAACCAGATCTTTGAGGAGATGCTCGAGGGCAAGATCAAGGGGCGAATGGTGATCCAGTTCGAAGGCTGATAGCCTGAAGGTCGATGTCACAACCCGTAATGAGCCCGCAGACGTCCTCTACGGGCTTTTTTACTTTGCTGGGCGTCAAGGAACAGACCATGAGCTTTGACTGGCACGCCGGCCCGATCACCCGCACCACCCCGCTGGACAAGCATTACCGCAACACCCAGAAAGTTCGTCAGTTTCTGCTGAGCGAATGCGGCGAGGCATTCAGGTTCGACCGCACATTCATGGCCTGGATCAAGAGCGGGACGCCATCCACCATGGGTGAAGTGGCAGATGAATGGCTACGTATGCACCGGTGACCGTCAGCCTCAGATGCGTGCAGGCACGTGTGCGCCGCTTTGCAATCTTCACCCATGGCCGCTTCTTTCAGGATTTTATCCAACGATTCAACCATGCTTGAATAGTCCATTTCATGACTCCGTCGTCGGTGGAACCCACTTGAAGATCCCAACGATAGCTTCCGAATATTTCAGAATCCTGCGACCAGCAAGTCGCTGTCTGTTCTGATGACCGGGAAAACGGCCAGGAGGTTCAAGATTTGACCGTCCACAGCTGATCGATCCGCGTTGTAAAGGACTGGCTCATCAGCTCCCGCCGCATGCCCCAGTCCGGTACCGCCGGAACACTGGCAGCCCGCATCGTCCCCCTGCCCCAGCGCTCGTTGATGTTGTCCATCACTTGCATCAGCCGGCCGCACGCCACTGACTGCTTGAGCGCAAACAGGTCCTCTGAAAACTCCCCCGGCTGGCGAAGATCCATCAGCAGCACTTCGGCTTTGCTGTAGCGAAACCCAGGCCGAAAAATACGCGCTACCGCATCGGTGGCCAACCGCGTCAGCAACAACGTGTCACACGTTGGATACGGCAGCTCGACCAGCGCACCCTGGGCATGATGGGCCTCGTCCGGGTTGAACATGCCGGTGCGGATACTTACCCGCATGCGCTTGCACACCGAGCCTTGGGCGCGCAGCTTTTCCGCTGCACGGCCGACGTAAGTGGCCACTGCCTGCGTGATCGGCGTCAGTTCGGTGAGCCGCTTGCCGAACATCCGGCTGCAGCAGATTTCCTGCTTCGGCGGCTCGGCTTCATCCAGTTCCAGGCAGGGTGTACCGGCCAGCTCCCGGGCCGTTTTCTCCACCACCACGCTGAACCTGTCACGCAGCGTGCGGGCGTCGGCCTTGGCCAGGTCCATTGCCGTGCGTATGCCCATTGCCTCGAGGTGCGCAGTCATCTTCCGGCCAATTCCCCAGACTTCCTTCACCTCGGTATTGCGCAGCACCCAGTCCCGTTTGAACGGGTCGCAAATATCTACCACGCCACCGGTGTGAGCCTGCAGGCGTTTCGCCATGTGGTTTGCCAGTTTGGCAAGCGTCTTGGTGCTGGCGATACCCACCCCCACCGGAATGCCCGTGCACTTGAACACCCGGGCGCGCACGTTGTGGCCAAACTGGGTAAGGTTTTGCGCAATGCCGCTGAGGTCGGCGAAACACTCGTCGATGCTGTAGATCTCGACCGCCGGCACCATCGACTCGATCAATGTCATGACGCGCTCGCTCATGTCGCCGTAGAGCGCGTAATTGCTGCTGAAGGCCAGGACGCCGTGACGGCGCAGCCTGTCCCTGGCCTGGAAGTACGGTTCACCCATTTTCACGAACGGTTTCGCGTCATACGACCTGGCGATCACGCAACCGTCGTTGTTGCTTAGCACCACGATCGGGGTCTTGGCCAGGTCCGGCCGGAACACCCGCTCGCAACTTGCATAAAACGAGTTGCAATCAATCAACGCAAACACCGGGTCACTGCGCATGGTCACGCACGCTATAACGCACCACACCCCAGACGAGCAGATCGTCGCCTTCCATGATGTACCGCGGCGGATACGCCGGGTTTTCCGACTTGAGTATCACCACCCCGTCACGCCGATGCAGGCGCTTGCACACCGGCTCGGTATTGACCGCGGCGATCACGATATCGCCATGCTCCGCCTCGCGCCCACGGTCGACGATGACGATATCGCCAGAGTAGATACCGGCCCCCTGCATGCTGTCGCCTTCTACCTTTACCAGATACACATGCGGCGCGCGGAGGTCGAACAATTCATCGAGCGATATATGGCCTTCCAGATGGTCCGCCGCAGGTGACGGAAACCCGGCCGGAACCTGGAACGCGTAAAGCGGGATGGGTTGGGTACCGCCGGCGGGCGTACCCAGAAAAGTAATGGTCATGATGGACGGCTCGACGCAAACTGTATGCATATACAGTAAATCCGGCATCGGTCGTCCGGTCAATCCTGAGCGACGAAATTTCTGACAGGCGAGAGGTGGGAAATGTGTGGACGGTACTCGATCTACGAGTCGATGGATCATTACCTGCGCCAGCTGTCGCTGGACCTGGTGGTGATCAACGGGTACGACCATGAACCGATCAACCGCTACAACGTGGCGCCGTCGACCCGCGTAGAGGTAGTCCGCCAGCTTGACGACGGGCTGAGCGTGGACCGGGTGAAATGGGGCTGGTCGCCTTTCTGGGCGAAGGGAAAACGACCAGACCCGATCAACGCGCGGGCCGAAACAGTGATGACCGGCAAATTTTTCAAAGACCTGTGGCCAGGCGGCAGAGCCCTGGCGCCAGCAAATGGCTGGTTCGAGTGGATCCCGGACCAGCACGACCCGAAGCACAAGCAACCCTGGTACATCACCGGCGTCGATGGCGCCCCGCTGTACTTCGCCGCGCTGGCGGAAGTTCACCCAGGTATGGAGCCAGACCCGTGTGACGGCTTTGTGATCGTTACCGCTGCAGCAGACCAGGGCCTGGTGGACATCCATGACCGCAAGCCCCTGGTGCTGACACCTGACACGGCCAGGGAATGGCTCGACCCGACCACGTCAGCCGAGCGCGCAGCTGAAATTGTGCGGGAGGGATGTCGGCCGGCAGCATCGTTTCACTGGTACCCGGTGGGCAAAGCCGTAGGCAATGTGCGCAACCAGGGCGCCGAGCTGATCATGCCGCTCGGCGGAACGAACCAACAGGCGCAATTTGAGTTCTAAACTGTGTAAAAGCGTGAATCCTGCCCGGTAATCGGGCCGGCCCGTGCGGTACCGGTTGGAACGGAGAAGACAGCATGACAGAAGAAGAAGCCAAAGATGTTGTTGAGCGCATCCAGTACGAACTGAGCCATCCCCATGGCCGCGTTGCCACGCGGATCGAAATTCACGATGTGGGGTTATGGACGCGACTTGAGGGGGCATGTGGTACCAACTACAACGCCGTGGGTGGCGGCACACTCTTTGAGAAACCGGTTGTGCTGGGGCCCAAGTGTGATGCTTCGTACACCATCCTGTACCAGGTCTGAGCGATAACAACGTTTCGGGGTTTTCGCCTCAGGGGAAACTTCTGGCCCACATGAAGCCCGCAGACTTCGTCTGCGGGCTTTCTTCCGACCTATAGTCGTTTGAGAAAAATAGCCGCAATGAGCATTCGCAGCCTGGCAAAGAACCTGCCTGCAGACCCCGGTAACGAAGGCTGGGTGCTGGGATGGGGCGTGCTGCGGGATAGACATCCATGGCACTTTGTCGACGTCTATGCCGACCGGCAAACAGCCGTGGCGGAAGCGCAGCGCCGCGGTGACGAGTACGTGGTGGAGTATGGCTCGCACCGCCTTGGCTCGAGTGAATTCGTCTGCGGTATCAACCCGCCTGAGGGTTAACGGGCCGGCGTTTCCAAAGGCCTACCTGATCTCAGTTCCGTTCAGCTTTCTGGTCGTCCTCCAGAGATGTCCCGTCAGGGCTTGAAACCTTGATTTGGGCAGCTGACGGTAAGTGGTTTTGGGACTTCGGTATTTTCCCTCGCCCAAAGAAAAACCCCGCAGACGTTAATCTGCGGGGCTTTCGAATGGTGGAGGCCGAGGTCGGAATCGAACCGGCGTAGACGGATTTGCAATCCGGAGCATAACCACTTTGCTACTCGGCCTCAAAGGTCGGATCTAGCTGCTTGCGCTTTGCTATCTCCTTGAAACGCTGAACTTTTTTCAAAGTTTGCTGCGTTTCGATGGGCGCCATTATGTCGTCATTCTTCTAACCTTGCAACCCCCTGAACGAAAAAAAATTTCAACGGGTTCAAGGTGTTAGCGCAGCCGGCCAAGTTTACTCCACAAGCCCACCACGGTGTTCTCCACAGTGCCGCTGGCAGCCATGCCGATTCGCTCTTGCAGGCTCTTGCGTTCGGCGTAGTGCAGGTGGAACAGGTTGGCATTGCGCGCCCGGTCGCTGAGGTATTCGTCACTGGTCTGCAGTTCGTCCACCAGCTGCCGATTGAGCGCCGCGACACCGAGCCAGACTTCACCGGTCGCCACTTCGTCGATGTGCAGTTGCGGGCGATAGCGGGCGACGAAGTCCTTGAACAGCTGATGGGTGATGTCCAGGTCTTCCTGAAACTTCTCCCGGCCCTTCTCGGTGTTTTCACCGAACACGGTCAGGGTGCGCTTGTACTCGCCGGCAGTCAGCACCTCGAAGTCGATATCGTGCTTCTTCAACAGGCGGTTGATGTTGGGCAACTGTGCCACGACGCCGATCGAACCCAGCACGGCAAACGGTGCGCTGACGATTTTTTCGCCGATGCAGGCCATCATGTAGCCCCCGCTGGCGGCCACCTTGTCGATGCACACGGTCAACGGAATACCCGCCTGGCGGATCCGCGCCAGCTGCGATGCAGCCAGGCCGTAGCTGTGCACCAGGCCACCGCCGCTTTCAAGGCGTAGCACCACCTCGTCACGCGGGGTGGCGAGGGTCAGCAGTGCAGTGATTTCGTTGCGCAGGCTTTCGGTGGCCGAAGCTTTGATGTCGCCATCGAAGTCCAGGACGAATACCCGGCCCTTTTCTTCGGCCTTGGCCTTGCCCTTCTTCTGCTGTTTTTCCGCCTTGGCCTGCTGCTTGCGCAGGGCCTTGAGCTGGGTCTTGTCGAGCAGGCCGGACTCCAGGCGCTCGCGCAGGTCCTTGTAGAATTCGTTAAGGCGGGTGACCTGCAGCTGCCCACCCGGTTTGCGCCGCCCCTTGCCGCGCAGCCCGGCGATAGCCGACAGCACCACCAGGATGGCGATCACCAGGGTGGCGGTTTTGGCGAGAAAGCTTGCGTACTCGGCAAGAAACTCCACGTTGACTCCTTGAATGCATGCGCCACTACGGCGCGTAACTGTTGCAAGCATACCGTTGCGCCTGAGGTGCTGCCAGCTGGTGTAAACGCTGGCAACATCTTTCAAACAACCTTTTCAAACGCTTGTATGTTTTTTCGTTGACAGCCCGTGTGCTGCATCCTAACCTCGCAGCAACCTCCAACAGGCCGGAACCTTTCGTGGGCAACCTCTACCTGATCCGACATGGCCAAGCCTCCTTTGGTGCCGATGACTACGACGTCCTCTCGCCTGTGGGCGTGTGCCAGAGCCAGGCCCTGGGTGAGCACCTCGCACAGCTGGGGGTTCGGCTGGACCGCTGCGTGGCAGGCGACCTGCGTCGCCAGCAGGATACCGCACGCCTGGCCCTGGAGGCATTGCACGGCAGTGGCTGCCCGGTGCCGGCTGTTGTGACCGACGTGGCGTTCAATGAGTTCGATGCCGACGGCGTGATCCGGGCCTTGTTGCCCGGGCTGCTGGTAGATGAGCCCGATGCCCTGCACGTGCTGCGCAACGCTGCCCAGCACCGCAGCGAATTCCAGCGCCTGTTCGCATTGATGGTGCAGCGCTGGCACGATGGTGAGCATGCCGCCGATGGCCTGGAGACGTGGCAGGCGTTCACCACCCGCGTGCAAGGTGGCCTGCACCGTGTACTCGACGCTGCCGGCAGCGGTGACAATATCGCCATCTTCACCTCGGGTGGCACCATTGCCGCCCTGCTCCACCTCGTAACCGGTATTACCCCCAGCCAGGCGTTCGCGCTGAACTGGCAGATCATCAACACGTCGCTCAGCCAGCTCAAGTTCCGCGGCCGCGATGTGGCACTGGCTTCCTTCAACAGCCAGGCCCATGTGCAGTTGTTGAAGGCGCCGGAGCTTGTCACCTACCGATAAGCCCGGCTAGTTGTGTCCCTGCGGGGACGTGTAAATCACTCTATAAGGAATGCGCCATGACCTCCGTAGCTGATGCCGTGAAAAAGATGCAAGAGAAGTTCAACCCATCCGCTGCCGCCGGCCTGGACCTGGTGTTCGGCTTCGACATCACCGACGAAGGCAAGAAGTATGCACTGATCGTCAAGGACGGCACCTGCGACCTGCAGGAAGGCGAGAACCCGGATGCCAACTGCACCCTGGTGATGGACAGCGAAACCCTGAAGGGTATCGTCAGCGGCGAAACCGACGGCATGCAGGCCTTCATGGGCGGCAAGCTGCGCGTCGAAGGCGACATGATGCTGTCGATGAAGCTCAGCGAGCTGTTCCCGTCCTGAGGGCAGGGAATACCGGATGATCGAAAACCGAAGCCTGACCGGCTTCGGTTTTTTTTTGCCCGATGGTGCGGGTCTATCAAGGCAGCTGATCGGGCAGCAACACCCTCGCCTATTTGGCGCCTGGCACGCTTGTTCCAACCTTGGCAGCGCATTAGATTAGCCAATAGTCCTTGCGATCGAGAATAAGGAAACCGCATGACGCTCACCGACCAGTCCACCCAGGTACGCCCCGGCGAAGAACTCGATGCGGCCGTCATCGACCCTTACCTCAAGGCCAGCATCCCCGGTCTGGAGGGCCAGCCGAGGATCAGCCAGTTCCCCGGTGGCGCTTCCAACCTCACCTATCTGGTCAGCTACCCGGGCCGCGACTTCGTGCTGCGTCGCCCGCCGTTCGGCCAGAAGGCCAAGTCGGCCCACGACATGGGTCGCGAGTTTCGCATCCTCAACCAGCTGAACAGCGGCTTCCCGTACTGCCCAAAGGCCTACGTACATTGCACCGACAGCAGCCTGATCGGCGGTGAGTTCTATGTGATGGAGCGGGTCAAGGGCATTATCCTGCGGTCGGACATTCCGGCAGAACTCAACCTCGACGCCAACCGCACCGAAGCCCTGTGCAAAAGCTTTATCGACCGTCTGGTCGAGCTGCACCAGGTGGACTACGACGCCTGCGGCCTGGCCGACCTGGGCAAGCCTGAAGGCTACGTGCAGCGCCAGGTCGAGGGCTGGACCAGCCGCTACCAGAAGGCCCTGACGCCAGACGCCCCGAACTGGGAAAAGGTGACCGCCTGGCTGCACGACAAAATGCCCGCTGACCACCCGCGGCCCGCCATCGTGCACAACGACTACCGTTTCGACAACGTGATCCTCGACGCCGACAACCCGATGCGCATCATTGGTGTGCTGGACTGGGAAATGGCTACCCTGGGCGACCCGCTGATGGACCTTGGCAACAGCCTGGCCTACTGGATCGAGGCCGGCGACCCGGCACCGGTACAACTGATGCGCCGCCAGCCAAGCAACGCCCCCGGCATGCTCACCCGCCGCCAGTTCGTCGATTACTACGCCGAACGCGCCGGCATCCAGCTGGACAACTTCGATTACTACTATTGCTATGGCCTGTTCCGCCTGGCCGGCATCGTCCAGCAGATCTACTACCGCTACTACCACGGCCAGACCCAGGACAAGCGCTTCGCCCAGTTCATCCACATGAACCGCTTGCTGGAGCAGATGAGCCTGCAGGTGATTGCCAAATCCAGCCTCTGAGCAGCGCCCACGACGACGGATAACAAGGAAAACAGCATGCCCAAGACCCACCTGTTCGACCTCGACGGCAAGATCGCCTTCGTTTCCGGCGCCAGCCGCGGCATCGGCGAGGCCATCGCCCACCTGCTGGCGCAGCAAGGTGCCCACGTGATCGTCTCCAGCCGCAAGCTGGACGGTTGCCAGCAGGTGGCCGACGCCATCATCGCGGCCGGTGGCAAGGCCACGGCAGTGGCCTGCCACATCGGTGAAATGGAGCAGATCCAGCAGGTGTTCGCCAGTATCCGCGAACAGTTCGGGCGCCTGGACATCCTGGTCAACAACGCTGCCACCAACCCGCAGTTCTGCAATGTGCTGGACACCGACCTGGGCGCGTTCCAGAAAACCGTGGACGTGAACATCCGCGGCTACTTCTTCATGTCGGTGGAGGCCGGCAAGCTGATGCGCGAACAGGGCAGTGGCAGCATCATCAACGTGGCGTCGATCAATGGCGTGTCACCAGGCCTGTTCCAGGGCATCTATTCGGTTACCAAGGCCGCAGTGATCAACATGACCAAGGTGTTTGCCAAGGAATGCGCCGCGTTCGGCATCCGCTGCAACGCCCTGCTGCCGGGGCTGACGGATACCAAGTTCGCCTCGGCACTGGTGAAGAACGACGCCATCCTCAATGCCGCGCTGCAGCAGATCCCGCTCAAGCGCGTGGCCGACCCCAAGGAAATGGCCGGCGCGGTGTTGTACCTGGCCAGCGATGCGTCCAGCTATACCACCGGCACGGCGCTCAATGTCGACGGCGGCTACCTGTCCTGATCAGGCCTTGACCGCGATCAGGGTGTAACTCAGGGGCAGGCGTGCCGGCTGGTCGCGCAGGCGCCATTCGCCATCGTCGCCCTTGACCATCTGCCCCGGCAGCGCCTCCCAGGGGATGCTCTGGTGCTCGGCCAGTGCCGTCAGCTGCAGCCCGTTGGCCAGCAAAGCCGTGATCACCTCACCGAGGCCGTGGTTCCATTCGTGCGTCTCGGTATGGGCCAGGCGTTGATCGGTTTCAACGTAGGTCTGGTCGGTGTGCCACACCGTCGGTTGCTCCTGCTCGAAATAGGCGTATTCGAGCTGCAGGCGGTCCTGGTGGTCTTCGTTGACTGCCATCAGCATCGGGTGGCCATCGCGCAGGAACAGCCGCCCGCCCCGCTTCAGCAGTGCTGCAACCGTGCGCGCCCACGGCTCGATACGGGGCAGCCAGCAAAGCGCGCCGATGCCGGTATAGACCAGGTCGAAAGTGCCTGCCGGCAGTACCTGGTCGGCGGCGTAGACGTCGGACTCTACATACTCGATGGGTGCCGCGCAGCGCTTGGCAAGTGCCCGCGCCTCGGCCAGCGACGCGGCCGAATAGTCCAGACCGCAGACTTTGGCGCCAAGGCGCGCCAGCGAGAGCGTGTCGGTGCCGATGTGGCACTGCAGGTGGACGGCATTGAGCCCGTCGATATCGCCCAGCAATGGCAGGTCGAAGCGCACGGTTTCGGAAAGGTGGCCCGGGGCCTCGACCAGTCGCTCGACTTCGTAGTCCCTGGAGGCAGCGTGCAGCGGGGCGCGTTCGTCCCAGCTGGCGCGGTTGAGTTGCAGTGAGTGTTCCATGCTGTCGTCCTTGAGGGGGAGAAGCTCATGCTAGCCTCTGCCTGCTCGCCGACGACACCGCTGCCGTGCTAAAAATTGTAAGGCTGGCGCGGCGCGTTGCAGCTGCCAATTGCTACAAGCAGGTCGCCGCCGCCGCGCGACGCTGCAGCGCCACACCATCGTTTTTCTGCGCGTAGTAATCGACCCCCGTACCACCCGCCTGCGGGTAGACGTCGACGAACGCCTCGGCCCCGCGGGTATACACGGTCAAGCCACCCTGCTTGCGCGGCTCCAGGTAACCACTGGCATCGTCGCCGAACACCTTCTCTTCCTGCCAGCTGAACTGGATGCACTGGGCAACCAGCTGTGGCGCCTTGTGCGAGTCGAGGTGCGCAGTCGGCTTGCCGCCGCGTGCCGTTTCCATGGTCGAAGAAGCACAACCGACCAACATCAGCGCTGCGGCCATCGGCAGAATCGCACGCATGTTACATCCTCAGGGTTTTGAAAAAGAACGCGACTCTAGCACCAGCTGGCATCGCGAGTGAATTGTCGCGCACCTGCCGCTGTCGCAATAAAGGCATGACGTCAAAAGGAGACCGCCATGAAACTGCACTATCTGCTATTTGCCGCGCTGCCCTGCCTGCCTCTGGCTGCAACCGCCGCGCCTGCGCCCGAAGAAAGCATCACCGCGCCGGAAACCCACAACCGTGAGCTCAAGGTCGGCGACAAGGCGCCTGATCAGTACAAACGCGACGACGCGGCAATCAAGGACTGGAAAGCGAAGGGCCTGCCCGCCCCCGAGAAAGAAAGCCACTGGGTGCGCATGGGCGACCACTACGTGCTGGTGCAGACCACCAATGGTGTAGTGCTGGCGATCCAGTCGGGGTCCTGATTCAACCCGCCTCGACCAGCGCCGCCATGTGCACCGTGTTGCGCCCGGCGGCCTTGGCCTGGTACAGCGCCGCATCGGCCTGGGCCAGCAGGCTGGCGGTATTGTCCGGGTCGCCCGGCACCCCGCACCACAAGCCGACGCTGAAGCGTAACTCGATCTGGTCACCGGCAAAACAGGCGGGGCTGCGCGCGATCGCCTCGCGCAGCCCTTGCAGCGCCACCATCGCGCCATTGCGGTCGGTGCCCGGCAACAGCAGCAGGAATTCCTCCCCGCCGTAACGCCCCAGGTTGTCGCCATGGCGCAAACGCTGCTGCAGCTGGCGCACGCAATGGCACAGCACCTCATCGCCAGCCAGATGCCCATAGAGGTCGTTGATGCGTTTGAAATGGTCGATGTCGATCATCGCCACGGCCAGGCTGCTTTGTTGTTCGCGCGCCCGGTCCAGCTCCACGGCAAAGCGCTCAAGAATCGCCCGGCGATTGTAGCTGCCGGTCAGCACATCACGCAGGGCAAGGTGTTGCAGGCGTGACTCGCTGCGCTCCTTGGCCATCAGCACCAGGCCGATCGAATACATCATCACCGTGGCGGTGCCAATTGCCACCGAAAAGCTCTGCTTGAGGTTGCTGGTGTCATAGCGCATTTCCACCGCCGTGCCATTGGCCACCGCGACTACCCGCATACCCAGGCCGACCAGGCTGATCAGCGCACCAATCTCCAGCAGCAGGTGGGCCCTGCCCGGCCGTGCGGCGTGGCGCCAGGCCCAGTAGAGAATCAGCGAGCATTGCAGCATCAACACCAGCGTCGCCAGCAGCATACGCGGCTCCAGGGTATCGAGCAGCAGCATCAGCCCTACCAGCATGCAGGCCGGGATGACGAAGACAGTGCGCCAGGGCACCCGCTGCTCACGCACCCGGAACAGGCTGGCCGTGTAGAACGCCAGCGCCAGCGACAACAAACTGTTACCCAGGCCATAGCTGAGCCACAGCGGGGCCTGCGCATAGATGGTGTAGCAGACATACGCCAAGGCGTGCGCCAACAGCCCGCACCCGGTCAGCATCAGGTTGTCCCGGCGGTTACTGCGCCCGACCAGCAACAGGCAGAAGGCAAGGATGGTTGCGACCAGGGCAACGGCGGCGAACAGCGTGGGGGTGTGGGCGATCATCGTGATTCACCGTGTGGCAGGTTGCCGTCTTGGCTGCGGCTTGCCCTGAAGTCTAGGGCGCCATCAGCCGTTCGGCCATGACCGAACGGGACAGAACAGCAACCCGCAGGCTCGCCACCCATCGCCTCCAGCACATTTTTTTACCCGCCCGGGAAACCAAATGGATCATTCCCAGTCTGAAGAAGTGCCCCGTAAACCTTTGCGGATCAAGGACCTATATCGTGATATCGCGTATTGCAAGCCTTTCGCTGGTTGCCGTTGTGCTGTTGACCGCCGGCTGCCATAGCCATCGTTATCATGACGACGACGATGGCTGGCGTGACCGCGACCGCGGCCATCGTCACCACCATCGGCATGACCGCAACGATGACGATGATGACAATCGTCAATACCGCGGTGACCGTTACTACCGCTGAAGCGTCTTTGCAACCCTGACTTGCCGCCCCCTGTTTCGCGGCACCTTAACCTGATGATTCCTTTGAGGTTCGTATCATGCGTCTGACTCTGCCTTCCATTGCCCTCGGCCTGTTGCTGTGCCAGGGCGCTTTCGCCGGTGACGGTACCGCCGCCATTGGCGGTGGCCTGGGTGGTGTGCTGGGTAACGTTGTCGGCCAACAGCTTGGCGGCAAGACCGGCGCAGCCATCGGCGCCGGCGTCGGCGGCGCAGCCGGCAGCGCGGTAGGTGCACGCAAGGGCAACCGCACCGAAGCCGCCATCGGCGGTGGCCTGGGCTCAGCCGGCGGTTCGCTGCTGGGCGGCGCGGTAGGCGGCAAGACCGGTTCGACCGTAGGTGCCGGCCTGGGCGGCGCAGCCGGTGGCGCCCTGGGCAACCACATGGGCGACAACAACGGCAGCAGCAAGAAGCACCGCCGTCACCGCCACTGATCGACATCGAGGACTGAAAGGGCCGCACAGCGGCCCTTTTTGTTGCAGCACATCAACACCCCCTTCAGCACAAGCTGGCACACTGGCTGCTACTGTCTATCGTGCCCTGTGTGAAGGAACGCCCCCTCCCCATGAACCAAGAGCTGCTCTGGGTCCTTGGCCTGCTGGCCATCGTGGTCATCCTGTTCGTCATCAACCGCCCGCGCATGGACGTGGTCGCACTACTGGTGATTCTCGCCCTGCCGCTGCTCGGCATCCTCACCGTGGAACAGGCCCTGGCTGGCTTCAGCGACCCCAACGTGGTGTTGATCGCCGCCCTGTTCGTGATCGGCGAAGGCCTGGTGCGCACCGGCATCGCCTACCGCATCGGCGAGTGGATGAGCGAGCGCGCCGGCAATAGCGAGGCACGCCTGCTGGTGCTGCTGATGGTGGCCGTGGCCGGACTGGGGTCGATCATGAGCTCCACCGGCGTAGTGGCCATTTTCATTCCGGTGGTGCTGAGCATCGCCGCGCGCCTGCAGATCTCGCCCAGCCGCCTGATGATGCCACTGGCGTTCGCCGGCCTGATCAGCGGCATGCTCAGCCTGGTAGCCACGCCGCCCAACGTAGTGGTGCACAGCGAGCTGGTGCGCACTGGCGAACAGGGCTTCAGCTTTTTCAGCTTTACCCCGTTCGGCCTGGTGGTACTGGTGCTGGGGATCGGCTACATGCTGCTGACCCGGCACTGGCTCAATGGCGAGGTGCGCAAGGACGGCCGCGTGGAAAGCCGCCGCACCTTGCTGGACCTGGTGCTGGACTACAAGCTCAAAGGCCGTGAACGGCGCCTGCGTATCCGCCCCCACTCGCCGCTGATCGGCCACACTCTGGGCGAGCTGGAGTTGCGTACCCGGCACGGCGCCAACGTGATCGGCATTGAACGCCAGCACAAGTTCACCACGCGGGTGATCAGCGCCGATTCCAATACCGTGCTGCACCAGGGTGACGTGCTGCTGCTGGACCTGTTTGCCAACCGTGATGACCTGCGCACCTTGTGCCAGACCATGCAGTTGGAGCCGCTGCACTTCAAGGCGGCCTACTTCATCGACCAGTCCCAGGAACTGGGCATGGCCGAAGTGTCGCTGCCCCCCGGCTCGCAACTGATCGGCAAGAGCATTCTCGAACTGGCCTTCCGCACCCGCTACGACCTCAACGTGGTCGGCCTGCGCCGCGAACAGGCGGCCATCGAAGCGCAACTGGTGGAAGAAAAACTGCGCCTGGGCGACACCCTGCTGGTGGTCGGCCCATGGAAGGCCGTGCGCCTGCTGCAAAGCCAACCCAAGGACTTCCTGGTACTGAGCCTGCCGGCAGAAATCGACCAGGTGGCGCCCGCCCGCACCCGCGCACCGCAAGCATTGCTGAGCCTGGCAGTGATGGTCGGGCTGATGGTGAGCGGTGTCGTACCCAACGTGATCGCGGCGCTGATCGGCTGCCTGCTGATGGGCGCCGGCCGCTGCATCGACATGAACAGTGCCTACCGCGCCATCCATTGGCAAAGCCTGGTGCTGATCGTGGGGATGCTGCCCTTTGCCAAAGCCCTGCAGCAAACCGGCGGCATCGACCTGGCCGTAGGCGGGCTGGTCAGCGTATTGGGAGGTGCCGGGCCTGGCGCCATCCTGGCCTGCCTGTTCGCGGTCACGGCGATAATCGGCTTGTTCATTTCCAACACGGCCACTGCAGTCCTGATGGCGCCGGTTGCCGTCAGCACCGCAGCGCAGTTGGGCATGTCGCCCTACCCGTTCGCCATGACCGTGGCGCTGGCAGCATCGGCGGCGTTCATGACCCCGGTATCATCGCCAGTCAACACGCTGGTGCTGGGCCCCGGCCAATACCGCTTTGCCGACTTCGTCAAGATCGGGGTGCCATTCACGTTGCTGGTAATGGTGGTGACAGTGGTGATGGTGCCGTGGTTCTTCGGCTTGAACTGAAATGGCAAAGAGTGAAGGCAATTTGGCATTATTCCAACCAATCGCGGCAGATTGACATCAACTCCCCTGACGAAACACACTGCCCGGTAATTGCCCCAGGTGCTTCGAAGGCGTTTTCCTGGATTTCGTTTCCGCTTGTCGGTCGAGCCCATGGTTTTTCCAGCCCAATCGCGCTTGTTGCCCTACATTACCCTGCTGTGCCTGACGTTTGCCCTCACCCTTGGCGGCATCCTGGCACGCCCGATCGAATCGCTGTCGTTGTTCTGGCCGGTGAATGCCGTATTGGCCGGCGTGCTCTTGCGCTACCCCCGTCTGGCCACGCTGATCGGCTTCAGCCTGGTCTGGCTGGCCATGATCGGCGCTGATGTGCTGTGCGGCAGCGCCTGGTTGCCGGCCTTGTGGTTCAACCTGTGCAACCTGGCCGTGGTGATTACCCTCTGGCAGCTACTGTCGCGCGTGCCGCGCCTGCACCGGCGCATGCGCACCCCACGCGGCGTGCTCAGCGTGTTCGCCGCCTGTGCCGCCGCCGCGCTGGTAGCGGCCAGCATGGCAGCGGTAATGGCCGCGCCGTGGTTCGAGCAATCCTTGCGTGCCACGTGGCTGGCCTGGTTCAGCGAGCAGTTTTCCACCGGCGTAATGGTGCTGCCGGTGCTGCTCACCGCGCCCTCGTTGCGCGCCCTGGGACGCGGCGGCGCCCAAGCCATCCGCCTGGCACCGCTGGTGGTGCTGCTGGCCTCGCTGGCGTTCAGCATCGCCTTCGGCGGCCCCGGCGCGATTGCGTTCCCGATCGCCGCTCTGCTGTGGTGCGCCTGGACCTACTCGCCGTTCATGGTCGCGCTACTGGCGCTCATCGCTGGCAGCACGCTGATCGTGGCGGTGGCGCAAAATCTCATGCACTTCGTTGTGCCGCAAAGTGGGCCCGGGGTGACCACGCTGATGTCAGCGCGCCTGGGCATCGCCATGCTGGTGCTCGGGCCGCTGGTGGTGGCCTGTGTCAGCCAGGCCAATCGCAGCCTGATGGCCCGCCTGGCGCATCAGGCCAGCGTCGACCACCTGACCGGCGTGCTTACCCGCAGCGCCTTCACCCGCCGCGCCAACGCGCTGCTGGACAGCCGCCAGCAGCACGCCCAGGCACTGCCGCTGACCCTGATGATGCTGGATATCGACCACTTCAAGTCGATCAACGATGCCCACGGCCACGCGGTCGGTGACCAGGTGCTGCGCCAGTTTGCCGGCACCCTGCAAGACCAGCTGCACAACAGCGAGTTGTTCGCGCGGCTGGGGGGCGAGGAGTTCGTCATCATCCTCCCTGGCCTTGCCCCTGAACGGGCCAAGTTCACCGCCGAACGCCTGCGCCGCGCCGTGCAGGACCTGCATGTGATACAGGCCGACCAGCGCCTGCAGATCACCGTCAGTATCGGCCTGGCCGGCTGTGACGCCGACCTGCCGGCGCCCAGCCTGGACGAGCTGCTGGCACGTGCCGACCAGGCGCTTTATCGGGCCAAGGCCCATGGCCGCAATCGCATCGAACAAGCCGAGGCGCAACGCCAGGTGATCTGACCCAGGGTTGCCTAGCCAACCAGCAAGTCCCACGACAGTTTGGCGATCAGCACGCACAACAGCACCAGGAACAGCCCGCGCACAAAGCCGGCACCCTTGCGCACAGCCAGCCAGGTACCGGTAAGCGCGCCAAGAATGTTGCACGCAGCCATAGGCAAGGCAATCGCATACAGCACGTTGCCTGTGGGCACGAAGAACACCAGCGCCGCCAGGTTGGTGGCAATGTTGACCACCTTGGCCGAGGCCGAGGCATGCAGGAAGTCCAAGGCAAAGAAGCGGATGAACAGGAAGATCAGGAAGCTGCCGGTACCCGGGCCGAACAGGCCATCGTAAAAGCCGATCGCGCCGCCGATAAGCACCGCCAGGCACTGTTCCTTGCGGCCGATTTTCGCCGGTTTGTGCAGTGTGCCGAAATCTTTCTTGCAGAAGGTGTAGATGGCCATCAGCACGATCAGCACCAGCACCGCGGGCCGCATGACGCTGGGCGGCACCAGCGAAACCGTGGCGGCACCGGCGAACGACATGACAAAGGCGCTGAGCGCTGCCGGTACGATCAGCCCCCAGTCCAGCGTCACCTTGCGGATGAACGAGCGCGCGGCGAAGGCTGTGCCACATATCGAAGCCAGCTTGTTGCTGCCAAGCAATGCCGCCGGTTGCGCAGTGGGCAGCACGTTGAACAGCGCCGGAATCTGGATCAGCCCGCCACCGCCCACGGCGGCGTCGATCAGCCCGGCGGCGAAGGCAAACACGCAAAGCACAGCAATATCGATCATGACGCGGTTCCAGGCAGTTAAGACGCCT
>NZ_JABMCN010000005.1:31755-49021 GCF_013179515.1 Pseudomonas sp. CM27
TGAACAGCGCCGGAATCTGGATCAGCCCGCCACCGCCCACGGCGGCGTCGATCAGCCCGGCGGCGAAGGCAAACACGCAAAGCACAGCAATATCGATCATGACGCGGTTCCAGGCAGTTAAGACGCCTGCAAGGCTAATCAAAGTGGCGCACTTGTGGTGAAATGCCATATTGCGAAAACTGCAACAAGGAGCAGGCAATGGCATTGGACATGCTGAGAGAAATCCAGGCGTTCGTCAGCGTGGCGCACAAGCGCAGCTTCGTCGCCGCAGCCCGTGCGCTCGGGCGCTCACCCAGCGCGGTAACCCGTGCTTTGCAGACCCTGGAAGACAACGCCGGGAGCAAACTGCTCAACCGCAACGCCAATGCGGTGACCCTGACAGAAGCAGGTGAGCGCCTGTTACCCCACGCCGAACGGTTGCTGGATGTGCAACGCGATGCCGCCGACGAACTGGCTGCGCTCAGCGGCAGCGCGCAAGGCTGGATTCGCTTTGCCGTGCCGCAGTTGCTGGGTGAACACGTGCTGCCTGGGGTGCTCGCCGAGTTTACCCGTCGCCATCCGCAGGTGACCCTGGACGTACAGTACAGCGATGAAGCCCTCGACCCGCTGCAGGGCAAATTCGATTTCGTGGTGCGCGGCGCCTTCCCGCAATCGAGCGAGCTGATCGGCTACCCCCTGTGGGCCTACCAGCGCTATCTGTATGCCAGCCCGAATTACTTGGCTCTGGCCGGCACGCCCCGGCAACCTGAAGACCTCGAAGGGCATGCGCTGATCCTGCACACCGCCCCGCGCATCCTCAAAGCCTGGCATTTTTGCCACGAGGGCCAGATCACCAGCCTGCGCCCAAGGCCCAGGCTGCGTCTGGGCTCGGGCGATGCGGTGTACCACAGCACCCTGGCCGGCGCCGGCATCGCCCGTCTGGCCGCCTGGGTGGGCGAAGCGCAGGTCAAGGCCGGGCACCTGGTGCGGGTGTGCCCGCACTATCGGCTGACATCCAGCAGCGGCCAGGATCCGCTGATGCATGCTGTGTACCCCGCCGGCGAGCTGCCCGCGCGGGTGCGCGACTTGCTTTCTGCGCTGCGCAGCGCCGGCCCCGGTCAGTGAAACCGCCTTGTCGAAAACGACTGTTCAAAATCTGCTCAATTTAACAGAGCCCACCGTGGGTCTGGCTTGCAGCACTTTATCCACAGACCTACCCACGTTTTTTGTGGACAGATTTCCCAGCGCAAAGAACGACTTATCGCACAAGCAGCAATGCCGAATTGGCCAGTTTCACCAGCTCGATCCACTCCAGTGTACTGATTACGCCGGCGCGCTCCAGCACCTCGGCACTGCGCAGTGCCTGCTCATAATCTTGTTCATCAAGGGAGCCTTCGGCGAGAAAACGGCTACGCCACTCCAGCATGGCTGAAGTGGCTATGTTGCATTCCATCAGTGTGTCGGCTCCAAGGCAAAAAGACCGGCGCGAGTGCGCGGCGGCGGCAGACTACACGAGGCTTTTGGGCTTGAGAATGACTTGCCGCTACCACTTGTCCAACAGTGGAAGGCGGGAGAATACTGGCCATTTGGTCAGGTGTTGGGCCCGTCGGTTGAAGTAGACGGGCCGCGTTGGGAAACTGCAGTTTAAGTCAGCTTGGCGGGATGGTGCCAAGAATACCAATCAGAATGGTCAGCAGCAGAAAACCACCCAGGAACAGCGTCAGCTTGCCCATCGGAACCTCTACAGTGTGATGCGGGGATGGACATATTGTCGGACCTGGGCTGATACGGTTACAGATTCAGGTTTATGGAAAAAAAGCGGATCAGATGAACTGCGCAGGCTAACCCGCCAGTAGTCTGGGCATCCACCGTTACAGCCGCCAGCGCATTCGCCTGACAGCCCGCACGGTCAAGGCATGGCCTTGCTGCAGCTTTTTGCCAGTCAAGTCAGCTGCTGAAGTTTTTCCGCCGGCAGCCAGCCCAGCTCGCCATTGCCGTGGCGTCGGCACCACAGCCAGCCGTTGAGCGGGCGCACGCACTGCACCAACTGCCCAGGGTCGGCGTCCAGTTCATGCGCGCAGTAATGCTCCAGCGCCCTGCCCTGGCCAACGCTGATCCGCTCGATCACCTGGGCGGGCACCCAGCCCGATTCCTGGCCGGTGCAGCTGCACAGGTACCAGTCCTGCCAGCCTGGCTCGCCTTCATAGCGCGGGCCGATCTCCAGCAACGTCCCCTTGGCGAAGCGGATGGGCCGCGGATATTCGCTGCGGTGGGGTTCAATGACAACGTAATGCATGGGGCCGCTCCCTGGCCGGAAAACCATCAATCCTAGCAGAGGCCGGAACGCCCGCTGCTGCCGTGTACTTGTATCCTTATGTGTACAGAATGAGACCTGATACACAAGAACGTTTCCTACAGGGTAATCGGACATATCGGCGGTACAGACGTCACCTGTACTGGCACCCATCAACCCGCACCGATGGTTTTGCCAAGGAGATGCCCGATGCCCGCCCGTCACTTGACCACTGCCCTGCCACGTCGCTTCAGCCGGACCCTGCTCGCCTGCGCCCTGCTGCCGCTTGGGCTGTTGACCGCCAACGTCGCCACAGCAGCCCCCCAGAAGCCTCAGCCCATGGCAGCAGCAGCCACGCCTACCTTCGGCCCGCTGAAACACGTCCACGCTGGCGTGCTCGATGTGGCCTACGTGGATCAAGGCCCGGCCGACGGCCCGGTGGTGATCCTGCTGCATGGCTGGCCGTATGACATTCACAGCTTCGAGGAAGTTGCGCCGAAGCTGGCGGCCAAGGGTTACCGGGTATTAGTGCCCTACGTGCGCGGCTACGGCCAGACCCGCTTCCTGTCCGCCTCCACCCCACGCAACGCCCAGCCCACTGCCCTTGCCAGCGATGTGATCGCCTTCATGGACGCCCTGCACGTCCAACGCGCCGTCCTGGCCGGCTTCGACTGGGGAGCGCGCACCGCCGATATCGTCTCGGCGCTGTGGCCAGAACGGGTGAAGGCGCTGGTCTCGGTCAGTGGCTACCTGATCAGCAGCCAGGAAGCTGCCAAGGCCCCGTTGCCGCCCAGCGCCGAGCTGCAGTGGTGGTACCAGTACTACTTCGCGACCCCACGCGGTCAGGCCGGCTACGAGCAGAACCGCCATGCCTTCGCCAAGCTGATCTGGCAGACTGCCTCGCCCAGATGGGCCTTCGATGACGCCACCTTCGAGCGCAGCGCCAGTGCCCTGGACAACCCCGACCAGGTAGCGATTACCGTGCACAACTACCGCTGGCGATTGGGTCTGGCCAAGGGCGAAACGCGCTACGACCCGCTGGAGGCAAAACTGGCCAGTTTCCCGAGTATCGCCGTGCCGACCATTACCCTGGAAGGCGACGCCAACGGCGCCCCGCACCCACCCGCAGAAGCGTATGCGCAGCGCTTTACGGGCAAATACGAGTACCGGCTGATCAGCGGTGGCATCGGCCACAACCTGCCGCAGGAAGCGCCGCAGGCGTTTGCCCAGGCGGTGGTGGATGCAGATCACCTGTAGGCTGCCGGCGGCATTTGCTACAGAACGTTTCAAAAGCGCAGCAGGCGCAACGTTGAGCCACGATGAGCGCCTGCTGTGCCGAAACCGATTGAGCCCGGCTAAAAACGGGGCGTGGAGCGCGATCAAGCGGATATGAATTGAAACGTAGCTTGTAGGATCTATTACCGTGCGCTGTAGGGGAAATCGAGCTAACGGGATTTGCCTGTATGAAACATCAGTTTCTCTGGCAATTTCGAGCTGCTACGGTCCATTTTTCCTACAACGGCACGGAGGCCTACAGCATGAGAAAAGCATGGACACATACGATGCCTCGGCCCTGAAGCTGCAGAAAACCTTGCTCAGCCTGCGCCTTGAGCGTGATCGCCTGAAAACGGAGGGCAAGGACCAGGAAGCCAATGCCCTTGCGGGGCCGATCGCGAAGCTGGAAGCTGCCCTGCGGGACTTGCCGGACGACCTGAAGCCGGGGACGCTGCAGTGACCACCGGAGCAGATAGACCCTGATCCGCCTCAACTGGCGTCGAGGGGGCTACGGCGCAGGCCCTTGGGCCCCGCGCCAAAGCAAGTCACCGCAAAGGCAATCAGCAACGCCCCCGTCCCCAGCAGAAAGATCAGTTGCTGGTTGGAGCCCTCCACCAGCATGGCAATCAGCGCCGGGGTCACCGCCGCAGCGCCCATCAGGGTGATACTGACCAAAGGCGTGAGCTTGCCAGTCGGATCATTGGTCGTGATCAGTGCCATGTAATACGACAACGACAGCACCCAGCCAAAATTGATCAGCAGCAGCGCGACAAACAGCTGCATTGGCGTGCGGGTATGGCCGGTCAGCATGGCGATCGAGATAAACACCGCCACCAGCCCCACGGCGATCATCAACTGCCGATTGACCCGTGCACCCAGCAAGCTCGGCAACCCCGCACCCGGCAAGCCACCGATCGCCGAAAGACCAAACGCCCAGCCGATATCGACGCCGGCAATGCCCTGGTCCCGCGCCAGCTGATCAATGAAGCCCCACACGCAGTAGATGGCCACCTGCATGAACAACATGCCCAGCAGCGCAGTGCGCCCCGTGCGCGCCGAACCACCCTGGGCGGGCGAACCTTCGCCACTGGCCAGCGCCACTGCCGGGCGACGCGGCAGCACCAGGCTGGCCCCGCAGATCAGCAGGTACCACAGGCCAAATGCGCACAAGGCGGTCACCGTACCGCTCTGCGCGGCAAGCAGCGGCAGCGCTGCGGAGAACAGCGAGTACTCCGGGGTCTGCAGCAACAGCATCAACCCGAACGAACGGTCCTGATTGGGCAGGCGGCCCAGCGTCGACACCGCATAGGCATATACCAGCCCGGCACAGGTGCCAGCCCCCATGCGCACGGCCAGCAGCATCGTGTTGCTGGTGGTGAAGGCAGTGGCAATGCTCAACGCCACGCACAGCGCGCCAACCAGCAGGCACAGGCTGCGACCGCCATGGCGCTTCATCAGCAGCGGGCAAAGCAAGGTGCCCAGCGTCATGCCGATCATCTCGACCGACACCACCCAACCCTGCTGGTCGAGCGACAGGCTCAGTTGCTCGGTGACCAGCCCCATGAAGATAGGTTGTACGCCACAGACAATGAACGAAGTACAGGCAATGAAAATCAGCGCGGCACGCAGCAGCTTGGAATCTTGGGTCATAGGGGGACTCCGACACAGCATTTGTTTTTATTGTTTATGAAACCTGCCCTGAGAGGCGCCGTAGCAGGCGCCTGGGCTGATCCTGGGAGCAATGCTGGGCCGAGTTCGAAAGGTTTGAAAGTTAATTATCGGCATCGGGTTCAGTGGGGTTTTTAATGCAGGCAAACGGCACTCACCTGCATCCAGAAACGCACTGCATGCAATCCTGATAATTAATTTGTGACATGACCGCATCCTCCCTACCGTGGGACATCACCCAAGCCTCAGTGAAAAGGCCCGATCATGAACGACCGTGAGTTCATCAACGCCATCGATGCCGATGGCCTGCCCCTGCACATCGCTGTTACCAACGGCCGCATCACCCACATCGGACCGCTGCGTGCCAGCAGCCCAGCCCGCGAAACCATCGACCTGGAAGGCCTGCTGGTGCTGCCCGGCTTCGTCGACGGCCATATTCACCTGGACAAGAGCTTTGTCGGCGACCGCTGGCGACCGCACCAACCTGTCGCCAGCCTGCGCGAGCGCCTGGCCGTGGAAAAACGCGAACTGGCCAGCGCCCCGCCGATCGTCGAGCGCGCCGACGCGCTGATCCGCCAGGCCGCCTCGTTCGGCACCCTGGCCATGCGCTGCCATGTGGACGTGGATGCCAGCACCGGCCTGAGCAACCTGCGGGCCATGCTCGAAGCCCAGGACAAGTGGAAAGAGCTGATCGACATCGAACTGGTGACCTTCCCCCAGGCCGGCGTGGTGACCTGCCCTGGCACCGCCGAAGTGATGGAAGCCGCCGTGCGCGAAGGCGTGCAGGTGGTCGGCGGCATCGACCCGACCACCCTGGACGGTGACGCCGAAGCCCAGCTGGATATCGTGTTCGGCATCGCCGACCGGCATGGCGTGAAAGTCGACATCCACCTGCACGAGCCCGGCGATATCTGCATCGCCCAGCTTGAACGCATTGCCGCACGCACCCAGGCACTGGGCATGCAGGGCCTGGTTGCGGTCAGCCACGCCTATGGCCTGGGCGATGTAGCGGATTCAGTGCTCGACCGCACCGCCGAACTACTGGCCGGCGCGGGCATCTCGATCATGACCAACGCCCCTGGCGACCACGCCTTCCCGCCTGTGCTGCGTTTGCGTGCTGGCGGCGTGCGCGTATTCACCGGCAACGACAACATCCAGGATGCCTGGTGGCCTTACGGCAACGGCGACATGCTGCAGCGTGCGATGCTGGTCAGCTATCGCTCGGGCTTTAACACCGACGAAGAACTGCGGGTTGCGCTGCACATGGCGACCGAGGCCAGTGCCGCGGTGATGGGCAAGCAGGATTACGGCTTGAAGGTCGGCAACGAAGCCAGCTTTGTCCTGTTCAAGGCTCCGAATGCCGCGGCGGCGGTGGCGGCAGCCCTTCATGAGCGAGTGATCGTGCGGCACGGCGCATTCTGGGGCGGGCCCGCGCAGTTGCAGTTGCAGGCTGCGCAGTTTGCAGCAGAGCTGCGGCGCTAGCGCAAACAATCGGCCAACGCGGTCGGGTCCGGGTGCGACCTTGTACCGCGAAGGCCATTCACCGCCTCACCTGAACTTTGGCGTCCCGGCAGGGCCTTCCGTTGATACAGGAGGAGCCACCATGAACCCATCGAAAGAGCTGCACGCCACTATCATCTGCCTGCAGGCCGACAAGATTCTGCTGGTGCGCCAGGAGGCTTCAGTGTGGTCTCTGCCTGGCGGCAAGATCGACCCCGGCGAAACACAGCTCGAAGCGGCACACCGTGAGCTGTTTGAAGAAACCTGCTTGCACCTCACTGATGCCCAGTTTCTCGGACATGGCGTGCTCCAGTACGAAGAACACTGGGTCTATCGCATGACCGTCCCGGCGCCGATGCAGCCCCAGCCCTCGCATGAAATCGTCGAGTGTCGCTGGTTTTCGGCCGACGAGTTTCATCAAGTCACGATCAAGCCAACCCACATGGAGCTGCTGCGACGAGAAGGCTTTGTCTCCGCCGGAAAGTAATACGGCGAACCTCGGTGCCGGAGGCATTGCCCAAGCCCCCTATCGGCCGTGGCTCACTCGGCCTCGGCGCGCAAGATACCGATCAGAATCTCAGCAAGCTCGATAACCATCGGGTCTGCCGTGGGCCGATGAAAAATCGCCGCCTCAAACACTGTGATCGGCTTGAACCCCTCCTGCGCCCCCAGCACCTGATGCCTGGGCGTGACAACGCGGGACGGCAGCAGGCTCACCCCCAACCCATTGGCGACCGCTTCCTGAATCCCCGCCAGGCTGGAACTGGTAAACGCGATACGCCAACTGCGCCCCATGGCCTCAACCGCCCCGATCATGTCATCGCGGTACAGGCCACGCGCCGGAAAGGTCACCAGCGGGATAGGGTCCTGGGCAAAACACGGGTATTGCGCACTGTCGATCCACTCGATGCGCTCTGGCTGGCAGGCATTGGCCTCCCGGCTATGCCGACGCTGCTTGATCAGCACCAGGTCGAGCTCGCCACGGTCATAGCTGCTCATCAGGTCGCGGCTCAGACCACCGGTAATTTCCAGTTTCACTGTCGGATTGCGCCGGTTGAATGCCGCCAGCGCCTGCATGGTCTTGCCAGCGACAAAATCGTCCGGCAGGCCGATGCGCGCGGTCACGGTCACCCCGCCCGACATCGCTTCGGTCAGCTGGCTGCTGACCGCCAGCAGGTGGCGTGCGAAGCCCAGCAAGGTTTCTCCGGCATCGGTGGGGTGCACCTCGCGGTTGCTGCGGTCGAGCAACTGGTGGCCGACCATTTCCTCCAGCCGCCGCACCTTCTGGCTGACCGTTGACTGGGTGGAATGCAGGCGGGCAGCGGCGGTGGTAAAGCTGCAGCAGTCGGCCACCATGACCACGGTGCGGAGCATGTCCAGGTCGTAGATGGCGCGGTTGGGTTTGCTGGAGTCTGGCATTGGGGGGTTCAGCTTCTGGCAACTGGCTGGACACATGATGCCTGAACCCGAAGTGCATGACGCATTGCCTTGACGCCAGGAGACTTTGTAGGTGTGCACGGGCTTTAAATGGCCTGCGGCTGAATTGCGACAAATAGCGACCAAAACTGCCCGCATATCGCACAACAGTTCGATAATCGCACAAATTCCGCCAAACCCTCTCTACTGTTGCCCTATCTTGCGGCACGCTATAGCGAAAGTCAGCAACCAATTCCAGCTGCTGACTGGCCCCATCGCTTCACCGCGCGCCGGCCAGCCCTACAACTCAACTCCAGGAACAACCAGGAGCTCGCCTTGATCAATAAAACGTTTGAGTCCATCGCCAGCGCGGTGGAAGGGATCACCGACGGTTCGACCATCATGGTCGGTGGCTTTGGCACTGCCGGCATGCCGTCCGAACTGATCGACGGCCTGATCGCAACCGGTGCCCGCGACCTGACCATCATCAGCAACAACGCCGGCAACGGCGAGATCGGCCTGGCCGCCTTGCTCATGGCAGGCAGCGTGCGCAAGGTGATCTGCTCGTTCCCGCGTCAGTCCGATTCCTACGTGTTCGACGAACTGTACCGGGCCGGCAAGATCGAGCTGGAAGTGGTGCCGCAAGGCAACCTGGCCGAGCGTATCCGCGCAGCGGGCTCGGGCATTGGTGCGTTCTTCTCGCCGACCGGCTACGGCACCCTGCTGGCCGAAGGCAAGGAAACCCGTGAGATCGACGGCCGCCAGTACGTGCTGGAAATGCCGCTGCACGCCGACTTTGCGCTGATCAAGGCGCACAAGGGCGACCGTTGGGGCAACCTGACCTACCGCAAGGCCGCCCGCAACTTCGGCCCGATCATGGCCATGGCCGCCAAGACCGCCATCGCCCAGGTTGACCAGGTCGTCGAACTCGGCGAACTGGACCCGGAGCACATCATCACCCCGGGTATCTTCGTCCAGCGCGTGGTCGCCGTGTCCGGCGCTGCCGCTTCTTCGATTGCCAAAGCTGTCTGAGGCCTGCCATGACCATCACCAAAAAACTGTCCCGCACCGAGATGGCCCAACGCGTGGCCGCAGACATCCAGGAAGGCGCCTACGTAAACCTGGGCATCGGCGCACCGACCCTGGTGGCCAACTACCTGGGCGACAAGGAAGTGTTCCTGCACAGCGAGAACGGCCTGCTGGGCATGGGCCCGAGCCCGGCGCCGGGCGAGGAAGACGATGACCTGATCAACGCCGGCAAGCAGCACGTGACCCTGCTGACCGGCGGTGCCTACTTCCACCACGCCGACTCGTTCTCGATGATGCGTGGCGGCCACCTGGACATCGCTGTGCTGGGCGCCTTCCAGGTGTCGGTCAAGGGCGACCTGGCCAACTGGCACACCGGCGCCGAAGGTTCGATCCCTGCCGTAGGCGGCGCGATGGACCTGGCTACCGGCGCCCGTCAGGTGTTCGTGATGATGGACCATCTGACCAAGACCGGCGAAAGCAAGCTGGTGCCCGAGTGCACCTACCCGCTGACCGGCATCGCTTGCGTCAGCCGTATCTACACCGACCTGGCCGTGCTTGAAGTGACGCCTGAAGGGCTGAAAGTGGTCGAGATTTGTGCTGACATCGACTTTGATGAACTGCAGAAGCTCAGCGGTGTGCCGTTGATCAAGTGATCCAGGCCGCCGGCCTGCAAGATTGTCGAGGCCCAGGGGGCGATCAGGTTTACAGCCGATATCGCCTCCAATCACCTACAAAGTGATACACAGCGCGCTTTTCTGGACATACCCGGGATAAACGCCGTTGACACCATGGCACCGCGAAACGCTGCGACATCCCGCACGCAGCGTTGATACCTCGGAGCCCGCCATGAACCGCCACGCCGAAACTGCCAGCCTCCAGGGTTGGCGACTGTTCTCACTGTTGTCCCTTTTGGTGCTGATCGTCACTTCGCTGGCGCTGTGGTACCAGCCTCAATGGGTAGAAGCCCTGCGCAGCGCGATCCGGACCACCGCACGTACATCCTTCGCCCTGTTCCTGCTGACCTTCCTCGCCTCCTCCCTTGCAGCCCTGGTACCGACTGCCTTCACGCGCAGCCTGCTGCGCAACCGGCGCTTTCTTGGGCTGGCTTTTGCCTTTTCCCACGCTGTGCATGCGGTCCTGATCCTGTTGTATGTGAAGTTCTTCCCCGACACCTTCTGGCATGGCCGTACGGCCACAGCGAATATTCCTGGGTCGATCGGCTATCTGTTCATCATCCTGATGACCATTACCTCCTTCCCCGCCGCAGTGAAACTGCTGGGCGCTCGCGCGTGGAAATGGCTGCATGTCACCGGCACTTGGGTGATTGCTGGCGTATTCATGCTGTCATTCTACAAACGCCTGCCCATGGGTTCCTGGTATCCGCTGGGCTTCGCACTGATCTTCAGCGCCATGCTCTTCAAGCTCACCGCCCAGCTGGCCATACGCCTGCGGCGCAACGCCATAGAGCCAAGCGCTACTCACTGATCATTATCGTCGGTTAGGCAATAGTGTGCCCGTGGGCAATGGCACTGGCTTCAAGTTTTGCACGCTCCGCGTCCAGAAAAAAATACGTAGCTTGCAAGCCAGTGATCCGCGCCTGAATGTCGGCCATTTTGCTGGCGACCAGCGCCGCGCCTTGGGCGCAGTTGATCGTATTGCCCCGCTTGGCCGCGAGTATCTCCCCAATCTCGGCGAGTGAAAAACCCACGCCCTGGGCACTTTGAATGAAGGCCAGATCAATCACGGCCTGCTCGCTGTAGCGACGGTAGTTATTGGCCTGTCGATTGGCCGCGATAAGCCCGAGCCGTTCGTAATAACGCAATGCATGGCGGCCGACGCCACTGCGCCGCTCCAACTCTCCAATGTTCACAACAAAAACTCCTTGACTGTAGAGCGGGCTCTACACCTTAGCCTGCGCCCATTATCCAGACAAGGAATCAGGCATGAGCGTGGAATGCTTCGTTACCGGCGGCAGTGGGTTTGTGGGTCAACATTTAGTGGCCCGCCTGACTGCAACAGGGCACAAGACCTGGGTGCTTATGCGCAGCCCCGAAAACATCGAGCGCCTCAAAGAGCAGGTAGGCCGATTGGGCGGTAATCCTGCGCATATCCATGCGGTTGAGGGCGATATAAGCAAGGAAGGGCTTGGACTCAGCGAGGTCGACAGGCATTACGTGGCTTCGGCGTCGGTAATTTTCCACCTCGCCGCGCAGTTCTGCTGGGGGCTGACAATGGAGCGCGCCCGCACAGTGAATGTGCAAGGGGCACTGAACGTAGCGAGGCTGGCAGCGAACCAGCGTATCCGACTGGTGATGGTGGGTGGCTTCATGCTGCAGAACCTTAGCCACCTTGCCAGTATCGGGGTTGATCACCAGCACCCTGAAAACACCCACTGGCCCGCAGTCTACGGCCGTGTTGGCGGCTACGAAGGCAGCAAGCTCGAGTCCCATTTTGAAGTCATTCGTTACATGCACGAAGCCGGCGCGGATTACACCATCGTTCACCCCGCGACGGTATGTGGACACAGCGAGAGCGGGCACATCGTGGAAGGGCAACCTATGGCCGAACTGATCCGAAACCTGGCGCAAGGCCGGTTCAAGGCCATACCCGGTTCCGCCAGCCATTGGTTGCCGTTAGTCAGTGTCGATTATCTGGTGACGCTGATAACCCGCGTGGCGTTCGACCCCGCTATGGCCAACCGGCAGGTTCTGGCGCTGTATAAGCACACACCGAACTTACAGGGGATGCTTACGCAGATGGCACAAACGCTGGAGGTGAAGCCGCCCCGCCACCATGTATCAATAAGGTTGCTGAGGTGGCTATTGAAGATTCCCGGACTGGCAACCCGATTCTCGATCAGCGCAGAGTCATTGAACTTCATCCAGACGCAGCGCTTCGACATGAGTGGTACCGAGTGCCTGGAGCGGAAGTATCAGCTTACGCATCCCGACATGGCGCGCACTTTGGAAAAGACGGTGCGCTACGTCAAAGGCTCTTTGATCACATGACCCAGAATGCTCAGACCATCTTCGTCAGGTAGCATTGCGAATGTTCGGCTAAGCCGACGTCGCAGCATTTGTCTTGCTCTGTTTGATCGTTATGGTGTTTTCTTCAAGGCCAGGTTCACTTCCCGGCTGAGGGCTCCGGGCGGACATCAGTGGGTGCTGGCCTGGCTCAGCTTGCTGTACAGGTCTGCAGGGAATGGGTTGCCGTTGGCATCGAACTGGTTCCACTCAAGCGGGTCATCTCTTGGCAAATCGCTGAAGCCATGAAAAGTCAGAAGGTGACTAAGAAAGCACTGGCTGCACGCATGCACACCAGTCGTACCGCAGTGGATCGCGCACTCGACCAAGACGATCCGGGCATGACGCTGGCGACCCTGGCCAGCGCCGCCCGCGCACTAGGCCAGCGCGTGGAGGTGCGACTGGTGCCAGAGCAAAAGCCTGCTCACGTATAACCTCGCCCCGCATCAGCGGGGTTTGGAATCAGACTCGCAGTACAGCAGTCTCATAGACTTCGTCGTCGCGTCGGGCCCCAGCGCACAGGACAACCACGATTTCAGTACCCTGGATACGATAGGCGATGCGCACATCGCCAGTCCGAATGCGGCGGCATCCAGCCAGTACACCCCGAAGAGGCTTACCGGGCTTGTCGGGTTCACCTTGCCAAGCAATGTAAGGTGAAGAAGACACGGCGGTCGACTCGCAGAGTCAAGCTGCTCGCACCAGCACTCCGCGCGCTGCAAGCGCAGGCACGGTACCCTAGGCAACTGCCGGCAGACCTCATCAAGGTCGTCGAGCGCGATAACCGGACGATTCGCGAGCAGCGTGTACAATTTGTCTCTCACAACACGGCCACGGGCGAGCCGTACCCGTCCTCGGACGTACTTCGGCACGGCTGGTGGATCCACCATCTGGTAGGTGTCGGCGTTCGCCAGCACGGATCGAACACCGGCCGACATACCTTCGCCAGCCAGATGCTGAGCAGTGGCCTGGCCACACCAGAGTGGATTGCGGATCAGTTGGGGCACACCTCGACAGCCATGATTTTCAGGCACTACGCGAAGTGGATCAGCCAGGACGGACCAGATGTGGTGGGGTTGCTAAACCAGACACTCAGGTTGAGTTGAGAACATAAAAAAAGGGGCCATAAAGGCCCCTTTTTTTGCCTTCGATTCCCAAAGTGTTCCCAAACGTTCCCTTTTGAGGATTCAACGGGGATGAACATCAATGAAATCAGGCACTTGTATGGCGGAAGCGTAGAGATTCGAACTCTAGGATAGTTGCCCATCGACGGTTTTCAAGACCGTTGCCTTAAACCACTCGGCCACGCTTCCAGCTCGTTTTGCGGTCGCCATAATACCGTAATGAAACACGCTGTCAAACTCTCTGTGTCGCGGGTTGCAGGAGCTCTGATAGACTCCTAGCATCTGAACGTTCGAAACCACAGGTTTTACCAAGGAGTGTCGCCATGCGCGAACAGGATTACGCCGTACACCACGGCCAGCAGGTCGAGCAGCAGGAGATCAGCAAGGTCCTGCGCAACACGTACAGCCTGCTGGCGCTTACCCTCGCCTTCAGCGGTGTCATGGCCTTCGTGGCCCAGCAGATGCGCGTCGGCTACCCGAATGTGTTCGTGGTACTGATCGGCTTCTACGGGCTGTTCTTCCTTACCAACAAGCTGCGTGATTCGGCATGGGGCCTGGTGTCCACCTTTGCCCTCACCGGCTTCATGGGCTTCATCCTCGGCCCGATCCTCAACCGTTACCTTGGCATGGCCGGTGGCGCTGAAGTGGTCAGCTCGGCGTTTGCCATGACTGCGCTGGTGTTCGGTGGCCTGTCGGCCTACGTGCTGATCAGCCGCAAGGACATGAGCTTCCTCAGTGGCTTCATCACTGCAGGCTTCTTTGTTCTGCTGGGTGCGGTAGTAGCCAGCTTCTTCTTCCAGATCAGCGGCCTGCAACTGGCGATCAGCGCTGGCTTCGTGCTGTTCTCGTCGGTCTGCATCCTGTTCCAGACCAGCGCGATCATTCATGGTGGCGAGCGTAACTACATCATGGCGACCATCAGCCTGTATGTGTCGATCTACAACCTGTTTGTCAGCCTGCTACAGCTGTTTGGCATCATGGGTCGTGATGACTGATTGACGTTGTTTGAGAAAGCCCGCTTCGGCGGGCTTTTTTGTGGGTTTCAGAAAGAGGATTGGGTGAGGGACCGAGCTGGCTGGCGAACACCGGCGGGGCCGGTGGCATGAACTGCGTGTGGATTCTTCGCGGGTGAACCCGCCCCCACAGAGGTCGGCGGCGCAGGCTCTGACTCTATTCCCCCTGACAAACCAGCATCAAATAACTGACTAAAAAGTCAAATAATCAGGTAAATAGTCGCCGATCATGCCGCTATCGTGCTTTTCTCTACCGCAATCCCTCATCACCCCGTAGAATGCGCTCCTTTTTTCATCCGGGGCAGCTTCCAGCAATGAGCTCACATGAACACAGCCCAGGCGCAGCGGCGCCTGCCAACGAACTGGTGCTTGGTCTGGAGGACAAGCCACGGCTGTTGATCGGCCTGCTTGCTGCCCTGCAGCACCTGCTGGCGATCATCGTGCCTATCGTCACGCCTGGCTTGCTGATCTGCCAGGCGCTGGGCGTTTCGGCGCGGGATACCAACCTGATCGTCTCCATGTCGCTGGTGATCTCGGGTATTGCCACCTTTGTTCAGTGCAAGCGCTTCGGGCCCTTCGGCGCCGGTTTGCTAATCGTGCAGGGCACCAGCTTCAACTTCGTCGGCCCGCTGATTGCTGGCGGTGCGCTGATGGTCAAGCAAGGCACGCCGGTAGAAGGCGTGATGGCGGCCATCTTTGGCGTGGTGATTGCCGGTTCGTTTGTGGAAATGGGCGTGTCGCGCATCCTGCCTTTCGTCAAACGTCTGATTACCCCGCTGGTGACCGGTATCGTGGTGTTGATGATCGGCCTGACCTTGATCAAGGTCGGCCTGATCAGCATGGGCGGTGGCTTCGGCGCCATGGCCAATGGCACCTTCGCCAATGGCGAGAACCTGCTGCTGTCGGGTGTGGTGCTTGCAATTATCGTCATCCTCAACCGTATCCCGGTGGTGTGGATGCGCAGCTGCGCCATCGTCATCGCCCTCGCCGTCGGTTACGCGCTGGCCGGCTACATGGGCCGCCTGGACTTCACAGGCATGCACCAGGCCGCGCTGTTCCAGGTGCCCACCCCGCTGCACTTCGGCCTGGGCTTTTCGTGGGCGCTGTTCATTCCGATGCTGGTGATCTACCTGGTGACTTCGCTGGAAGCCATTGGTGACGTGACCGCAACCAGCAAGGTGTCGCGCCAGCCAGTCGAAGGGCCGGTATGGATGCAACGCATCAAGGGTGGGGTGCTGGTCAACGGCGCCAACTCGCTGCTGGCGGGGTTGTTCAACACCTTCCCGAGCTCGGTCTTTGCGCAGAACAACGGCGTGATTCAACTGACCGGCATCGCCAGCCGCCATATCGGCATTTGGATTGCCGTGATGCTGGTGGTACTGGGGCTTTTCCCTAGCGTTGCCGGGGTGATCCAGGCAGTGCCGGAGCCGGTGCTGGGGGGTGCGGCGATGGTGATGTTCGGTGCAGTTGCGGCTTCGGGCATCAATATTCTGGCCAGCACCCGGCTGGATCGCCGTGCGCTGCTGATCATTGCGGTGTCGCTGGCGCTGGGCCTGGGTGTCGCGCAGGTGCCGGAGTTCCTGGCGCATATGCCATCGGCGATTCGCAATGTGCTTGAATCGGGTGTGGCTACCGGGGGTATCTGTGCCCTGGTGCTGAACTGGTTCCTGCCGGAGAGCAAGGAACAGGCTTGAGCCTGGTGCTTGTCGGTTAGGCCATGGGGCTGCTGTGCAGCCCTTTCGCGACCCGAGGCCGCTCCTGCAGGGGGCGTGCAGGACATATGGACAGGTTGAAAGCCCGCGCCGCTTGCACAAGCGGGCGCGGGCTTTTTTGCTTTATCATGGCAGCATTCCTTTGCATGAGTTATCCATGAAATTCGCTATCGCGGTGTTCTCCCCGGCCCATGCGCCCTCCTCGCGGCGCGCTTTGCGCTATGCCGAGGCGGTGCTGGCCGGCGGGCATGAGATTGCCCGGCTGTTTTTCTATCAGGACGGGGTACACAGTGCCTCGGCCAACGTGGTCGCGCCCCAGGACGAAGTGGACGTGGCAGCCCAGTGGCGTGGCTTTATCGAGACCCATCAGCTGGACGCCGTGGTGTGCATCGCCGCCGCCCTGCGCCGTGGCGTGCTCGACGAGGCCGAGGCCAACCGCTACCAGCGCCCGGCCGTGAACCTGCCCAAGCCTTGGGAACTGTCCGGGCTTGGCCAGTTGCATGAGGCCGCTCAGCTTGCCGATCGGCTTGTCTGCTTTGGAGGTGACTGATATGGCCAAATCCTTGCTGATCATCAGCCGCCAGGCGCCGTGGAATGGCCCATCGGCGCGCGAGGCACTGGACATCGCCCTGGCCGGCGGCGCGTTCGACCTGCCGCTGGGCATGCTGTTCCTCGACGATGGCGTGTTCCAGCTTGCGACGGACCAGCGCCCCACCGCCGTACAACAGAAGAACCTGGCCGCCAACCTGCAGGCGCTGCCGATGTTCGGGGTCGAGGACCTGTACGCCTGCAGCCACAGCCTCGCCCGCCGTGGCCTGGCAACCGACACCCTGGCACTGCCGGTGCAGGTACTCGATGACGCAGCGCTGGCCGCGCTGATTGCCCGCTTCGACCAGGTGGTAACGCTCTGATGACAACCCTGCATGTAATTGCCCACTCCCCGTTCGGCGACGAGCGCCTGGCCAGCTGCCTGCGGCTGCTCGGTGGCGATGACGCCGTGCTGCTGTGCGGCGACGCCGTTTATGCCCTGCGCAACGGCAGCGAACCGTACCGCCAGCTGCAAGCTGCCGGCCTGGCCCAACGCCTGTTCGCCCTGGATGAGGATATCCAGGCCCGTGCGGTCGGCAATGACCTGGCCAAGGCCGTGGACTACGCCGGGTTCGTCGAACTGTCGCTGCACTACGACAAGGTCAACAGCTGGTTATGAGCACACTCGACGTAGGCGATCAGGCGA
>NZ_JABMCN010000050.1 GCF_013179515.1 Pseudomonas sp. CM27
TCCACATCGCCAGGTGCTCAGCCACGCCGGCCCCCACGCGCTTGGAAAACCGATCAAACGGCGATTCCTGCACAGTGAAGTCCACCAACTCCTTCTCGCCAACGATCTCACGCGCCACATAGCTGGCACTGCCCAACCCATCCACCAGCCCCAGCGCCTTGGCCTGCTCACCCGACCAGACCAGGCCACTGAACAGCTCCGGATGCTCCTTGTCCTTCAGCCGGTCACCGCGCCCCTGCTTGACCATGGCAATGAACTGGTTGTGCGTGGTATCGAGCACGCCCTGCCAGAACCGGGTTTCCTCGGGCTTTTGCGGCGAGAACGGATCAAGGAAGGCCTTGTGCTCGCCCGACGTGTACAAGCGCCGCTCGACACCCAGCTTCTCCATTGCGCCGACAAAGCCATAACCGGCCGCCGTGACGCCAATGGAGCCCACCAGGCTGGCCTTGTCGGCGTAGATTTCGTCTGCCGCACTGGCGATGTAATAGGCACCGGAAGCGCCAAGGTCGGTAATCACCGCATACAGCTTGACGGCCGGGTACTCGGCACGCAGGCGGCGAATCTCGTCATACACGTAACCCGCCTGCACCGGGCTGCCGCCCGGGCTGTTGATGCGCATCACCACACCCTTGGTCTTGCCGTCCTTGAACGCTTCGCGCAGGCTTTTGACGATGTTGTCGGCACTGGCAGACTCCTGATCGGCAATCACCCCGCGCACCTCGACCAGCGCGGTGTGGCTGGCACTGCGCGACGCCGCCTTGTCCATGTCCATCAGCGGCGAAAACAACGCCAGCAGGCCGAACAGATACACGAAGGTCAGCAGCTTGAAAAAGATGCCCCAGCGCCGCGCCCGGCGCTGCTCCTGCACGCTGGCCAGCAAGGTCTTTTCCAGCAGCCTCCAGCTTTTGCGCTCTTCGCGCCCCTCGGGCTCGGCCTCGGCCTCGGGGGCTTTCCATTCGTCTGCCATGCTTACCTACCTTGGAAGTGGAATCAGGGAACCCGCCAGCCACTCGCGCAGCTGGGAAAAATGATCGATGCACACCTGCGGAGCAAATTCGGCCAGCGCCTGCAGCGACATGGCACCGTAGCCCACAGCCACCGAATGCATGCCAGCATTGCTGGCCATCAGCAAGTCGAAGGCCGAATCGCCGACCATCAGCGCCCGCCCCGGTTCGACACCACAATGGCCGAGGATTTCCTCGAGCATCAACGGATGCGGCTTGCCACGGGTTTCGTCGGCGGCGCGGGTAATGTCGAAGAACTGGTCCAGGCCATTGGCCTTGAGCACCCGGTCCAGCCCGCGCCGGGCCTTGCCGGTCGCTACCGCCAGGCGGTAGCCCTCGGCGCGGAACGCATCCAGCGATTCGATGACGCCCTCGAACAGCGGCGATGGCTGCTGATCCAGCGCCATGTAGATATCGGCATAGTGCTGACGAAAGCGCTCGACCTGCGCCGGCTCCAGGTGCGGATACAGGGTATGGATGGCCTCGCCAAGCGCCAGGCCGATAATGCCCTTGACTGCATCATCGCTGCTTTGCGCCTCACCGGCACGCTCGGCGGCGGCATTCATGGCCTCGACGATACGCCCAATGGAATCGGCCAGCGTGCCATCCCAGTCGAAGATCAGTAGTTCATAGGCTTTTTTCATGGATCAGGGCGCACTCAACCGCTCGATGGTTTTCGCCCAGACTTCGTCCACCGGTGCCTCGAGCTTCAGCTCACCACCGTCCGGCAAAGGCACGGTCAACGCATACGCATGCAGGAACAGGCGCTTGCCGCCCAGGTCACGGATCTCGCGACTGAAGTCTTCGTCGCCATACTTGCTGTCGCCGGCAATCATGTGCCCGGCATGCAGGGTGTGCACACGAATCTGATGGGTGCGACCGGTAATGGGACGCGCCTCGACAATGGTGGCGAAATCGCCAAAGCGGCGCAGCACGCGGAACAGGGTCAGTGCCTCCTTGCCCTCGTCGTTGACTTCGACCATGCGCTCGCCAGAGCGCAGGTTGCTTTTGAGCAACGGCGCGTTGACCTGTTTTTTTGCGGTTGGCCAGTGGCCGCGCACCAGCGCCATGTAGCGTTTGTCGACACCATCGCCGCGCAACGCGGCATGCAGGTGGCGCAGCATGCTGCGTTTCTTGGCAATCATCAGCAGGCCGGAGGTGTCGCGGTCCAGGCGGTGCACCAGCTCCAGCTCCTTGGCGTCCGGGCGCAGCTGACGCAGCGCCTCGATGACGCCAAAGCTCAGGCCGCTGCCGCCGTGCACGGCAATGCCGGCCGGTTTGTTCATCACGATCAGGGCCTTGTCTTCGTAGACAATGGCCGCCTCAAGGCGCTGCAGCAGGCCCTGGGCCACCGGCGCCGGAGCATCACGCTCGGGCAGGCGGACCGGCGGTACGCGCACGATGTCACCGGCCTGGATCTTGTATTCCGGCTTGACGCGCCCTTTGTTGACCCGCACCTCACCCTTGCGCAGGATGCGGTAGACCAAGGTCTTGGGCACGCCCTTGAGGGCCGTGATGAGGAAATTGTCGATGCGTTGGCCGGCAAGCTCCGGCGCGACTTCGATCAGCTGAACGCCGGAAGTCGGAGGGGTATTGGTCGTCATGGCGGGATCATAACAATTTTTTATGGAATTGAAGCACTTAATCATTGCTGCTATAGTCGCGAACGCCGCCAAAAGCGGCAGGCCAGCGGAATCAGGCTCTTGGCCGGTCCCTGACCATCGCAATTCTCCAGGACGCGAGGCCGTCCTACGGGGTTTTCGCCAGTTTACCGAATTGCCTGGAATCGCCACCAGCGCTGTGTAGAGAAGACCGAAAAAAAACGACAAGTGCGGTGTTTCACCTGCTTACCCGATTCTTTTCGCTGTACCTCTGCCCGCCCCGTCGCTTCCACGCAACGCACGGCGAATGCTTCGGAAATACCTGCCTTGGACATGAATGGCGTCAGCGTCGAACCAGCGCTGGCGAAAAATGCAACCCGTTGCGGATTCAGCGCGCGGCAGCACCCGAATTATCAGGGATACGTGCAGGGTGGAGATGCACAGCCCTCGGACCGTGTAGCACCGCGTCCGGCCACCGGCCCACTGATATGGCCGGCGAGCGGATAAGGTCCTGAACAGATGCCCCCGGGCGTCCACGGCTGAAGGTTGATTCCTCCTCCTGACTGAGTGCACAAGGCCCGCTTGGTTGATTCGGATTCCAATTCGAAGCCACCGGGGCCTTGTTGGCACCGCAGCAAACAGGACGCGTCGTCGCGACAACGGCAGGCTGGGCAACCGGCTGGTGCCGAACGTCGCTCGACACGGGGGTGGCCCCGCCACCCTTTGCGCACCTTGGCACCGACCATGAGACGTCGTGTGTGCCGAACGCCGTTTCCGGCAGCCCGGAAACCGACGGTACAACATGAAAAGAATGCTGATTAACGCAACTCAACCCGAAGAGTTGCGTGTAGCCCTGGTGGACGGCCAACGTCTCTACGACCTGGACATCGAGTCCGGCGCGCGCGAGCAGAAAAAGGCCAACATCTACAAAGGCAAGATCACCCGCATCGAACCCAGCCTCGAAGCCGCCTTCGTCGACTTCGGTTCCGAACGTCACGGCTTCCTGCCGCTGAAAGAAATCTCCCGCGAATACTTCAAGAAAGCCCCTGAAGGCCGGGTCAACATCAAGGAAGTGCTCAGCGAAGGCCAGGAAGTCATCGTCCAGGTCGAGAAGGAAGAGCGCGGCAACAAAGGCGCCGCCCTCACCACCTTCATCAGCCTGGCCGGCCGCTACCTGGTGCTGATGCCCAACAACCCGCGTGCCGGTGGCATCTCGCGCCGCATCGAAGGCGAAGAGCGCAACGAGCTGCGCGAAGCCCTGAACGGCCTGACCGTACCGGGCGACATGGGCCTGATCGTGCGCACTGCCGGCCTTGGCCGCAGCAGCGAAGAAATGCAGTGGGACCTCGACTACCTGCTGCAGCTGTGGACCGCCATCAAGGAAGCGTCCCTGGACCGCGCCGCGCCGTTCCTGATCTATCAGGAAAGCAACGTCATCATCCGCGCCATCCGCGACTACCTGCGCCAGGACATCGGCGAAGTGCTGATCGACAGCATCGATGCCCAGGAAGAAGCCCTCACCTTCATCCGCCAGGTGATGCCGCAGTACGCCAGCAAGGTCAAACTGTACGAAGACAGCGTACCGCTGTTCAACCGCTTCCAGATCGAAAGCCAGATCGAAACCGCCTTCCAGCGCGTGGTCGAACTGCCGTCCGGCGGCTCGATCGTGATCGACCCGACCGAAGCCCTGGTGTCCATCGACATCAACTCCGCGCGCGCCACCAAAGGCAGCGACATCGAAGAAACCGCCCTGCAGACCAACCTGGAAGCGGCCGAAGAAATCGCCCGCCAGCTGCGCCTGCGTGACATCGGCGGCCTGATTGTCATCGACTTCATCGACATGACCCCGGCGAAGAACCAGCGCGCTGTTGAAGAGCGCGTACGCGAATGCCTGGAAGCCGACCGCGCCCGCGTGCAGGTTGGCCGCATCTCGCGCTTCGGCCTGCTGGAAATGTCCCGTCAGCGCCTGCGTCCATCGCTGGGCGAAAGCAGCGGCATCGTCTGCCCGCGCTGCTCCGGCACCGGCATCATCCGTGACGTCGAGTCGCTGTCGCTGGCCATCCTGCGCCTGATCGAAGAAGAAGCCCTGAAGGACCGCACCGCCGAGGTACGCGCCCAGGTGCCAATCCCGGTGGCCGCGTTCCTGCTCAACGAGAAGCGCAACTCGATCACCAAGATCGAACTGCGTACCCGTGCGCGCATCATCATCCTGCCGAACGATCACCTGGAAACCCCGCACTTCGAAGTCCAGCGCCTGCGCGACGACAACCCGGAAGTGCTGAACAACCAGTCCAGCTACGAGATCGCGGCTGCCGAGACCGAAGAGGCGCCGGTGCCGACCGCCACTCGCACCCTGGTACGCCAGGAAGCTGCGGTCAAGACTGCCCCGACCCGCGCCAACGCGCCGGTTCCCGCCGCCGCTGAAGAGCCGCAGCCTGCCGCCCCCGTCGTCGCCCCAGCCCCGAGCGCTCCGGAGCCGAGCCTGTTCAAGGGCCTGGTGAAGTCGCTGGTCAGCCTGTTCGCCGGCAAGGACGAGCCCGCCGCCGCACCGGTTGTCGCCGCCGCCGAAAAACCGGCCGCCGAGCGCAGCCCGCGCAACGAAGAACGCCGTAACGGCCGCCAGCAAAGCCGCAACCGCAACGGCCGCCGCGACGAAGAGCGCAAGCCGCGCGAAGAACGTGCCGAACGTGCTCCACGCGAAGAGCGTCAGCCACGGGAAGAACGCGCACCACGTGAAGAGCGTGCACCGCGTGAAGAACGTGCCCCACGTGAAGAACGTGCACCGCGTGAAGAACGCGCACCACGTCAGCCACGCGAAGATCGCCGCAGCAACCGCGGTGAAGAGCGCGTGCGCGAGCTGCGTGAACCGCTGGACGCCACCCCACCAGCCGAACGCGAAGAGCGTGTAGCCCGTGAAGAGCGTGCTCCACGCGAAGAACGCGCCCCACGTGAAGAGCGTGCACCGCGTGAAGAACGCGCACCACGCGAAGAACGTGCGCCGCGTGAAGAACGTGCACCACGTGAAGAACGTGCACCACGTGAAGAACGCGCACCACGTGAAGAACGCGCACCCCGCGAAGAACGCGCCCCACGTGAAGAACGTGCACCGCGCCCACCACGCGAAGAGCGTCAGCCAAGCGCCGCTGAAGGAACAGCCGAGCAGGCTGCCGAGCTGGCCGAAGAGCAACTGCCGAACGAAGAGCTGCTGCAAGACGAGCAAGAAGGCACCGATGGCGAGCGCCCGCGTCGCCGCTCCCGTGGCCAGCGTCGTCGCAGCAATCGTCGTGAACGCCAGCGCAATGCCAATGGCGAGCTGATCGACGGCGACGAAGAAGGCAGCGAAGAGCAGCCACAGCAGCACCAGGCCACCGAGCTGGGTGCCGAACTGGCCGCCGGCCTGGCCGTCACTGCTGCTGTCGCCAGCAGCAATATCAGCGCCGACGCCGAGGCCCAGGCCAATCACCAGGCCGAGCGCGCCACCGCCGAAGTCGCTGCCACTGCAGAAACCGACAACAGCGAAGCCGCCCAGCCGGTTGAGCAGGCTGAAAAAGCCGAGCAGGTCGAAGCGGTCGCCAAGGCTGAAGAAGCCGCCGTTGCCCCAGCTGTGGAGCAACCGGTCAGCGAGCCTGTCGCCGTGGTCGAGGCAACTGCCGAGCCTGTGGTGGAAGTGGCTCCAGAGCCGGCTGCCGAAGCAGCACCGGTGATCGAGTCGACCGTTGTTGCCGAAGCCGGGGCTGTTGAAGCACCGGCAGAAGCCCCCGCTGTCGAAGCCGGTGAAATCGAACAGGCTCCGGCCGTGATCGAAATCGCTCCGGTTGCCGAGCAAGCTGCCCCGGTTGTCGAAGCCCAGCCAGAAGTGGTGGCCGAGCCTGCACCTGCAGTGGTCGAGCCTGCAGTTGTCGAAGCCCCTGCTGTGGTAGAGCCTGCCACTGTCATGCTGTCCAACGGCCGTGCGCCGAACGACCCGCGTGAAGTGCGCCGCCGCAAGCGTGAGGCCGAGGCTGCTGCCAAGGCCGCACAGCAAGCTGCTGTAACTACCGAGGAGCCAGCCCTGGAAGCCGCCGATGAGCACAAGCCTCATCACAGTTGATAACCAAGGCTGAATGAAAAAGCCCCGCCAGTGCGAACTGGCGGGGCTTTTTCTTGGCCGGGGGTTTTGCCTGCAACAGCGAACAGGCCAGTACAGGCAAGGAATCAGTAGAGATTAGGCTCCATCTCCAGCTCAACCCCAAACCGCTGCAGCACATCCGCCTGGATCTCCAGCGCCAGCGCATGCATCTGCGCCCCGCTCGCCCGGCCGTAGTTGACCAGCACCAGAGACTGCAAGCGATGCACGCCCGCATCCCCTTCGCGATAGCCCTTCCAGCCCGCCTGCTCGATCAGCCAGCCCGCTGCCAGCTTCACCTGCCCATCAGCCTGGGGATAAGCCACCACCCCCGGATGCTGGCCACGAATACGCTCGACCAGCTCAACCGCTACCACCGGGTTCTTGAAAAAGCTTCCGGCATTGCCGAGCTCCGCCGGGTCTGGCAGCTTCTCGCGGCGAATGCTGCAGATCGCATCACTGACCGCCTGAGCTGTCGGCTGGGTCACGCCCTGCTCGGCCAGGCGCTGGCGCACCGGGCCGTAGTCCAGGTGCGCCCGCAAGGTCCGGCTCAAGGCAAACCGCACACGCAGGATCAACCAGCGGCCCGGGCTGCGCTTGAACAGGCTGTCGCGATAACCGAAGGCGCACTCCGCCAGCCCGAAGTCATGCAGCTGCCCGGTCTCACGGTCCAGCGCGGTCAGGCCGGCGAACACGTCCTTGATCTCCACCCCATAGGCACCCACGTTCTGCATCGGCGCAGCCCCTACCGTACCCGGGATCAGGCTGAGGTTCTCCAGCCCGCAGTAGCCCTGCGCCAGCGTCCACTGCACGAACGGATGCCATGGCTCACCGGCCTCGGCCTCGACTACGACACGTTCGCCGTCATCACTGAGCACGCGGCGACCGCGGCTGGCCATGTGCAGCACCAGCGCATCGATATCACGGGTCAGCAACAGGTTGCTCCCGCCCCCGATCACCAGTACCGGCAGCCCCCGTTGGTGCGCCATGCTCAGGGCCTGGCGCACTTGCTGGTCATCGTGCGCCTGGCTGAAATACCGCGCCTTCACGTCGATGCCGAAGGTGTTGTACGGCTTGAGCGATACCTGCTCCTGCCACTGCACTGTCATAGCCGCCCCTTGATTTCCAGCACCAGCGCCTGGCAGGCCGCTTCAACCAGGTCGAGCACCTGCTCGAAACCGTCGGCACCGCCGTAATACGGGTCTGGCACTTCATCCAGTGCAGCACCGTAGCGGCGCAGGAACAGGTCAAGCTCACCTGCGGAGGTATGCGGGCGCAGGGCGCGCAGATCGCGGAGGTTGCTCTTGTCCATGGCCAGGATCAGGTCATATTCGGCAAAATGTGCCGCCTTGACCTGCTGCGCACGCTGCTGCGACAGGTCGTAACCACGCGCCAGCGCGGCTTTGCAGGTACGGCTGTCGGGGCCCTTGCCGACGTGCCAGTCACCGGTGCCGGCCGAGGCCACATGCACCCGGTCGGCAAGCCCGGCGGCCTGCAGTTGCTGGCGCAGCACGCCTTCGGCGGTGGGCGAGCGGCAAATGTTGCCCAGGCACACGAACAGGACGCGCATCAGGCCTCCAGCAAGCGCCGCACGCGCTCCAGGTCTTGCGGGGTATCCACGCCCACGGCAGGCGCCTCGATGGCGTCCTCGACGTGAATCCGCACCCCATGCCACAGGGCCCGCAGTTGCTCCAGCGCTTCGGTCTGCTCAAGCCAGCACGGGCCCCAGCTGACGAAGTCCTGCAGGAAGCCGACGCGGTACGCGTACATGCCGATGTGGCGGCGGTAAGGTACGCCCGGCGGCAACTGGCTGCGGTCATTGGCGAAGGCATCGCGGGCCCACGGCAGCGGCGCGCGGCTGAAACTCAGGGCCAGGCCATGCTTGTCGCTGACCACCTTGACCGCATTGGGGTTGAATACGGTTTCCGGCTCATGCACCGGCTCGGCCAGGGTGGCGATGCCAGCCTCTGGGTGAGCGGCCAGGTTGGCGGCCACCTGGTCGATGATCACCGGCGGGATCAGCGGCTCGTCGCCCTGCACATTGACCACGATGGCGTCGGCGGGCAGGCCGAGCTGCGCAGCCACTTCGGCCAGGCGGTCGGTGCCCGACTCGTGATCGACACGGGTCATCAGCACTTCAGCACCAAACGCCTGGCAGGCCTCGAAGATGCTGGTGTCGTCGGTGGCGATGACCACCCGGCTGGCGCCGCTTTTGCGCGCCTGTTCCCAGACATGCTGGACCATCGGCTTGCCGGCGATCAGCAGCAGCGGTTTGCCCGGCAGGCGCGTGGACCGCAGGCGGGCGGGGATCACCACAGTGAAATTCACGCTCATTTGTCCAGACGCTCGTCGTCGGTCAGGGTCCGCGCTTCGCTTTCCAGCATCACCGGGATGCCGTCGCGGATCGGGTAGGCCAGGCCGGCGCCCTTGCTGATCAGCTCGGTCTTGTCGGCGCTGAGCTTGAGCGGGCCCTTGGTGATCGGGCAGGCCAGGATATCAAGCAGTTTGGTGTCCATTGGAGGCTTCCTTGAGGCCAGATGGCCGGAAAATGAAAAAAGCTCAGGGCTTGCGCAGCAAGCGCCGCAGCTGGCTGTCGAACCAGGCGCTGAACGCCGCGGTGGGCTGGGCCTCGACGGCCAGGTACCACCAGTCGTCAGCAGCGAAGGCCCGGCATTTAACCGCGTCCTTCTCGGTCATCACCAGCGGCAACGGCGGGCTGAAAGCCAGGCGCTCGGCGCTGAATTGCGCATGGTCGGCGAAGGGGTGCGGCAGCGGCTGCCAGTTTAGCCCCAGCAGGGTGTTGAAGAAACGTTGCGGGTTGCCGATACCGGCTACCGCATGCAGACGCTGGCCGGCGGGGAAATAATCGAGCGCGCGGCGCTCGCCACTGCGCAGGTTGACCAGCGCGCTGGGCTGCAGGCAGAAGCCGAAGCCATCGGCGCGGTCTGCGCTGGCGCCGTTGAACAGTACCGCGTCAGCGTCTTGCAAACGTTCGGCAGGCTCACGCAGGGGGCCGGCGGGCAGGCAGTGGCCGTTACCCAGGCCGCGGGCAGCATCGATCAGCACCAGCTCCAGGTCGCGAGCCAGGCGGTAGTGCTGCATGCCGTCATCACACAGGATCAGGTCGAGGGGTTCGCTGGCCAGCAGTGCCTGCACCGCGCGCGAGCGGTCGGGGTCGATCATCAGCGGCACGCCGGTGCGCTGCACGATCAACAGCGGCTCGTCACCCGCCTGGGCAGCCAGCTGGTCAGCCCGCACCCGCCAAGGCAGCTGTGGTGGCTTGGCACCATAGCCACGGCTGACCACGCCGACCTTCAGGCCCTGCTGGCGGCAGTGCTCGATGAGCCACAGGATCATCGGCGTCTTGCCGGTACCGCCCACGGTAATGTTGCCCACCACGATGACCGGCACCGGCGCCCGGTAGCTGGCGCTTTCACCACTGAGAAAACGCGCCCGCTTGCCCGTGACCACACGGCGGTACAGCGCCTCCAGCGGGCGCAGCAGCGCCAGCGCCGGATGCCCGGCGTACCAGGCAGCGAGCAGGCGGTCGGCGAAGGCCATCAGGGCGTGCCCTGGGCCGCCTCGACGGTGGTCATGCGCAACTGGCTGAAGCCGAGCTTGCCGGCGGCATCCATTGCAGTGACCACCGCCTGGTGCGGGGTCTTGCCGTCGGCACTGATAGCCAGCGGCAGCTTGTTGTCGCCGCCCGACTCACGCTCGATCGCCTCGCTCAGGGTGGCCAGGTCGCTCTTGGGCAGCAGGTGGTTGTTCACCGAGTACACGCCTTCGGCGCTGATGGTGATTTCCACCAGCTTGCCCTGCTCGGCCGGCGCCGGCTCGGCGCTGGCGGCCTCGGGCAGCTCGACGCGCAGCTGGGTCTCGCGGGTGAAGGTGGTGGTGACCACGAAGAACAGCAGCAGGACGAACACCACGTCGATCAGCGACGCGAGGTTGATGTCGACGTTCTCCCGCTGGCGATTGCGCCGAAACTTCACGCCTTGCCTCCGGCCACTTCCACTTCACGGTCGCCCTGGATCACCTCCACCAGCTTGATCGCCTCCTGCTCCATGCCCACCACCAGCTCATCAATGCGGCGCAGCAGGAAGCGGTGGAAGAACACCGCCGGAATGCCGACCATCAGGCCGGCAGCAGTGGTCACCAGCGCTTTGGAAATACCACCGGCCAGCACTGCGGCATTGGCGGTCATCTGCGAGCCCATGAAGGCGCTGAAGATGTCGATCATGCCCAGCACGGTACCCAGCAGGCCCAGCAGCGGGGCCATGGCGGCGATGGTGCCGAGGGTGCTGATGTAGCGTTCCAGCTCGTGGATGACACGCGAGGCGGCCTCCTCGATGCACTCTTTCATGATTTCGCGGCCATGGCGGGAGTTGGCCAGGCCTGCCGCGAGGATTTCACCCAGTGGCGAGTCGGCACGCAGGGCCTTGAGCTTGTCACTGGTCAGTTGCTTGTCCTTGATCCAGATCCACACCTGGCCCAGCAAGTGCGGCGGGGTGACGCGACTGGCGCGCAGGGTCCACAGGCGCTCGCCGACGATAGCCATGGCAGCGATGGAACTCAGAATGATCGGCAGCATCATCCAACCACCGGACTTGACCAATTCCCACACAGTAAACGCCCCTTCGGAAAAAGGCCGCCACTCTACCATAGGCGCGCCGAGGGCTCATCTGCCAGAGGTCAGGGAATTGGTGGGGGCCGGGAGGTGTTTGCCGCGACATTTTCAGCGCCTCCGAGATCAAGCGCCGCACGAACCCGCCAAAACCGCCGCTGCCCGCGCATACCCTCAACCGCCCCGTGCCCCCCCAAAACCAGCCGCAATGCCCCCTCCACCGCCGTGTCATGCATCACCACCCCATGCCGCCGATACCGCTCCACCACCTGCGCATGCGGATGCCCAAAGCTGTTATTGCGCCCCCGGGAAATCAACACCCCCTGCGGCGCCGTCGCACGGATGAAAGCCTCGGTGGACGAACTCCGGCTGCCATGATGGGGCGCCTGGAGCCAGTCGATTCGGGGCATGTCAGCCTGCGCAAGCCAGGCCCGCTCCGCAGCGGCCTCGATATCACCCGCCAACAGCAATCGCTCACCCTGCGCCTCGACCAGCAGCACACAGGAGCGGTCATTGCTGCTCTGCCCGTCAGCCCAGCGCCACAGCGAAAACCGCACACCATCCCACTCCCACTGCTCGCCGCTGCTGCACGGCTGCAACTGAACATGCTCCAGCGCTTCGCCCCCGATCATCCGCCTGACCGGCAAGCCCCGCTCGACGGCCGCTGCACCGCCCGCATGATCGGCATGCGCATGGCTGATCAACATCATGTCCAGGCTGCCCACCCCCAACTTGCGCAAGGTCGGCAGCACCACCCGCTCACCCAGGTCACTATCCCCCCTGGCCGGCCCGGCGTCGTACAGCAGGTTGTGATGGCGGGTACGCAAGAGCACCGCCAACCCTTGACCAACGTCCAGCTGCAACACCTCGACCTGCCCCAGCGGCACTGGCTCCCGGGGCACCCACAGCGCCAGCAGCATCACCCCGCCCAAACCGCGCAGCGGCACGCCGCGGGGTAGCAGCACCAGCAACGCCCCAAGGCACACCAGCAGCCAGGCCCACAGTGGCGGGGCCGGCGGCAGCCACGCCGCGCGCTGTTGCGCCACCAGGTCCAAACCTCGGAACAACAGGTCCAGCAGCCCACCCGCCAGCCACAACAACGCCTCACCTGCCCCGCCCAGCGGCAGCAGCAGCGTACCCGACAGCGCCAACGGCAACACTGCCAGGCTGATCCACGGCACTGCCACCAGGTTGGCCAGCGGCGCACTCAGGCTGACTGGCAGGCCTGTAGCCAGCAGCACCGGCAATAAACCGATGGCGATCACCCACTGCGCACGCGTCCAGGCCTGCCAGGGTCGCCAGCCGCCCAGGCGGGCACTGAAGCAATAGATAAGCGTGGCCACGGCGGTAAACGACAGCCAGAAGCCAGGCAGCAGTGCCGCCAACGGCTCGACCAGCAACACGGCAACCAACGCCAGCAGCAAAGGCAAGAACGCCCCAAGGTGGCGAAAACGCAGCCGCCAGAGCAACACCACCGCCAGCATCAGGCAGGCCCGCTGCACCGGCACGCCGCCACCGGCCAGCCAGCCATAGGCCAGCGCCGCAGCCATTGCCAGGCCACAGGCCCAGGGCAACCAAGGCAACCGCGCAGGCCACAGGCCCCAACGGGCCAGCCCGGCGACCAGGCCATACAACAAACCAGCGACCAGCCCGATGTGCTGCCCGGAAATTACCAGCAGGTGCACCGTGCCGGTGGCCTGCAGTGTCTGCCAGTCCTGCCGGGCCAGGCCCGCGCCATCGCCCAGCACCAGCGCCACGAGCGCGGCTTGCCGGCCATTGGCGTCCACGGCCAACAGGCGCTGGCGCAGCGAATCACGCCAGCCGCCAGTAACCGGCGCCAGCAATTGCCCGGCTTTGACCGTGCCCGTGGCGCCAACGCGCCGCGCCAGCAATTGCGCTTCGCGGTCTGGCCCATGCGGGTTGAGCAGCCCGGCCGGGCGCTGCAAGGTCACCGCCAGCCGCCATTGCTCACCCGCCCGCAGCGGTGGCCCGTCGAACCAGTTCAGCTGCAAGCGCCCTGGTAGTTGCGCCCGCCGCGACTGGGCGGCCTGCAGCTCGAAGCGTACGCTTTGCGCCGTGCGCGCCGGCAGACCCACCACCCTGCCCTCCAGCCACAAGGTGCGACCGTCCAGCGCGGGGGCCAGGCGGTCATCCAGCGCCTGCTGCGCCAACCAGCAGGCCCAGCACAGCCCCAGCATGAAAACCCCCAACGGCCACAGCCGGCCAAACAGGCTGGCAACCGCACAGGCAGCCAGCAGCATCAGCCATCCGACCGATGGCAAAGCGGGGAGAAAACCCAGGGCCAGAAGCCCGAGCGCGAGCGCCAACATCCCTGTGCGCATGAGATAGAGCTCCAGAAGCGAAATCACCTTCTGAGGCATAGCGCAATTGTCGGCCCAGCTTGCTCAACAATTGTCACAAACTCTAAACGAGGCTGAACGGGAATAAGGGCATACTGCCTCGATCAACGCCCCGGGAGCCTACATGCCGCGCCGACTTTTCAAACGCTACATGCCGGATCCGACCAGCATTCGCGAACACAAGTCCTTACGCTTTTTCGGCAAGCTGCTGCACGACCCGAACCTCTGGCACCTGAACCGCCATTCGGTAGCACGGGCCATGGGGGTAGGCCTGTTCGCGGCGCTGATACCCATCCCCATGCAGATGTTGCTGGCTGCCGCGCTGGCGATCCCGGTGCGTGGCAACCTGCCCATTGCCGTCAGCCTGGTGTGGCTGACCAACCCGCTGACCATGCCGCCGGTGTTCTTCGTCACTTACATGACCGGCGCCTGGCTGATGCAAGTTCCGCCACGCAGCCTGCCCGACGCCCTCACCTTCGAATGGATCACCGACCAGCTGGCGACCGTCTGGCAACCGTTTCTGCTGGGTTCGGTGGTGTGCGGGGTGGTGCTGGGCGTCGCTGCCTACTTCACCACCCTGCTGTACTGGCGCTGGTGGATTGGCCGGCAGTGGCGCCGGCGCAAGCTGCGTTGCTCATGCACGCATGCCACGGCCGCTGACCAGCAGGCGAACGCACAGGGTATAGAGCACCGCAGTGGCCACCAGCATGAAGGTGATCGCCGTACCAATACTGATATCCGACACCCCTAGAATGCCGTAGCGGAACGAGTTGACCATGTGCAGCACCGGGTTGGCCAGCGACACGGTCTGCCAGAACGGCGGCAGCAGGTTGATCGAGTAGAACACCCCGCCCAGGTAAGTCAGCGGCGTCAGCACGAACGTCGGAATGATCGAAATGTCATCGAAGTTGCGCGCGAACACTGCGTTGACGAAGCCCAGCAGCGAAAAGATGGTGGCGGTCAGCAGCACCACGACCACCGTCACACCCAGGTGATGCACCTGCAAGTCGGTGAAGAACATCGACAGGATGGTCACGATCACCCCCACCGCCAAGCCACGCAGCACGCCGCCCAGCACATAGCCGACAAGGATGATGTGCGGCGACACTGGCGACACCATCAGCTCTTCGATCGAGCGTTGGAACTTGCTGCCAAAAAAACTCGACACCACGTTGCCGTACGAGTTGGTGATCACCGACATCATGATCAGCCCCGGCACGATGTACTGCATGTAGGTGAAGCCACCCATGTCGCCGATCTGCCGGCCGATCAGGTTACCGAAGATGACGAAGTACAAGACCATTGTGATCGCCGGAGGCAGCAACGTCTGCGGCCAGATACGCAAGAAGCGCCGCACCTCGCGGTAGACGATGGTATTGAGGGCGACCCAGTTGGTGCGCAGTTCCACACTCATACCGCCACCTTCGACAGGTTTTTTTCCACCAGGGACACGAACAGCTCCTCAAGTCGGTTGGTCTTGTTGCGCAGGCTCTGCACTTCGATGTTCTGCAGCGCCAGCTGGCCGAACAGCGCGGTGATGCCGATGTCCTTGTCCACCTGCACTTCCAGGCTATGCGGGGTCAGCAGCCGGCAGGGGTAACCTTGCAGCACAGGGGCGCTGGCCAGGTCCTGCTTGATGTCGAGCACGAAGGTTTCGACATGCAGCTTGCCCAGCAGTTTGCGCATGCTGGTGTTCTCGACGATGGTGCCGTGGTCGATGATGCCGATGTTGCGGCACAGCTGCTCAGCCTCCTCCAGGTAATGCGTGGTGAGGATGATGGTGATGCCCTTCTGGTTCAGCTCGGTGAGGAAGCTCCACATCGAGCGACGCAACTCGATATCGACGCCCGCAGTAGGCTCGTCGAGGATCAGCAGGCGCGGTTCGTGGATCAGCGCGCGGGCAATCATCAAGCGGCGCTTCATGCCGCCGGACAACGAACGCGACTGCACGTCGCGCTTGTCCCACAGCCCCAGCTGGGTCAGGTACTGCTCGGCGCGCTCCTTGGCCAGCTTGGGCGGGATGCCGTAGTAGCCGGCCTGGGTGACGACGATGTCGAAGGTTTTCTCGAACTGGTTGAAGTTGAACTCTTGCGGCACCACGCCCAGGCAGCGCTTGAGCGCCGACGGCTCGCGGTCCAGGTCGTGGCCGAACACGTTGACCGTGCCGCTGGTCTTGTTCACAAGGGTGGAGAGAATGCCGATGGTGGTGGACTTGCCGGCGCCATTAGGGCCGAGCAAGGCGAAGAAGTCGCCTTCGGCAACGTCCAGGTCGATGCCCTTGAGGGCCTGGAAACCGTTGCCGTAGGTCTTGGTCAGCTGTCGGATGGACAGGGCGGAACTCATAGCGGGTCACTTACCGAGGAAAAAGGTGCGGGACACGCCAGGCAAAGTCACTGGCGCAGTGAGTGCGGCCCATGGTGCAAGGCCGGGCCGCACAAGTACAGTCATGTGTATTGATAATGACTATCGAGGCACGCGTTGTGTTCGATCAGGTCAGTGCAGTCATCACCGCAGCCTGGTAGGCCGGGCGTGACTTGAGCCGTTCATACCAGGCTTCGAGGTGATACATGGTCGGGCGTTCGATGGGCATCTCGAACCAGGCATAGATGAAACTACCCAGTGGGATGTCGCCCATGCCGATCTGGTCACCGGACAAGTACGGTTGTGTGGCCAGGGTTTCGTCGGCGATGGCCAGCAACTGCGCGCACTGTTTGTGGGCAGCGTTGATGGCAACCCAGTCGCGCTGGTCTTGCGGGGTGCGCAGCAGGCCCCAGAACAGCGGGCGGAACGGCGCGGCGAAGGATGAGGTGGTCCAGTCCATCCACTTGTCGGCCAGGGCGCGCTGGCGCGGGTCTGCCAGGTACCAGCCCTGCTGGGCGCCGTACTCGGCGCACAAGTAGCGGACGATCGTATTGGACTCCCACAGGGTCAGGTCGCCATCTTCGAGCATCGGCACCAGGCCATTGGGGTTAAGGGCGCGGTAGTGCGGCTCATTGACCACGCCGAAGGCGCCGCCAGCGTCGATGGATTCGAAATCAAGGCCCAGTTCGTGGGCGATCCACAGCGCCTTGCGTACATTGCTCGAATTCTTGCGGCCCCAGATCTTCAGCATGGCAACGTCCTTATGAATGCGCAGGTGGCACAGTCTACTCCAGAGTTTCGTCGCCTGTACCGGCCCGATCGCCGGCAAGCCAGCGCTCATAAGTACCACGCAAACCTTCAACCCGTGGTGACCTGTGGGCGCTGGCTTGCCGGCGATTTGGGCAAGTACAGAAAAACAAGGATCTGAAACTCCCGCCGCCACACCCTGTCACTGTTCTGACCCTGTCGTTCCCGGCGTTGCGTCTAAGCTATCCGGGACGGCTCAAGCCCTTGGTTCCAAGGAGGACCGATTATGTTGCTGTTGTGGTTGGTAGTGCTGGTGGTCGGCGCGGCGTACCTCACGCACCGGCGCCTGGCGCCCTTGCAGATCCTGGGCATCATGGCGGCGTATGTGCTGCTGATGGGCATTTTCAGCAGTGCCCCTGGCTGGCTGCTGACGTTGATCTGGATCGTGCTGGCGCTCAAAGTCGCCTTGGTCGCGCTGCCGGACTGGCGCCGCAAGGTATTCACCGGCCCGGTGTTCAGCTGGTTTCAGCGCACCCTGCCGCCGATGTCGCAGACCGAGCGCGAAGCGATCGACGCCGGCACCGTGTGGTGGGACGGCGAGCTGTTCAGCGGTCGCCCCGACTGGCGCACCCTGCTCGCCTATCCGGCACCCAAGCTGACGGATGAAGAACAGGCCTTCATCGATGGCCCCACAGAAGCACTGTGCGCCATGGTCAGCGACTGGCAGATCGGCCAGGACATGGACCTGCCAGCCGAAGCCTGGGCGCATATCAAGGACCATGGCTTCTTCGCCCTGATCATTCCCAAGGAGTACGGCGGCAAAGGCTTTTCCGCCTACGCCCACTCGCAGGTAGCCATGAAGCTGGCCACCCGCAGCGGCGACCTCGCCTCCACGGTGATGGTGCCCAACTCGCTGGGCCCGGCCGAACTGCTGCTGCATTACGGCACCGACGAGCAGCGCAACCACTACCTGCCGCGCCTGGCCCGCGGCGATGACATCCCCTGCTTCGCCCTGACCGGCCCGCTGGCCGGCTCCGACGCCGGCGCGATGCCCGACACGGGGGTCATCTGCAAAGGCCAATGGCAGGGCGAAGAAGTCATCGGCTTGCGGCTGAACTGGGAAAAGCGCTACATCACCCTGGGCCCCGTCGCGACGCTGCTGGGGCTGGCGTTCAAGGCATACGACCCTGACCACCTGCTGGGCGAACAGGAGGAACTGGGGATCAGCCTGGCACTGATCCCCACCGACACCCCGGGTGTGGATATCGGCAAGCGTCACCTGCCCTTGGGCGCCGCGTTCATGAACGGCCCCAACAGCGGCAAGGACGTATTCGTACCGCTGGACTTCCTCATCGGCGGCCAGGCCATGCTCGGCAAGGGCTGGATGATGCTGATGAACTGCCTGTCGGTCGGCCGCTCGATCTCCCTGCCCGCAGTCGGTACCGGCGCCGCCAAGTACACCAGCCTGGTCACCGGCCAGTACGCCAACATCCGCGAGCAATTCAATGTGCCGCTGGCGGCCTTCGAAGGCATCCAGGAGTCGCTGGCTCGTATCGGCGGCAACGCCTGGCTGATGGACAGCGCACGCCTGCTCACGGCCAAGGCCGTGGACCTGGGCGAAAAGCCCTCGGTACTGTCGGCGATCCTCAAGTACCACCTCACCGAGCGCGGCCGCGAATGCATCCAGCACGCCATGGACGTGCATGGCGGCAAGGGCATCATCATGGGCCCGAACAACTACCTGGGGCGCAACTGGCAAGGGGCGCCGATCTTCATCACCGTCGAAGGGGCCAACATCCTCTCGCGCAACCTGATGATCTTCGGCCAGGGCGCCATCCGTTGTCACCCGTTCGTGCTCAAGGAAATGGCCCTGGCCGGGCGCGAAGACCGCGAGCAGGCGTTGCGCGAGTTTGACGACTTGCTGATGAAGCACATCATGTTCGCCGCCGGCAACGCTGCCAGCACGCTGGTGCTGAACCTGGGCCTGGGTCGCCTGGAGCGCGTGCCCGGTGATGCCTTGAGCCAGGGCTACTTCCGCGCGCTCAACCGCCAGGCTGCCGCCTTCGCGATGATGGCCGACCTGTCGATGATGCTGCTGGGCGGCGCGCTCAAGCGCCGCGAACGCCTCAGTGCCCGCCTGGGTGATGTGCTGAGCTACCTGTACCTTGCTAGCGCTGCGCTCAAGCGCTACCACGACCTGGGCTCCCCTGAACACCTGCAGCCGCTGCTGCGCTGGGCCATGGAAGAAAGCCTGGGCCAGGCCGAGCGCGCGCTGGACCGCCTGCTCGACAACTTCCCCAACCGCTTCGTCGGCTGCGCGCTGCGGGTGCTGGTGTTCCCCTTCGGCCGTCGCCATACCGGCCCCTGCGATGAACTGGATGCCGAAGTGGCAGAGCTGATTGGGCGTCGCAAGGGCGACCCGGCGCTGGAAGAACTGCTGGCGGGCTGCTATCGCCCGCAGGGCGAAGATGACCCGGTTGCAGCCTTGCAAAGGGCCAGCGACCTGCTGGACGATGCGGCGCCAACAGGTAAAGCATTGCACCAGGCCATCAAAGAAGGAAAAGTACAGCCTGCACCTGGCCAGTCCGCCATCGACGCCGCCGTCGAGGCCGGCGTGCTGCAGCCGGGCGAAGGCCTGCGCCTGCACGAGGCCGAACAGGCGCGCCGCAAGGTGATCGATGTCGATGCCTTCGACAAGGCGCAGCTGCTACCTGAACCGGGCAAAGTGCGCTGACCCTTCGCGGGCAACTGGGGGCGGCGTATACTCCGCCCCCCGTTTCAGCCATACCGAGGACCCATTCCATGGCCACCCCCCACCTGGAATATCACCTGCAACTGCTTCAGCACCTGCGCACCATCCTGGTGGCACTGGGTGAAGCAGAGCAGGTGCCAGAAGAAAGCCACGCCCTGTTCCTCGAACGCTTCGACGAACTGCTCACGCTGTTGCCACAGGACCCGCTGGCAAGCCAGTACCTGGGCCAGGACCTGATCTGCCAGGTGATCCAGCGCTACCCGCAGATTGCCCATCTGGTCCCGCGTGACTTGTTGTGGTTCTTTGCCGGCGACTGCCTGCACTTCATGCCGGATGATGAGCTGGCGCTCTACCAGCAACTGGAAGAGCGTCGCTATGAGGCCGAACAGGCCGATGAACCTTTTGACTGGAACCAGGAAAAACAACTGCTGAGTTTCAAAGGCGGCGACAGCTCGCACTAGCAACCTTTCCCCGACGCCTCGACCCTGCACCGCGAGGCGTCTGCACCTTCTCGGCACCGCGCCACCTCTGCCTTGTCGCCAGCACACAACTGTTCTCCTGCGCTCGTCCGCCGCTCTCCCCGCTTGCCCCCCTTACATGCAATTACGTCATGCCCTCTGACGGTAACGCATCCAAATCATAATTCAGAAAACACTTATTGCACCCACAGCACTCAACACAGCATCGGTAAATATCCGCCACCACACACAGAAAATACAACAGCAAATAACCCCGCCCCCTATACATAAATAAATAACAAATAAACGGCTTAAATTCCCATTGAAATAAACCAAGTACCATCAATAGAATCAGCGCCGAAGCGCAGCAGTGGCAATGCATAACGCACCCACATATAGCCGTGACTTCAGCAGTACTCCATCACAACTTGACTCAGGAATTATCGAACCCATGAAACAATCCCTCGTGGCACTTTCGCTCGGCCTGCTTACCCTCACCGCAGGCACTTCGGCTTTCGCCAGTACCGGCACCAACCTGAAATTCGAAGGCCGCATTACCGCGGACGGCTGCCCGATTGAAATCGTCAATCCTGGTGACAACAGTTCCGTCAGCGTTGTCAGCCTGGGTGACGTGCCAGCCAGTAAGTTCGAGAACGTGGGTGAGGAATATGTTGGCAAACGCTTCGATCTGGTAATTCGCGATGGGGCCAAATGCGGCTTCGCTGACAATAGCGCTACCGTCACCTTCACCGGTACCGCCGATCCAAGCGGTGACTACTTCGCGGTGACAGGAGGCTCTGACGGCGCAAAAGGTGTGGCCATTTCGCTGCGTGATAAAGACAGCAAAGTCATCAAGCCCGGCACCGCCACTGATGCGTATGATCTGAATAACACCGGTGAAACGCGCCTGCCGTTTAACGCCTACTACCGCTCCATTGCGCCTACGGTGACCGCTGGCACAGCCTCTGCGATCGTGACCTTCACCGTCGATATCATCTGATAGAAAGCGCGCCCGGCCTGGCCTGGCGTGTCACTTCGCTTCGTTGCATCACCCAGGCGTCCTCGACGTCTGGGTCCCAAAGGAACCTCCTTCATGCCCGGCTTATTTCCAGCGGCGGCATGCCTGCGTCCGTTCATGGGCGCCTGCATGGCCATATTGCTGTACACCTTGCCCATTACCAGTGCCCAGGCGGCGTTGGCCTTGAACAATACCAGACTGGTGTTCCACAGTGACAAGCGCAATACAACGGTGGTCGTGCGCAATCCCAGCACGCAGACATATGCCGTGCAGACGTGGATCAACACCAGTGCCGATGACAATACAACCGCCGTACCGTTTCTGCCAGCGCCACAGTTGTTCAAATTGCTACCTGGCAAAGAGCAGCTTGTACAAATCAATGGACTACCCCGCACACTGCCCGACGATCGCGAGTCGCTGTTTTTCCTCAATGTCCAGGAAATACCCGAAGCCAGTGACGCGCCTGGCAATACCCTCAACATTGCGATGCGAACCCGCATCAAGATGTTTTATCGACCGCAGCAACTGAAAGATTCGTCCACCAGCCAATTGAAATCCCTGAAGTTTTCATTGATAGAAAAAAACGGTAAGCCCTATTTGCGGGTTGATAACCCCTCACCGTTTCATGTCACCTTCATTCGCCTGAACGTGCATGGCCCAGGGCAGCAACACAAACTAAGGAACACCGCCATGGTAGCGCCCTTCGCTGCACAGAATTACCCCGTTGACGGTATTACCCGAACCGCCGGCTTGCGCGCCGAATTTTCCGTTATCAATGACTACGGTGGATATACCACCCCGCTGACTTCACCTATTCATTTGCCCAACTAGGGCCGGCCTCGCAGCAACAAAGGACATCACCATGTTCCTCCCCTCACTACGCTGGTGCATTTCGCACAGCCCGCGCAGCGCACTGTTGCGCGTGTTGGGTGGCTCGGCCTTGCTCGCACTGCCGTGCGCACACGCAGACTCAGGGTTCCAGAGCGGCTTCCTGCGCCAGGTACCGGGCCAGCCTGAAGAGGTTGGCGTCTGGTCCCTGAGCAAACTCACCAGCGACCAGGCACTGGCGCCTGGCGTTTACCGCGTCAGCGTGCAGGTCAACCTCGAACCGGTCGGTCAACATGAGCTCGACTTCCAGCCGAACCCTGACGGCGAACTGCAACCTTGCCTTGCCGCAAAGCTGCTCGGCGAATGGGGCCTGCGCCTGGAAGCGCTGGCCAACCCGGATGATCAGAGCAAAGATTGCCTGGACCTCACGGCAGTGGTGCCGGGCGCGCAAGTCATCTTTTCACCGGGGGAGCTGCACTTGGGCATTTCAATCCCCCAGATCGCCATGCGCCGAGACAGCGCCGGGCAGGTCGACCCGTCTCGCTGGGAAAGCGGTATCAATGCCGCCTTCATCAGCTACCAAGCGTCGACCCTGCAAGGCAACAATCGCTACGCAGGCCGCTTCAACAGTGGCGACCTGTACCTGAACACTGGCGTCAATCTAGGCGAGTGGCGCCTGCGCAGCACACAATCCTGGCGCCACGACAGCCAGGGCGGGCGTGAATGGACCAGAGTGCAAACTTTCGCTCAGCGGGATATTCCGGGTACCCGTGCCAATATGACCCTTGGCGAAACCTTCACCGACAGCGACGTGTTTCGCTCAGTCCCGATCTCGGGTGTGCGTGTGGCGTCTGACATGAGCATGCTGGCCGACAATCAGCGCGGTTACGCCCCCATCATTCGCGGGGTAGCGCAAAGCCGGGCAAAGGTCGAGGTCTGGCAGAATGGCTATCCGATCTATTCGACATACGTCAGCGCCGGGCCCTATGCCATCGACGATCTCAGCACAGCAGGCAGTGGCGAGCTGGAAGTCGTCCTGACCGAGGCCGATGGCCAGGTACGGCGGTTCATACAGCCGTTCTCGACCATCAACAGCCTGATGCGACCGGGTGTCTGGCGCTACAGTGCAACCTTGGGGCGCTACAATCCTTCTTCTCAACTCGACACCCCCCTGCTCTGGCAGGGCACACTGGCACTTGGCACCCAGTGGAACACCACCCTTTACGGCGGGTTGATGGCAAGTGAGTTCTACCGCGCGGGCAACCTGGGCCTGAGCAAGGACCTCGGCAACTTTGGGGCGCTGGCCTTCGACGTTACTCAGGCATTCAGCACAATAGACAACACCCATGAGCGCGACGTGCAGGGTACGAGCTACGCATTGAAGTACGGTAAAGCGTTCACTAGCAATACCAACTTGCGTTTCGCAGGTTACCGCTATTCGACACAAGGTTACCGTGACTTCGATGAGGCGCTGCGCCAGCGCAGCAATGACGCAAAGTTCAGCGGCGGCCGCCGTAGTCGGCTGGAGGCATCGGTGCACCAGAGCCTGGGCAGGAGCAGTTCGATGACCCTCACCTTGTCACACCAGGACTACTGGCAGCGCAGTGCTACCCAGCGGCAGTATCAGTTCAATTTCAACACCCATCACCGCGGTGTCAGTTACAGCCTGTTCGCCTCACAGTCATTGGCCGACCGCTACGGCAGCGATCGCCAGTTCGGCCTGAGCGTGTCGATGCCATTGCATTTCGGCCGTCCCCTCAATGCCTCTTTCGGCCTGCAGCACAACGCCAGAGGCCACAGCCAACGCACTACGCTCAGCGGCAATGACACCGAACGCGCACTCAGCTACAGCGCCAGCCTCAGCCGTGACGAAAGCGACCGTAAAACTGCAGCCCTGTCCCTCGGCCACCAGGCGCCCTACGCAAGCTTGAGTGGTGGTATTACCGAGGGCAGCGTTTATCGCAGCCTGTCGTTGAATGCCAGTGGCGCTGTGCTGCTGCACGCGGATGGGCTGGCATTCGGTCGCTACCTGGGTGATACCGCAGCCTTGGTCGAAGTCCCCGGCGTGGCCGATGTCGGCCTGCAGAACGCGGTCGGCACCCGCACCGATGCCCACGGCTATGCACTGCTGCCCCACCTGCAACCTTACAGGGCCAACGCGATCGTGCTGGAAACCGACCGCCTGGACCCTGATGTGCAAATCGACAATGGCACCGCACAAGTGGTGCCACGGCGAGGTGCAGTGGTGAAACGACGCTTTGAGGCCAGCCGCGTCTCGCGCCTGGTGCTGACCCTGCACGGCGCGGGCGGCCAGCCCCTGCCCTTTGGTGCCCAGGTGCTGGGTAAAGACGGGGAGCCGATCGGCATGGTTGGGCAAGCCGGCGTAGTCATGCTCACCAGCCCGAGTGTGGATCACCCCTTGCTGGTGAGCTGGGGCGACCAGCCCGAGGCCAGTTGCCAGCTACACGTCGACCCGCTGGCCGCTCCGCTGGTCGACGGTTATCGCCTGCAAACCCTCACCTGTATCTAGCAAATCAATCGCACGGCAGCCTCGCAAGTGGCTGCCCTACGCGCTTCAGGAAAGCCATGAAAGACATCAAGAAAAACCTGCGCCGAGCCTTGCTGATGGCGCTGGTCTGGCCAACAGCTCAGGCTATGGCAACGTCCGACCGAGACGAGCGGTGCTGGTTCGACCCCCTGCGCAGCGCCGGGATCATGCAATATGAACGGGACCTGGGCACCCTCTACGTCCCGCGCGACGCGCGGATCGGCAGAACGATCGCCACTTTCGGATCAACGTCTCTTCCTGACAGAAACCTTTTGGTCCTTACCTGTGATCCCAAGGGCAAGCGAATCAACTTCGACATGGCAGCCTCCTTCGGTGTTCACCCCCCCATAGCCACTGTTGACAGCCACCTTTCGGATGCGCCTATCCTGAACACCAGCATCCCAGGCGTCGGCGCAATCATAATGATGGGGCTTCCGTTTCAGGGGGGAACCGACCAATTCAACCCGGAACCTTCACCCTATGTGCCATTCACCTCCTGGTACGAGCAAGTGAGGTTGGCCCCCGTCGAGATGTTCTTTTTTAACCACACGCTCACCTTGGTCAAGACGGGCGACTTGTCACCTGGGATCCATGTAGTGGACGGCCCACTGATCACTGGCCACGTGGATACCGGCCTGGGCAAGGTACTCGAATTCAGCCTGCGGGCATCGATCATCCAGACCCAGTGCGATGTACTCGCTGCGACCAGCGCCTTACCGGTGGATCTCGGCGAATGGAACACCAAAGACTTCACCGGCCCGGGCTTCACCACGACCGCGAAGCCTTTCCGGATTCGCTTGAGCAATTGCCAGGTGGATAGCGATCCGGACAATGAGACGTTGGCCACCATCGAGCTCCATGGCATCAATGGTTCAAAGCCAGTAGGCCCCGCGGGAGAACACGTGTTCAGCCTGACCGACGACTCCGATGCACGCGGCGTGGGCATCCAGATGCTCTACGCCGGGAAGCCGATGCAACTGGGCACGGAGCACGAACTGATACCCTTGAAGAAGGGCGAGGTACCCTTGGACTTCGAGGCTCGCTTCTATCAGCTGGAGGCGAGCAGCGCAGTAGGTGCTGGCCTTGCCAAAGGGGCCCTGAACTTTACCATTCGCTACCGCTAGCAAAACAAGGCCGGCCATGACACCGGCCTTGCTTCAGCGTAAGCCCTCAGCCAGATGAGGTCCCGGACAGGACGTTCTCGGGGTCGTAATGATAGAGGCAGTGTTCACCTGTGGAGGTCTCGACCCCCAGCAGGCGGTTGAGTGAGTCATAGATCAACACCCGGCCTTGCTCATCCCTGATCAAATTGCCATTCAAGTCGTACTCCAGTTCGACAGGCAGCAGCGGGGCAGGTGGGACGATTCTGGTCAGTTGCGCCGGGTCGGCGATATTGGTGAACTCGTACCGCGTCAGCTGTGGGCGGTCTTCCTCCGGGCTCTGGGTGCTGACCGAGATGATGTTGTCGACCGCATCGAAGCCGAACGTCTGGCGGGCAATAACCTTACCGGAGGGGTCGACAGGCGCCGCGGGGCCCGTGCAGGTGTATATCTGCAGCCTACCACGCCGATCATACTGGTATGTTTCGTGACGCAGCAGCTTGGCGTCGCTCGGGTCAGCGTTCTTGTCGAGCTCTTCCAGGATTCGATAGTTCAGGCAATCGAACTGGTCATAATCCTGCTTGAGGGTTTGCAGGGTGTCGCCAAAATCGAAGGTACGGAGTATCTCTCTGTCGAACTCGTCATATTCAAGCCGGGTGGTCAACGCCTGCCCCGTCACGACATCCTGCGTGGAGTAGGACGCCATGCGCCCCTGCTCGTCATACTCGAACGTCGATATCAGCAACAACTGCTGCGCTGCTGGTTCACGACGCATCCGGTAGCGGGAGTTCGCAGCCACCGGCGCGCTCAACGTAGTTTTCACCAGGCGGCCGAAGTCGTCATATTCGTAGCACTGCATCTGGTTCAGCACATCCAGGTAACCGCGCAGGCGACTGCGGTAGCTGTAGTCGTAAACCATGGTGAAGGCTTCACCCTCCACGGTCCGCGTCTCTGTCCGGACCTCACCATTGCCGAGGAAGTAGTCACGGTCCATGAGATAGCGGGTGCCATCGTCAGCACTGTTCTCTTCGCAATGCCTCAGCCTGGCGTTTTTAGGGTCGTAGTCATATTGCGCGGTTTTTCCGGCCAACACCCGCGTTACCGGCTCCTCACTGAGCGAGGGGTCATACTGGTATTCGATCACCCTGCCGTCAGCCGCTCGCACCCTGCACGGTTGCCGTTCGCCCGGGGCGAACTCGAACACCTGTCGCCGTCCGCCTGTCGTCGCCATGATGCGCCGCTCGAGGCCATCGAATTTCTGCAGACCGAGCAACCGCGCCGTCGCCTCGGAACTACCCACGCTGATGCTTTCAGGCAGGTCATTGCGACTATGAAGGGCGTACGTACGATAAACCTTGTTGGCACGGTCCGGCAGGTCATGTTGTAGAACACGGTCAAAAACGTCATAGCGATATTGGTCGATGCGCTGGCCGGTACCGCTCCCGCGTTTTTCCGCGCTGAGGCGACCGAGGCCGTCGTATTCATTGACCTGCAGACTGACAACAGTACTGCCGTCGAGGGCAAAACGCTCGATCCGCGACGGTTTTTCAAACAGGTTTTGCCAAGTTTCGGTGATACCGCTACAGCGTACTCCACCCACTTCTCGCCAGGTGCGGTGCACCGGGCCATCCTTGCTTGCCACCTGGTCGACTTCCTCGACCTCGGTCACACCCTCGGGCAGCGTGACACTGTACTGCTGACCCCAGCCGTCGTAGTGGTAGGTGCTGGTCAACTCGAGCAGGCGATCACCCAGCCAATCGATCTCTGTTTCTTTCGACAGCTGACCGAGCTCGTCGTATTGCGCGCGATAAATGGGCCGGGATGCACCGGCGAACGTGGCGCTGTCCCAGTCTTCGCGCTCTTCGAAGACCGGGCGACTGAGGCCGTCGAACAGGGTATGGGTCTCTACCTGCTTGACATCGGACGCCCATTGCTGAGCCTGCTCGTTGTCGTAAGCGCACAGGAAATACTTATACTGACGGTAAGCCTCGGTTGGCTTGCCTAGCGCAACGATTTCAACAACCACTCGGCGCAAAGCATCGTATTCATAGCGGATTTCGACATCGTTATCGTCCCGATTCAGCACCGGCTCACCCGTGTCAAGGCCATGCTGCAAGGTAATGGTCTTGGTTTCGCCGTCAAAACCTACCTGCGTTTGCAGGGTCTGCAATGCACGCGTGTCGTCAGGCAGGCTGTAAACGTAATGCGTAGCGGTGTCGAGGGCCTTGCCCGGCTCGTCGCCCGGGTAACTCAGGGTCTGCAACTGCACTCGACCATAGCTGAATGGCTCGGCAGGGGCGTCACAATACACCCTGGCCACTTTTTCGTGGAATTCGCCAGGCTGTGCGCCAGGCTCGCTCAGTGTCTCGACATCGACCAACCGCCAGGCTTTCTTCAGGTAGCCGCCCAGCGGCGTCAACTGCCTGTACTGGTACTGCTGGATCAAGGTACGCG
>NZ_JABMCN010000500.1 GCF_013179515.1 Pseudomonas sp. CM27
CACCTGCGGGAAGTACACGGCATCGACTTCGGCCGAGCGGAAGTTGATGTGGATGACTTCGGTGCCACCGCGGACCATGAAGAACGGCGGCTTCTCGATCACGTCGTGGCCGATGTTGACGATCAGGTCGGCCGCCTCAACCGCACGATGTACAAAATCGCCGGACGACAGCGCGGCGTTGCCGAGGAAGCGCGGGTGACGCTCGTCGACCACGCCTTTACCCATCTGCGTGGTGATGAACGGGATGCCGGTCTTGTCGATCAGCTGCTTGAGGACCTTGGCGGTCATCTTGCGGTTGGCGCCAGCGCCGATCACCAGGATCGGGTTACGGGCGTTCTGCAGCTTTTCCACGGCCGCTTCGATGGCTTTGTGCTCGGCCAGGGGGCGACGGTGCAGGCTGCGCGGGATCGGCAGTGCGTCGGTCTGCTCGGCGGCGATATCTTCCGGCAGCTCCAGGTGGACCGCACCCGGCTTCTCTTCTTCGGCCAGGCGGAAGGCTTCGCGCATGCGCGCCGGGATGTTGTCGGCCGAGGCGAACTGGTGGGTGTACTTGGTGATGGGGTCCATCATGCCGCACACGTCAATGATCTGGAAGCGGCCCTGCTTGGACTTCTTG
>NZ_JABMCN010000501.1 GCF_013179515.1 Pseudomonas sp. CM27
GGTGACGAATTCGGCGTACTGGCCGAAAACTGCCAGCAGGTTGGCCAGGCGGGCAAGCTGGCGCAGTGCATCATCGAACGCATGCGCGAGCCGTTTCTGTTCGACGGTCATCGCCTGTTTATCAGTGTCAGTGCCGGTATCGGCCTGTTCCCCAGCGACGCGTTGAGTGCCGGGCAATTGCTGCGTAACGCCGACTCGGCGTTGTACAAGGCCAAGAGCAACGGGCGCGCGTGTTATGCGCTGTACACCGAGGAGCTGACCGCCCACGCCCAGCACCGGGTCGAGACGGCCGGCGAGCTGCGTCGGGCATTGGAGCAGGACGAGCTGCGGGTGTTCTTCCAGCCTGTGCATGACCTGGCGACGGGCAGCAAGGTCGGGGTCGAGGCGCTGGTGCGCTGGCAGCACCCTCAGCGCGGCCTGGTGCCACCGGGGGAGTTCATCCCGATTGCCGAGCGCACCGGGCTGATAGCCGAGATTGACACCTGGGTGCTGCGCCAGGCGTGCTGGCAGATGGTGCAATGGCAGGCCGAGGGCCGGCAGTTGGCATTTGTGGCAGTGAATATCTCCAGCCGCCTGTTTGGCCAGCACGATTTGTACCGGCAGGTGGCCGAGGT
>NZ_JABMCN010000502.1 GCF_013179515.1 Pseudomonas sp. CM27
GGTGTGATTCATGACTGGGGTGAAGTCGTAACAAGGTAGCCGTAGGGGAACCTGCGGCTGGATCACCTCCTTAATCGACGACATCAGCCTGCTGATGAGCACCCACACGAATTGCTTGATTCATTGTAAAAGACGATCAAGACCCAAAGTTGTACCGTTAGGTCTGTAGCTCAGTTGGTTAGAGCGCACCCCTGATAAGGGTGAGGTCGGCAGTTCAAATCTGCCCAGACCTACCATTTTGATTGGAATGGTGAGCACCCCATGCCTCTGGATAAAGAGAGGTGAGGACGGCTCTTCTGCAGTTCAAATCTGCCCAGACCTACCATTACATGGTTTAGCCGCAGAATACGGGGCCATAGCTCAGCTGGGAGAGCGCCTGCCTTGCACGCAGGAGGTCAGCGGTTCGATCCCGCTTGGCTCCACCACTTTCGCTGTACACAGTCACTTGTCAGAACTTAGAAATGAACATTCGTGAATGAATGTTGATTTCTGACTTTTGTCAGATCGTTCTTTAAAAATTCGGATATGTGATAGAAATAGACTGAACACCAGTTTCACTGCTGGTGGATCAGGCTAAGGTAAAATTTGTGAGTTCTGCTCGAAAGAGCGA
>NZ_JABMCN010000503.1 GCF_013179515.1 Pseudomonas sp. CM27
CACAGGACCGCCTGAGCTACATGTTCGAAGACAGCGGCATCACCTTGCTGCTGACCCAGTCGCACCTGCGCGAAACCTTGCCGATTCCCGCCGGCCTGCGCAGCCTGGACCTGGATGGCGAAAACCTCGAAGGCTACAGCGATGCCAACCCCAATATCGACGTGGCGCCGCTGAACCTCGCCTATGTGATCTACACCTCCGGCTCCACCGGCCGCCCGAAAGGCGCCGGCAACAGCCATCAGGCCCTGGTCAACCGCCTGTGGTGGATGCAGAAGGCCTACGGCCTGGACGCCAGCGACAGCGTGCTGCAGAAAACCCCGTTCAGCTTCGACGTGTCGGTGTGGGAGTTCTTCTGGCCATTGATGACCGGCGCCCGCCTGGTCGTGGCCCAGCCGGGTGCCCACCGCGACCCGCAGCTGTTGGTCGACACCATCAACCAGCACGGCATCAGCACGCTGCACTTTGTGCCGTCGATGCTGCAGGCGTTCATGACCCATGAGGCAGTGGAAAGCTGCGTCAGCCTCAAACGCGTGGTGTGCAGCGGTGAAGCACTGCCGGCCGAGCTGGCCCGTCAGACCCTGCAACGCCTGCCCGCAGCCGGCCTGTACA
>NZ_JABMCN010000504.1 GCF_013179515.1 Pseudomonas sp. CM27
TGGGCGGTAGGCCTTCGAATGCGTCCGGGGCGATGTACGAGGGCGTGCCCGGCAACGTGTGCAAAGGGTCTTGGGACAGCCCCGGGCAGTACGCCAGGCCGAAGTCCAGCAGGCGCAGCTGGCCATCGCTGCCCAGGTGCAGGTTTTCTGGTTTGATATCGCGGTGCAGCACATTACGCCGGTGCAGCACGCCAACTGCATGCAACAGCTGCCGGGCGATTTCCAGCCACTGGGTGAGGGGCAGCGGGCCGTGCTCGGCCTGCAAAGCGGCCAGGCTCTGGCCGGGGTATTCGCGCATCACGTAGTACAGGTGCTGACGTTGGCTGGCGGGGTGCAGCTCGGGGAAGTGCCGGCCAGCGACCCGGCGCAGGAACCACTCTTCCAGCAGCAGCCCTTGCGCCGCGCCAGGCTCGTGCTCGCGCGCGGCGGGCAGGGTCTTGAGCAGCCAGGCGTGCCCTTGGCCGTCACGTACCCGGTACAGCAGTGACTGGTGGCTGTGCGCGAGCAGTTGCTCAACGCCCCAGCCGTCGATCACCTGGCCTCCGCGCAGAGGGCCCGGCAGCGGCCATTGCTGCAGTTG
>NZ_JABMCN010000505.1 GCF_013179515.1 Pseudomonas sp. CM27
TCGGTCTGGCCGTATACCATTACCGTCTTGCCCCCGGTCAGGGCCTTGAGGTCCAGGCGCTGACGGCGGCCGCCAACCAGCAACTCGACGCCCTCATGTACCAGGCCTTCACTGTCCATGCGCTGCGATACGCCAGCTTCGCGCAGCAGATCGACGGTGCCTTGCTCCAGTACCCCGGCGCGAATGCGACCGAGCACGTACTCTGGCGTCTGGCGCTCGACAATCACATTGTCGATGCCGGCCTTGTGCAGCAGTTGGCCAAGCAGCAGGCCGGACGGACCTGCACCAATAATTGCAACCTGAGTTTTCATTGTTGTTATCTCTGTTCGGACAATGCCGGCCCCGCACTGGCAGTGGGTCGGCATCTGCTGTTAGGGTTTACCCTTGCATTTTTACTGGCAAAAACTGCCATAGAAGTGTGTTATTCCATGCAAAATCTGCACTTTTAAAAAATTCGTTCGATTAACGGACAGGCCAACCCGCATGAAATCCACCCTACCCGGCGTTCCCTTGTTCAAGTTGTACGGCGAAAACCAGGCCTGGCCGGGCACCGACCTGCTGCACTGCGAGTCGAT
>NZ_JABMCN010000506.1 GCF_013179515.1 Pseudomonas sp. CM27
CCCGCAAGATGGAAGCCATCGGCCAGCTTGCCGGCGGGGTCGCGCATGATTTCAACAACCTGCTGACCAGCATTGGCGGCAGCTTCGAACTGATCGACCGGCGCCTGCGCCAGGGCCGCAACGATGGGGTGGAAGGCGTACTGCGCATGGGCCGCGAGGCGGTGTCACGGGCGGCACAGCTGACCCACCGCCTGCTTGCGTTCGCTTCCCGGCAGTCGCTGCACAGCCAGCGCATAGACCTGCGCAGCCTGCTGCAGATCAAGCAGCTGAAGGCTAGCCTGAGCCCCACAGTCAGTTTGCACGTGCATATCGCCAAAGGCTTGTGGCCAGTGGAAGCTGATGACCAGCAACTGCAGGCAGCCGTCGACAATCTGCTGGTCAATGCCTGCGAGGCGATGCCCAGTGGTGGAATGCTGTGGATCGAGGCAAGCAACCATCACATCGAACATGGTCAGGGCGCCACGCCGGGCGGTGGCGATTATGTGCGCCTGCGAATCGTTGATGACGGCCAGGGCATGGCACAGAGCACGCTGGAACATGCCTTCGAGCCGTTTTTCAGCACCAAGGCGATCGGC
>NZ_JABMCN010000507.1 GCF_013179515.1 Pseudomonas sp. CM27
CACCCGGACGGCACGGCGGAAACCTTCACCTACAACGTCTACGGCCAAGTACTCAGCCACACCGACGGCAAGGGCCAGACCACCCGCCTGCTGCGCACCGCCCGCGGCCTGCCCGGCAGCCGCCAGGATGCCAAGGGCCAGCGGGTGCGCTACGAGTACGACAAGGCCATCCGCCTGACCGCGCTGGTCAACGAGAACAACGCCACCTACAGCTTTGCCTACGACGTGTCGGACCGGCTGACGGAAGAGGTGCGGGTGGACAACCTGACCCGGCGCTTCAGCTACAACGTTGGCGGGCATCTGACGCGGCTGGAGGAGATTGGTTACGGCGAAAATGCCGAGCGGCCGCAGCGGCATACGCTGTTCGAGCGTGATGCCATTGGCCGGCTGCTCAGCAAGCTGAACAGCGATGCACAGCAGCTGTTCAGCTATGACGACGCTGACCGGTTGCTCAGCATCGAGCGCCACCCGAGTGGTACCGGCAAGCAACTTGGGGTGACCGAAGAAAAGCTGGAGTACGCCTACGACCTGCTGGGGCGGCTGACGAAAGAAATCACGCCTGATGGC
>NZ_JABMCN010000508.1 GCF_013179515.1 Pseudomonas sp. CM27
CGACCGTGGCCGTCACCGATACCCAGAGCCCGGTCACTGCCGAGCTGACTGTGGATAACACCACCGTCACCGAAGGCGGCAAGATCACCTACACCGTGACTCTGGTCAGCGCAGATCCAACCCTGCCAGTCACCAATCACAAGGGCCTGACCTTCACCCTGACCGATGGCACCACCGTGACCATCAAGGCCGGTGAGTCGGTCGGCAGCACCACCGTGACTGCGCCGGACAACGTCTACGTCAACGACCCGGTGACCATCACCCAGGGTCTTACTGACGTCGCCGGCAAAGGCGTCGATCAGTTCGAACAACTGGAGCTGGGCGCTACCAAAGTCAGCACCCAAGTCACCGATGAGCCATCTGGCGAAGGCGACCTGGTCAAGGTCACCATCGTGGCTGATCAGGTATCCGTCAACGAGGCCACCGAGCCGACCTTTACCATCAGCCTGAACAAGGCGTTGGACAAGCCGTTCACCGTCACCCTGAGCACCGGTGCAACCCTGACCTTCGCGGCCGGCGAGACCACCAAGTCCTACGCTGCACCAGCGCAGGGCGAGGACGTGT
>NZ_JABMCN010000509.1 GCF_013179515.1 Pseudomonas sp. CM27
TAGGCTTGGTGCCCAGGCAGTACAGCACTGGCGGCAAAGCTAACTTGCTAGGGATCAGCAAGCGAGGCGACAAGAATCTGCGACGCCTTTTGGTGCAATGCGCCAGGGTCTACATGCAGAACCTGGCGCGGCAGAAGGGGGCTCTGGCGGACTGGGTGCGAGCGCTTATGACGCGACGACACTCAAACGTGGTCGCCTGTGCGCTGGCCAATAAATTCGCCCGCATAGCTTGGGCGATTTCTGCTCATCACACCCAATACGAAACAGGGCCAGGCGCCTTGAACGCCTGACCCTGTGGTTGTTGCTGTATCACGATTCACCTTTCAGGTTTTGCGATAGCTGAGCAATAGATGAAATAAACGGCCTACCGGCCTGGCGAGGATCCTGACATAAAAATCGGCTTTCGAAGCCGAGCGGCTTTTAAGGATCGTCAGGCGCGGCTCTCATCGTGGCGCGGGGCTTGCCCCAATTTGACGCCGGATAGATTTAAGCAAGCCATCCATTTCATCCGTTAATCAGTATTGCAAAAAA
>NZ_JABMCN010000051.1 GCF_013179515.1 Pseudomonas sp. CM27
GCATCCACCTCTTCATGCAATGCCAGTGGCGCTTGACCAGGCACCAGCAGGCCATGGTCGGCCTTGGCCAGGAACAGCATGTCGTTGATCATCTGTGCCATCCACTGCAGCTCTTCGAGGTTGCCATGCAGTGCCTCGCGGTATTCCTCGAGGCTGCGCGGGCGGGTGAGGGTGACCTGGGTGTGGGTCAGCAGGTTGGACAGCGGCGTGCGCAGTTCGTGGGCGATGTCGGCCGAGAATGCCGAAAGCCGCTGGAAGGCGTCGTCCAGACGCTGCAGCATGGCATTCATGCTGGTCGCCAGCTCGGCAAGCTCTTCGGGCATCTGCGCCACCGGCAGGCGGGTAGTGAGCGAGCGGGCCGACACGCTGGCAGCCACCTGGCCCATCTGTCGCAAAGGGCGCAGCCCGCTGCGCACGGCCCAGGCCCCGAGCAGCGCCGTGGCCAGCGCCGACAGGCCGACGGTCAGCCAGATCAGGCGCTGCATGCCTTGCAGGAAGTGCTGATGGTGGGTGATATCGAGGTACAGGGTCAGCTGCGGTGACTGCGGGCTATCCTGTGCCAGGCGTACGGCCAGGCTGCGGTAGTCGGTACCAGGGGTGTGCAAGGTGGCAAGCCCGGCGGCTGGCGCCGGCGGCAGACCGCTGCGGCTTTCGAACCAGGTGGCGCCGTCGCTGCCACTGATGCGCAGCGCCAGGTCGGCCTGGTGGCTGAGCTCATTGCGCAGGGCAGGCAAGCGGGCCTGCAGCTCGGTGACGGCGGCAAGGCCGGCCAATTGAGTGCGAAACAGCGACAGACGCGAGTCCAGCAGTTGCTGGTCCAGTTCGACGAAGTGCTGCTCGCTGGCCCGGTTGAACAACAGACCGGCGCCCAGCGAGACGGCGGCGGTGCAGGCGGCGAACAGCAGCGCCAGGCGGCTGCCGAGGGACACCCGGCGTATCATTCGGTGCGCTCTTCGAGCACGTAGCCCATGCCGCGCACGGTGTGGATCAGCTTGTCGGGGTGTGGGTCGTCGATCTTCAGGCGCAGGCGGCGGATGGCAACCTCGATCACATTGGTGTCGCTGTCGAAGTTCATGTCCCACACCTGCGAAGCGATCAACGATTTCGGCAGCACCTCGCCCTGGCGGCGGAGCAGCAATTCGAGCAGGGCGAATTCCTTGGCGGTCAGGTCGATGCGCTGCCCGGCACGCTCTGCGCGGCGCCGGATCAGGTCCAGGCGCAGGTCGGCCAGGCCCAGGAGGGTGTCCTGGCTGGGGCTGGCGCCGCGGCGCAGCAGGCTGCGTACCCGCGCCAGCAATTCGGAGAAGGCGAACGGTTTGACCAGGTAATCGTCGGCGCCCAGCTCCAGGCCATGCACCCGATCCTGGACGGCGTCGCGGGCAGTTAGGAACAACACGGGTGTGTCCAGGCCGGCCTGGCGCACGGCCTGGAGGATCTGCCAGCCGTCACGGCCGGGCAGCATCACGTCGAGAATCAGCAGGTCGTGGTCGCCGCTCAGGGCCAGGAACTGACCGGTTTCGCCATCGGCGGCCAGTTCGGTGGCAAAGCCAGCTTCGCTCAGGCCCTGGCTCAGGTACTGCCCGGTGCGGGCCTGGTCTTCGACGATCAGCAGTTTCATGCGCTGTCCACTATCCGAGGGTTTGCTCCCACAGGGGGCGATTTGATGCTTGAAATGATACGTGACTATCCCGCGCCTCGCCCAAGCTGACAAAGTTGTAATCTGCCTGTCAGGTAGCTGCCAGTCGCCCGTGACTAAGGTGGCCTCATCCCGTTGTCTATTCCCGGAGTCATCATGAAACGCCTGTTCATCGCCGCCACCCTGGCCCTGGCCAGCCTGCCGACTGTTGCCAGCGAGGCGCAAACCTTCGCCTTTGGCGAGCCGGCCCCGGCGGCCAAGGCCACCCGCACTGTCGAAGTGCTGCTCAAGGACATTGCCTTCGAGCCCGGCAACTTGCAGGTAAAAGCCGGTGAAACGGTGCGTTTCGTGCTGATCAACGAGGGCAAGCTGCCCCACGAATTCAACCTGGGCGACAAGGCCATGCACGCCGAGCACCAGAAGGAAATGATTGCCATGCAAGGCAAGCTGTTCACTGCCGGCATGAACAACGACGGCATGGATCACGGCCAGATGAACCACGGCGGTGGCCATGCCCACGCGGGCGGCAACACCGTGCTGGTGATGCCTGGCCAGCGCGCCGAGCTGACCTGGACCTTCCGCAAGTCAGCGCCCATCGAGTTTGCCTGCAACGTGCCGGGGCATTACCAGGCCGGCATGGTCGGGGCCATGACCATCGAGTGACTTGCCCTGCAAGGCAGCGGGCAAAACCGGTAGACTAAGGGCAATTTCGAACCTTCAGGTCAGTTTCCATGCATCCCGCTGCCGAACACTCCCCGCTGGGCAAATCCAGCGAATACATTGCCACCTACTCCCCGGAGCAGCTGTTCCCTATACCGCGTGCTGCCAAGTGGGCCGAACTGGGCGTCAGTGCCCAGACCTTGCCCTGGCAGGGCGTGGATTACTGGAACTGCTTCGAACTGAGCTGGCTGCTGCCGTCGGGCAAGCCGGTGGTAGCGATCGGCGAGTTCGCCATCCCGGCCGACTCGCCGAACATCATCGAGTCCAAGTCGTTCAAGCTGTACCTCAATTCGCTGAACCAGACGGTGTTCGCCTCGCTGGGCGAGTTGCAGGCCTGCCTGGAGAAAGACCTGTCTGCCGCCGCTGGCAAGCCGGTGGGTGTGAAGGTGCGCACGTTGGCCGAGGTCGAGGCGCAGGGGGTCGAGGCATTGCCGGGGCTGAGCATCGATGAACTGGACGTTGCCATCAGCAACTACGAACAGCCGCAGCCTGAGTTGCTGCGCTGCGACCCGGAGCGGGTGGTGGAAGAGGTGTTACACAGCCATCTGTTGAAATCCAACTGCCCGGTTACCGGCCAGCCGGACTGGGGGAGCGTGGTGGTCGAGTACAAGGGCAGGGCGCTGGACCACGCCAGCCTGCTGACCTACCTGATCAGCTTCCGTCAGCATGCCGATTTCCATGAGCAGTGCGTGGAGCGGATCTACCTGGACTTGAAGAACCTGCTGCAGCCGGAGCACCTGACCGTGTACGCGCGTTATGTGCGCCGTGGCGGGCTGGATATCAACCCGTATCGCAGCACAGGGGCGATCAGCCCGCAGAACAAACGCCTGGTTCGCCAGTAACGTTCAGTAGACCCTGTGGGAGCGGGTTCACCCGCGAATTCGTCGGTGGCACCACCGCGGCATTCGCGGGTGAACCCGCTCCCATAGAGTAAGTTGGGCTGCTTTAAATGCCCATGCTGTGCAGCGAGTTGGCAATGCTGCGCAGGGTGGCGGTGAGGTCGGGGTGATCGGCTTCGAAGCGTTCCACCGCCAGGTTCACCCCGTCTACCAGGTTGTTGTCCGGGGTGGCTTTTTCAAGTTTCAGTTGCGCTTCGATCTGGCGCGCTTCTTCGTGCAGCGCGGCCAGCTCTTCTTCCGAAAGCGGTACGTTGCGGTCCAGTTGCTCGCGCAAGCTGTTCAGGCGCTCTTGCAATTCGCGGGCAGGCATTGGCTGTTCTCCATCAATGGCTTGGCTAGCCATGGACCTCAGCGAAGCGGCAAAGGTTCTGGCTTGTCTTCAGCGTAATCCACCTGCCGCTGCTTTGCATGATCCGCGTCAACAGTGCTGTATCAGGGTTTTTCACCTTTGCGCCGGCGCAGGGCGATGTCCTGCAGGCAGGTGTCCAGGGCTTCCAGGTGGTCGATCACCGAGTGCACGCCCAGGCCGAACAGCTGTAGCGTCGCCTTGCCGCGGGCCAGGTCTTGTTCCTGTGTGGTCATGGTTCGCCATTGCTGCGAGCTGCGGTCACAGAATGGGCTGCAGGCGGCCAGGCCCACTGTCCACAACCCTGCGTTAAGGCCCGACTGCAGCAGCTGCGGGTCGCCGCTGACCAGTACGCAGCCGTCGAGGCGTTCGCTGTCCAGGCTCATAAGGGCCTGCCAGCAGGCGTTCGGCGCGGGCCAGCGCACGCCGTTGACCGAGTGCCCAGGCAGCCAGTCGGGCAGTACGTGGGCCAGCCGCTTGCTCTGGCTGGTAGTGAGGTCATCCAGCCAGATGCACGGTACCTGGCGCTGACGCAGGCCGGCGAGGGCGGCCAGGGCGCCGGGGGCAGGCGAGGGGTTGCCATTGGCGGCCTGCACCAGGCAGCCGCGCAAGCCGAACAGCACAGCGGTGAAGGCGGGTGCAGCGTCCATGGCAACGTCCCCCAAATAGTCCGCAGGCTATTCGGTGATTGTTACCGCTCTGTGACAGCGGGCCGGGTGCAACAGTTGTTCACAAAATATTGAGCAAAGTTGTGTAAAGCTGTTTATCAGCCCGCAAGCCTCTATACTGCGGCCTTACCAGCAGCGCGACCCGTTGCGCTTGCGGCCTAGAAATTCGATGGAGAAACACCTATGCGTAGGATCGGTGCCAGTGTGATCGAACGAGTCACCCAGGCCTGTGTCTGCGCCAGCATGCTGCTGGCGCCCGTGGCAGCCACCCAGGCAGCCACCGAGGAAGATCCCTGGGAAGCGGTCAACCGCCCGATCTTCCGCTTCAACGACACCGTCGACACGTATGCCCTCAAGCCATTGGCCAAGGGCTACCAGGCGGTTACCCCGCAGTTCCTCGAAGATGGCATCCACAACATCTTCCGCAACCTCGGTGACGTCACCAACCTGGCCAACAACGTGCTGCAGCTCAAACCCCATGCGGCGGGCGTTGACACTGCGCGGCTGATCGTCAACACCACGTTCGGCCTGGGCGGCTTCTTCGATGTGGGCACCAAGATGGGCCTGCAGCGTAATGACGAAGACTTTGGACAGACCTTGGGCTACTGGGGTGTGCCAAGCGGCCCGTACGTGGTCATCCCGCTGCTGGGCCCAAGTACGGTGCGTGACGGCGTGGCGAAGTACCCGGACAGCTACACCAGACCTTACCGCTACATCGACCATGTGCCGACCCGCAACTCGATCTTTGCACTGGACGTGATCGACACCCGCGCCAGCCTGTTGTCGGCCGAGAAGCTGATTCAGGGTGACAAGTACATCTTCATTCGCAATGCCTACCTGCAGAACCGCGAGTTCAAGGTCAAGGATGGCGAGGTCGAAGACGACTTCTGATCATGCGCCTGGGGGCTGCGGCCCCAGGCTTAATGCATCGCCAGGATGCGCAAGCCGAATTTCTGTTGCCCGCCCGGCTGGTCGGCAATCCACACCACCTCGGTGCTGGCATGCAGCCCCTTGAGTGCCGGGTGGTCGGAATCGATCCGCACCTCTACCTGATCCCTTATCTGAAAACGCAGCGGCGCCTGCACCTGCATGCCACCGCTGGACAGGTCCAGGCACACCGCTGTGATCACCTGGCCTTCGTGCAACAGGCTGACCTCGGTGTCGATGCGCATGCGGATGAAATCGCGTTTCTCGCTATGGCGGGAGGGCGTGTTGGGCATGCTGCATCCTTCTCATCGGGTTGCGCTGGTCGACTTTCTTATAACTCCCGGTGATTTGCCCTGTAAAGAGCGGCTAGGTCGACCCTTGCATGCTTGAAACGCCTGGCGGATGGGAGTACCGTCTGCGCCTTACAAGGTCGCTCTCACAGTTGCCGGGCAGGTGTTCTTGTCCTACAACTCAAGTAGAGTGTGACCCTAGAGAATTCCCGTAGCTGGCCGTCTGCCTTGCCGACACCGCTGCACCAACCCAAATCGGCGCCGTTCGCCCACATGCAGAAAACCAGTGCAACGCTGCTGATCATCGATGACGACGACGTGGTCCGTGCGAGCCTCGCCGCGTATCTTGAAGACAGTGGCTTCAGCGTCCTCCAGGCCGGTAACGGCCAGCAGGGCCTTCAGGTCTTCGACGAACACCAGCCTGACCTCGTGATCTGCGATCTGCGCATGCCGCAGATGGGCGGCCTCGAACTGATCCGCCAGGTCAGCGAGCGTGCGCCGCAGTTGCCGGTGATCGTGGTGTCTGGTGCCGGCGTCATGAGTGATGCGGTGGAAGCGTTGCGCCTGGGCGCCGCCGATTACCTGATCAAGCCGCTGGAAGACCTGGCCGTGCTCGAGCATTCGGTACGCCGCGCCCTCGACCGTTCGCGCCTGGTGCTGGAAAACCAGCGCTACCGCGACAAGCTCGAAACTGCCAACCGTGAACTGGAAGCCAGCCTGCACCTGTTGCAGGAGGACCAGACCGCCGGTCGCCAGGTGCAGATCAACATGCTGCCCGAAAGCCCCTGGATGGCAGGTGATTTCGCCTTCGAGCACCAGATCATCCCGTCGTTGTATCTATCCGGTGATTTTGTCGATTACTTCCGCGTGGACGAGCGGCGCATTGCTTTCTATCTTGCCGATGTTTCCGGGCATGGCGCGTCGTCGGCCTTTGTCACCGTGCTGTTGAAATTCATGACCACGCGCCTCATGTTTGATCTCAAGCGCAGCAAGATGCGCGAGTTCAAGCCGTCGGAAGTGCTCAGCCACATCAACCGCGGCCTGATCAACAGCAAGCTGGGCAAGCACGTCACCATGGTCGGCGGGGTGATCGACGAAGAGTCTGGTCTATTGACCTACGCCGTTGGCGGCCACCTGCCGTTGCCGGTGCTGCACACCCCCGAGCACACCCGCTACCTTGAAGGCCGCGGCCTGCCGGTAGGGTTGTTCGATGAGGCCACCTACCAGGACCTGGTGGTGGAGCTGCCGCCGCAGTTCAGCCTCAGCCTGATGTCCGATGGCATTCTGGACCTTTTGCCGGGTGCCACGCTCAAAGATAAAGAAGCCGCCTTGCCGGAAATCGTCAGGGCAGCAGGTGGCAGCCTGGATGGGCTGCGTCAACGATTCGGATTGGCTACGCTTGGGGAGATGCCGGATGATATCGCCCTATTGGTGTTGAGCAGGAACCTTCAATGAGTACCGGTAGAATCCAGTTCGCCGAACAGAGTGGTACCTTCGTACTGAAGTTTGTCGGTGAAGTGCGCCTGACCCTGTGTTCGGCGCTGGATGCGACGATCGAGAAGATATTCACTGCGCTGAACTTCTCGGCGATTGTCATCGACCTGACCGAAACCGAGAGTATCGATAGCACTACTCTGGGCCTGCTGGCCAAGCTGTCGATCCTGTCGCGGCAGAAGGTAGGGCTGCTGCCTACGGTTGTCACCACCAACCCGGACATTTCCCGGTTGCTGCAGTCGATGGGCTTCGACCAGGTGTTCAATATCGTTGATCGCCCGATACCGTGCCCGGAATGCCTGACCGATCTGCCGTCTCAGGACCAGAACGAAGATGTCGTGCGGTCCAAGGTGCTCGAAGCGCACAAGATTCTCATGGGCCTGAACGATTCCAACCGTGAAGCCTTCCATGACCTGGTCAATGCGCTGGAACGGAGCTGATCGCTAGCCTGTGCTTGCATTGTTGCGGGCACAGGCAATCTGATTTTCCGCGCCTGGCTAGTCCCGAGCAACAAACTCGGTCGCCTCACGTCCCCCCGCGTCCAGCTGGTAAACCCGTGCCGGTCGCCCCTGTTCGTCGAAGAACACCTGCCCCAACCCCGCACCATTCCACAACCGCTCCCCGGCCTTGCTGTGGCTGGGCGTACGCGGCAGCACCTGCATTTCGCGCCGCTTGGTAAACCAGTTCAGCGGCGAGCGCGGTGAATAGAGCCAGCGGTTGAGCCGATCCAGTACATCCAGCAGCCGGCGCGGGAATTCGTTCTTGATCCCGCTACTGGTCACCTGCCACAAGTGCGGGCTGCGCTGGCGATGACGGATCAGCACCTCGTAGACGAACGAATAGTGCACATCCCCGGACAACACCACGTAGTGCCCTGGCGTACGAGAGTGGCGGAAGATATTGAGGATTACCTGCGCCGCTCCCCGGTGCGCCATCCAGTTTTCGGCATCCACCAGCAGCGGGTAGCCCAGCCAGCTGAACGCTTTCTGCACCGTTTCGATGAGTTTTACCCCAAAAATCGGTGCGGGCGACACGATGATCGCCGACGGATGGTCCAGCAGCGCTTGCTGCAGCTCGCTCAGCGCCTCCCAGTCCAACAGCCCGGACGGCTTGGCCAGGCTGCTTTCGCTGCGCCAGCGGCGGGTGCGGGTGTCCAGCACCAGCAGCGGCGGCTCAGTGGGCAGGCTGAACTGCCAGCCCTGAAAACGGAGCAGCTCGCCGATCAGTGCGTCCTGAGACTGGCTGTTCAGCGTCTGGCACTGTTCGACCAGTGGCTTGCAGCCGTCGGGGTCATTGCCCCAGGCCTGACAAAGCAGGTAGCCGAGCAGGGCATTGCCGATGATCCGCCGAGAGAACGGGTGGCCGTAGGCGGTTTCCTCCCACTGTGCCGAGAGGTTCCAGTCGTCGGTGATGTCATGGTCGTCGAAGATCATCAGGCTGGGCAGGTGAGCCATCACCCGTGCCACCTGGTCGAGGTTGTCGGCAAAGCCCTGGATCAGCGGCAGTTCCTGCTGATATCGGGCCTGGCGCTGGTCGTTGAGGCCGATGGGCATCTGCAGGTCCACCAGCTGCCGAGGCACAGGCGACCACACCAGCAGGTACATGGCCATCACTTCGGCGAAGGTCACCAGGTGGTTGTCGGCGTTGCTGGACGAGAAGATCGGCTTGCGCTTGCCACCAAAAAAGCGCTCGCGCAGGTTGTCGTTGACGGCCTGCGCCGGCAGCAGGTCGGCGCGGTGATAGTAGCTGGCGGGGTGCTGGTACAGCGCCTGGCTGTCGGGCACCACTGCCCCCTCCAGTGCTTCGTCGAACAGGCCCAGGCGCCCGATCAGGCTGTGGATGGCGCGCAGCATGGGGCCGGCGACATCGTCGGCGTATACCTGGTCGCCGGTCATCAGCAGCACGGCCGGGCGGTCTTCGGGTTTTGCACAAGTCTGCAGCAGGCGGTCGGCGCACAGCAGGCCGTCGGTGGCGGGGTGGTGCGGTTTGCGGCAAGAGCCGTGCAGCAGCTGGTCAAGTCGCTCGCGCAGCACCAGGCTGGGGCGCTGAGTGCCGGGGTAGAGCAGGTGCGGCGCCCAGCTGGCGATGCCTTGGCCGTAGAGCAACAGGTCATAGTCGAGCAGCTGGTTGCAGGGCAGCGGCTGCGCGAAGTGGATATCCAGCAGGTGGATGAAGGCGTGCCGGCCGACCGGGACGATCTGGCAATCGACCCGGGCCTCGCCTGCCGAGCAGGTGAATGCCGGTTGCAGCGGCTGGCTGGCGACCAGCCAGATGGCCAGGCGTTGGGGTTCCAGGCGGCGCAAGACCGGGCCGGCGAGTACAAGGGGGAGTGGGGCAGAGGGAGTCATCGAAAGCTCGGGTGGCTTATCGGGCCTCTTCGCGGGTAGATACGCCCTGCAGGGGCTTTCTCAGGCCTGTGGGAGCGGGTTCGCCCGCGAAGAGGCCCGGGATTCAAAACACGACTAAGGCCGGCGAAACAAAACGGGCGGAAAATGCTGAACATTTCCCGCCCGCCAGGCAAACCCGAAATGTATCAGGTTTTTTCAGCCATCAACTTCTCCAGCTTCTCCTGGTCCCGCGCAAACTGGCGGATACCCTCGGCCAGCTTGTCGGTGCCCATGGCATCTTCGTTCATCGCCCAGCGGAACTGGCTTTCGTTCAGCTGCTGTCTCGCCTCGCCGGCATTGCCCGGCTTGAGCACCCGTGGCAATTCACCCTGGTCATCGCTCAGTTGCTGCAGCAGCTCGGGGCTGATGGTCAGGCGATCACAGCCTGCCAGTTGCTCGATCTGGCCAATATTGCGGAAGCTGGCGCCCATGACCACGGTGTCGTAGCCATTGGCCTTGTAGTAGTTGTAGATACGCGTGACCGACTGCACGCCTGGGTCCTCGGCGCCCACGTATTCCTTGCCGGTGCTTTTCTTGTACCAGTCGTAGATACGGCCGACGAAGGGCGAAATCAGGAATACCCCGGCATCCGCGCAGGCCTGCGCCTGGGCGAAGGAGAACAGCAGCGTGAGGTTGGTCTGGATGCCTTCCTTTTCCAGTTTCTCGGCGGCGCGGATGCCTTCCCAGGTGGACGCCAGCTTGATCAGTACGCGGTCGCGGCCAACGCCGGCCGCTTCGTACAGCTCGATCAGCTTGCGCGCCTTGGCCAGCAGGGCAGGCTCATCGAACGACAGGCGGGCATCCACCTCGGTGGAAATACGCCCCGGGATGACCTTGAGAATGCCCGAGCCCACGGCTACCGCAAACTTGTCGCAGGCCAGGTCGACATCACCCTTGGCATCGCTTTTCACCTGCTTGAGCAGGTCGGCGTAGCCGGGGATGGCGGCGGCCTTCAGCAGCAGCGACGGGTTGGTGGTGGCATCCACCGGCTTCAGCCGGGTGATGGCATCCAGGTCCCCGGTGTCGGCGACCACGGTGGTGAACTGCTTCAGTTGTTCCAGCTTGGAAGTCATGGGCGTGCTCTGTCCTGTGCATTTACTCGACATTACCCGAGCCCCGACGGCCGCTCAAGGGCCTGCGGAACAGGGCTGGCCGGCGACGGCCGTTGCGAGAGGTGAACATTCGAGTCACAAGCTGCCACGAGGTTCCGCCGTCCATCCACCGCGTCGCCTGGCAAGCGTGATTACCGCCCCTGCAACAACTCCACCGCCTCGTCAAACACCGCCAGCGGCTGCGCCGCCTTGTGGATGTCCGCCGACAGCAGCTGGCGGAACCGCCGCGCGCCCTTGAACCCCTGGGCCAGCCCGAGGATATGCCGGGTAACGTGATGCATCGCGCCACCGCTTTCCATGTGCGCAACGATATAAGGCCGCAACTGCGCCAGCACCTCGCTGCGGCTGACCACCGCCGCCCCGCTGCCGAACAGCTGCTGGTCCACTTCGGCCAGCAGGTAAGGGTTGTGGTATGCCTCGCGCCCCAGCATCACGCCGTCGAAGGTTTCAAGGTGCGCCTGGCATTCGGCCAAGGTCTTGATACCGCCGTTGAGCACCAGCTCCAGGTCCGGAAAGTCAGCTTTCAGCTGCGCCGCCACGTCATAACGCAGTGGCGGCACCTCGCGGTTCTCCTTTGGCGACAGCCCCTCCAGGATCGCGATGCGCGCATGCACGGTAAAGCTCCGGCAACCGGCCTCGCGTACCTGGCCAACGAAGTCGCACAGCTCGGCATAGCTGTCGCGGCCATTGATGCCGATGCGATGCTTGACCGTGACCGGCGTCGACACCGCATCCCGCATGGCTTTCACGCAATCGGCAACGAGGCCTGGGTGAGCCATCAGGCAAGCGCCGATCATGTTGTTCTGCACCCGGTCACTCGGGCAGCCGACATTAAGGTTGACCTCGTCGTAGCCGGCTTCTTGCGCAAGGCGCGCACAAGCGGCCAGGTCGGCCGGGACGCTACCGCCCAGCTGCAGGGCCAGCGGGTGCTCGGATATATCGTGGCGCAGGAAACGGTGGGCGTCGTTGTGCAGCAGGGCACCGGTGGTGACCATTTCGGTGTAGAGCAGGGTGTGTTTGGAGAGCAGGCGCAGGAAGAACCGGCAATGGCGGTCTGTCCAGTCCATCATCGGCGCAACAGAAAACCGCCTTACTACCGTATCTACTGGGCGGGCCGCGTTTTCTGGTGTTTCGGGGTGCATTCTGGTTTCTCTCATTATCTATCGTTTACTACCTTTTTTGCTTATTCTCAAAAGCTCGTTGCTGAATTTCAGCAAAGGCAATTGGGGATTTAGCAAATGGGCACCATCACAACCCGCAAAAGGAAAGACGGGTCGACCACCTACGACGCCCAGATCAGGATCATGCGCAAGGGCGTGAAAGTCTATCAGGAAAGCCAGACCTTCGATCGTAAGACTACGGCTCAGGCCTGGATCAGGAAGCGCGAGGCTGAGCTGCACGAGCCGGGCGCGATCGAGAAGGCGAACCGCAGCGGTGTGACGGTCAGGCACATGGTCGAGAAATACCTCGATCAGTACGAAAAGCTGCGGCCGCTGGGCAAGACCAAGCGCGCCACGCTGCTGGCCATCAAGGAAACCTGGCTGGGAGACGTGGTCGACAGCGAGCTGACAAGCCAGAAGCTGGTGGACTATGCCATGTGGCGCATGGAGAACGACGGCATCCAGGCGCAGACCGTGGGCAACGACTTGGCCCATCTCGGCGCCGTGCTGTCTGTGGCCAGGCCGGCGTGGGGCTATGAGGTCGACCCGCACGCGATGCCGGATGCGCGGAAGGTTCTGCGCAAGATGGGCGCCGTCACCCGAAGCCGCGAGCGCAACCGCCGACCGACCCAGGATGAACTGGGCAAGATCCTGACGTACTTCGAGGAGATGCGTGACCGCCGCAAGCAGGAGATCGACATGCTGCGCGTGGTGCTGTTCGCGCTGTTCTCCACTCGTCGCCAGGAAGAGATCACCAGGATCCGCTGGGATGCGCTCAACGAGAAGGATCAGTCGGCGCTGATCACCGACATGAAGAACCCAGGCCAGAAGTATGGCAACGACGTCTGGTGCCACATGCCGGACGAGGCGTGGCGAATCCTGAAGTCCATGCCGCGTGTTGCTGACGAGGTGTTCCCGTACAACTCAAGGTCGATCTCGGCATCGTTCACCAGGGCCTGCAACTTCCTGGAGATGGACGACCTGCATTTTCACGACCTGCGCCATGATGGCGTGAGTCGGCTATTCGAAATGGGGTGGGATATCCCGAAGGTGGCCTCTGTTTCCGGTCACCGGGATTGGAACTCGATGCGGCGCTATACGCACCTGCGGGGGAATGGCGATCCATATAAAGGATGGGAATGGATCGAGAAGGTGATAACGGGCCCCGTGATCGAGGCCCAGAAGAGGGTCAAGAGACGCGTCGAAGGCCTCGACCCATGAGCTTGTCGTGCTCGGTCTTGGCCTTCTGGTGCTGATCGTCGAGGTAGTTGGCTAGGTCGTTCAGGTGCACCCCGCGGGCTGACTTCTGGCTGCTCTCCATGCAGACCAGCGGTAGGTTGATCTCGCCCCGGGCGACCTTGCCCTTCATCTTCTCCGGGGTCAGGTGGCTGAAATAGTCGAGGCACACGCGCTCGAGCGGGATGATTGCCTGGCCGCCGTACTGGGCCATGAGCAGGAAATGGGTGTTCATGTGAGCCTCCTCAGGCCAAAAAGTGGTGTCCGACCTGCGCCGCCCTGGCGGCTTCCTCGGTGCGGAACATGATCTGGGTTTTGCTGGTGCGGCCCCAGCTGTCGTATTCCAAGTCGACCCTCCAGGCGCCGAACTTGCGGTACGGCTCGCCGAGGATCTTCGTGACGTAGCAGTCGATCACGTTCATGGATGGTCTCCACGCCGCCGGTGGCGGCAGGTTTGTCGTCAGGCAGTGCCTTGGGCGATGGTCTGCTCGAAGCGCGCTGCCAGCTCGGCGTTGACCTCGGCCTTGGCCAGGCTGTCAGCAGTGCCTTTGGCGCGGTGCAGGGTTTCGTACTTGCGCAACTGGGCAGCGGCATCGATCAGGTCAGCCAGAAGCAGTGGCGCCGCGGCGATCAGCTTGGCGTTGGCCTTGGTCTGGTCGCCGTTGATCCAATCGCCCGAATCGCTATCGCCATCCTCATCGATGACCATCACGTTGCAGATGGCGATCTGCTCGTGGCGATCAACTGGCGAGACGTAGATCGGGGTTTTGTCGCTGGACTCAACGAACCAGGGGCCGGGCGTGTGTTTGGTCATGGCAATAGCTCTCCATGCCCGCGCATGTCGGCGGGTTTGAGTTGTTTGAGGGCAGTTGGTTAGAGCAGGTGGGCACCGGCCTCAAGCAGGCCGTCGCGATCCTCGCGGAGGTTGTCGCGCTCTTTGGCCAGGCGCTGGATCTCGCGGTGCAGGTACTGGGCGATGGACTCGCCGCAGTGCAGGTCGCCAGGAATGGCGTGGCCTTTGAGTGCGGCCTCCAGTTCGTTCAGGGTGAAGTGTTCGATCATGGCGCCACCTGCTTGCGGTAGCCGGCGTCGAATAGTTGCTCAGCCATCAGCCGGCGATCACCCATCGTCCCGGCTAGGATGTGCGTGTCTGAGAGCATCAGCTCGATAACGTTTTCGCGCACCTCCGCCGCGATCTGCTCTGGCGTGCGTAAGGGGCGGATTTCATGCGATTCGGTCTTCCCCCACCGCCCGTCTTCCATATCGAAGAACACCGTCTTGTCTCGAACAGCAAAGACCGTCACCTTGTTCCACTGCAGGTAGTGGCTCATGCAGCCCTTGATCTCGCATACCGTCCCTTCCGGGGGAAGGCCCTCACCATTCCAGCGATCAGCGCGAGGCGTGATGTACTGGACCTGGCCGCGCGTGAAGTTGTGCCGGTGATCGCCAGTGCCGCCGCCATAGGGATAGGCGCGATCCTCGGCGCCGACTACGGCGTACTGGTCCATGTTGATCCACACCTCGGTGATGCCGTGATGGGCGACCAGGCCGTGCCCATCCGCCCATTCTGGCGCCTTGCTCCAATCGATCTTGCTCACAGCTGATACCTCTCATCAATCCAGCGCCCAGGCGACAGTGCGGGTGTAGGTTCGGGTTGTGTTTCGTGCGGGGAGAGCTGGCGCTGGTTGTCGGCCTGCAGCTGGCTGTCGGGGATGCAGCTGATGCCGCCCTTGTAGTAGTGGCCGCTGTAGACCCAGCAGGTGACCGCGCGCTTGTCGTCGTGGATCACCTCGACATTGGGGGTGACCTGTTCTGCGCTGGCGCCGGTGGCCAGCAGCAGGAGGCAGAGGGCGAGGCGGGTCATGATTTGCTCCCGATCGATGCCGCCGCCTCGACGATAGCTCGGCGAGTTGCGCGGAATGGATCATCGCCATGGTAGATGTCGAACTCGCCAAAGCGCTCGGCATCCACGACGGTGTACGGGTCGGTATCGCCGTCGAAGGGTTCGACGATGTGGATCTGGATGCCCAGGCGGTCGCCCCGGCCCATCAGCACGGCCAGGCGCAGTGCGTCGCCATCGTTGATCAACGGATTCCAGTGAGCACGAACACCCGACTGACCTTTCAAGCGGAAAGGCCACTTTGGATCGCGGCAAGTGCATGGCTCGATCTCAAGCTGTGCGGCCTTGGCGGCCAGCTTGAGCAGTTCAAGATCGCGTTCGTCTACTTCGGACACAGGCATTCCTTGGCCGCCATATCGCGGCAGTGAATAGAGGGGAGAGGGGTTACAGCTGCCAGGAGTACATCTGTACTCAAGTGGTCAGGAGGGCTTGTGATTCAGGGCGGCGCGGGCGGTTTGCAGGTGCCCCGTCAGGCTGTTGATGCAGGCCTGGTACTCGGCTTCATCACCTTCCATAGCCAGTTTGTAGCCGTGCATCACTCCATTTCGGTATGCGGCGTCAGCGGCAATGTCCGACCGATCATCTTGATCGCCTAGAGCGATCGGCTTTGCGCCGGGGGAAAGAATGGCCGCGGTGCGCGTAACAATTCGATATGCCTTGTCCGAGACATTTACCTCGCCAGTGCAATTGGCCGTGTGCCAGTCCTCTAGCAGCGCATCCCGCCCGGCCAGCTGGGCGCGCAGCCTGCCGGCCTCAGCCCCAAGCTCATCACGCTCTTCGTTGAGGTCGCGAATGATCTGTGACAGCCGCTCAACCTCGCCAGGATCAGCGCGGGTGTAGAGCGGCCCCAGCTTGGCGATTTCTTCGAGGCAGGCGTTCCAGCCGCCGTTATAGCAGTCGGTTAAGACATCACTATCTTCATTGCTGTCACGCTTACGACCAGGCAGCCCCACCGGCTCGCCCTGGTGCTGCTCGGCTCGCCCGATTGCGGTCATCGGCCCCAGCCCAACAATCGGTAGCCCAGTCTCCGCCGCATCCCGCTCTGCCTCTTCTTTGGTCCACCAGAAGGCAGTGTCAACCATCCACGCTATCGGCTCGGCGTGGGGCTGCGGGGTTGGCTGGGCAAGGGCAGCCCGCAACTCAGGAAGCGCGCCCAGTGCTGTTGCTGTGTTCTTCCCGAGGTCAAGGCGCTCAAGCAGTTCGCGCGGCACGCTGACCATCTCTGTGTTGCTGGATCGGTTTTCTGTGGGCATGGGTAACTCCGGAAGTCAGTCGAAAAGGTGCTCGCGGCGCCCAGTCTCTTGGAAGTGCAAGTCCTGAATGGTCTGCTGCTGGTCGATGGTGAACATCGGGTTACAGGTAGTGCAGTGGCCGGCAATCTTGATGGCCTGGAACGAAAGCGTGATGGATGAGTAGTCCCGATAGCAGGATGGGCACTTGATCGAGTCGCTTTCGCAGCACAAGCGCGCTTCGTCCTCGCCGTCATGGATGGTCTTGCATGCCGGGCATTCGAACATCTCCTCCACTTCTGGCTGGCAGCATTCCCGGGCTCCATCTTCATCGTCGTGGATGTCGCCACAGGAGCCGCACTTGTAGAGCGTCCTGATCTGAATCTTCATGGTGCCTCCAGGCAGGCGCCGCCCTCGCCGGGGAGGCGTTATCGTTGAATAGGGGAAGGCGCTGGCGGTCAGCGCTGGAGGGTCAGGCCCGTTCTGCGAGCAGGATCAGGCCGGTGTCGTCCGGGTCGTCGCCGAGTTCCAGGCCCGGCGCCCGCAGCTCGCGGCTCAGCCTGAACTGGTCGAGCTTGCGCACCACAGAACTCGATAGCTTGATTTCGTGGCGCGGAGCACTGAGGAAGTGGCGGGCCGCTTCAGGCCCTAATTCATGGATGCGGTGGATCAGCAGGGTCATGGCCTCGCCGTTTTCCTCGACCTCGGCCCATTGCATTATCTCGGCCAGGGCTTGGCGGGTGCCGGCGCGGGCTTTCATTCGCAGGTCTTCAATGCCGGCCTTCGCCTCTTTGATCTTGCGCTTTTCGTCACGCTGCTGCTGCGTCAGAGCCATCATCGCCTCCATTGCGCACAAAGCTGGCGCCCGGCCCGATATCGAGCAGGTCGCACATCCGGTTGATGATCTTGAGCGCGGCAGCAAACACCTGGGCGTCGTCCGGCTCGCGGGCCAGGCGCTTCATGTTCGGCTGGTGCTCGAGGCAGACCTTGTCGACCAGGCGCCGGGCCAACCTGCGCAGGTGGTCGGCACTGTCGTGGAAGCGCAGGCTCAGCGCAAAGGCCAGGGCCACATCGTCAGGCCGGTACTGGCCGCCGCTGCGGGTGTTGTACAGCTTCTTGACCGGCCGATTCATCCAGGCCGGCAGGGTCACGACTCCAGAGGGTGCTTTCTGCATTTCGCTTCTCCGATAGGCCGCTTGGCGGCAGGTGGAACTGTTCTTGCCGACGGCGCTGGCGGACCAAGGTGCTGACGCGCCTCATGGGTGGCACGCCTCAATCGGCGTTTTCTTCGTCGAGGCTGACGGCATGACCACCAGCAGGCGCCTGCTGCCCCGGTATACGCCCCAAGGCTGGCCGGTGGATCTGGCCATGGCCGCCGCATATTTCACGGCGGGAGCTGGCTGGGCGATCGTGGCGATCATGCGCCCTCCAGGTAGCGGAGGGGCCGGAACGGAATATCGTCATCGAAGCTGTCGTGGTCCGGGCCGTTCGTGCCCTGCTGGTTCTGCTGCTGTGGCGCCTGGCGCTGCTGTTGGTACTGCTGGCGCTGTGGCTGCTGGCGCTGCTGCTGGGGTTGGCGCTGCTGTTGCTGCTGTCCGCCGCCCTGGTTATCGGGCCGGCCGCCGAGCAACTGCATGGTGCCGTTGATGTCGACCACGACCTCGGTGGTGTAGCGCTTGATTCCGTCTTTCTCCCATTCGCGGGTCTGCAGCTTGCCTTCGATGTAGCACTGCGAGCCTTTGCGCAGGTACTCGCCGGCGATCTCGGCAACCTTCCCGAACAGCGATACCCGGTGCCATTCTGTCCGCTCGACCTTCTGACCAGACTGCTTGTCTGTCCACTGCTCGCTGGTAGCCAGGCTCAAGGTGGTTACCGCGTTCCCGTTGGGCAGGTAGCGGACCTCGGGATCCTGGCCACAGGTGCCGACCAGGATGACTTTGTTTACTCCGCGGGCCATGGTGTCTCCTAGCGCTGAAGCGCTTTGCGAACGAACGGGTCGAGATCAGGTTGGTTGAGCAGCCACCGGCGGTAGTCGGCCGGCAGGTCGCTGAACTTGGCGCCGCGGTGCTTGCCGAATCCGATCACGGTCGGAATGCGGGCATCTTCCGAGATCGTCCACAGCTCTTCCCAGTCGGTCACGGGGCGGCCCAGCTCGGCGGCCAGGGCGTCGAGGATCTTGACCAGCAGAAGGCGGCAGTTTTTCACGTCGTCCAGGGAGGCATGGGCGTTGCGCAGGAGGCCCGGCGCTTGCTCTCGGTAGTGCAGGTATATCATCGCCGATTGCGAGTGGCTGTCTGCGTCAGGCCACAGGCGACGGCTCAGCGCTGCGGTGCAGATGCGCTTGAGCGCCGGCTGACCGATGACGCCCCAGTCGTAGTCGACGTTATGGCCGATCAGGTACTCGATATCGGCTGGCAGGCGGAACCCGGTGTGGTCCGGGCAATCAGCCAGTTCCTCGTCGAGGATGTGGCTGGTGGCCAGGGCGCCGAGTTCGATCGCTTTGGCCGGCTTGTAGCGCTGGAGAAACTCGGTGGCCACCTGCAGGCTAAGAGTGTCTACCAACTGCAGATATGCGGCCTCGACCAACTGTGGGTCGTTCAGGCCAGTGGTTTCGCTGTCGAAGATGCAGGCATTCATGCCGATTGCTCCTGAGGGGTAAGTTCGAACTTGCGTTGGTCCTTGGCGGCATTCAGCTGCGCAAGAAGGTGAGGGGAATGCTCAAGAGCGCGATAGGCTGCGGAGAACACGCTCTGCAGTTCCTGCATCGTCTCCGTCAGGGGGATCTTCGACAGCGCGTCCTCCAGCGCCGCGGCCTGCAGTTCGGCCTGCGACTTTCCATCGTCCAGCCAAGCGAGTAGGCGACAGCCGGTGTCCGGGCTGACAACCTCCGGCTGCTCGAAGAGCCTGGTGCGGTCCTTGGTGGCAACGGCAACGTTGCCGTCGTGAACCAGGTCGAGCACCACAGTAAATTCGTAATCCGATCCGTCACGCTGCTCCGACTTCATGCCGAGCTTGAGGATCTTCTTGCCTTCGCCCTGGACCGTCTCGGTCTTGCTGCGCATGGTGCAGATGATGTGCAGCGGGCTGGTGAGGATGGTGTCGACCAGCTTGCGGTGGCGCGGCGTCGTCTCGTTCCAGGCCGACCATGTGTTGCCCTTGTAGCGCTGCTTGGCGATCGTGTCGTTGATCTCCAGGCATCCGCCGGAGCCGACCCACTCGTGCGAGTAGCTGTCGATGATCAGCGTCGAGTAGCCACCGGCCTCAGCGGCCTTGATGGCGTCGATGTAACGCTCTGGCGAATACGGCGCGCTCAGCCCCATGACGTCGAAGTCAGTGAGGTCGGCGTACAGCGATGCGCTCTCGTGTTCGGTATCGATCACTGCGATCTTGCCGCCCAGGCCCATGGCCAATAGCAGGGCGGAATAGGTCTTGCCAGATCCAGATGGGCCGGTAAGTGCGAGCCGTAGCCTTGCCTGCTTACGTTCGGCTTTCTTGAACATGGGGATGCCCTCAGCTCGGTTGGTTGTCCCACTGCCGCTCAATGCGAGCGGCCTCTTCTTCGTACTCTTTGCGATCCTCGCCCTGGTACCGCTCAGGCGAGAACGCTCCGACCGTCATCCAGTCGAACTGGGCGGCCAGGCGGGGTGTGGTGTTCATGGATACCTCAGGAGGTGATGCGGTCGGCGTATGCGCTGGCGATCATCCAGGCGGTGCACAGGGAGAGGGTGATGAAGCTGCCGCGCCACATGGCGAACCGACGCGCTCGTTGATAGTCGGTCATGGCCGCACGCGGACGGCGATGCGCCTCCCCTTCATGGTTGCGCTGAGCTGGCGGCGGAGACTGGCTACCGGCGTGTCGCGCGGCAGGCCAATGACCTCGTTAAACGGAAGGCCGAAACTGATCACCGCCAGGGTGCGCTCGATCTGCTCAAGCTGCTCATCGATGAGCGATTTCACGATTGGCGTTGTCATGCCAGCCTCCTGCACTGCCGCTCCCACTGCTGGTGGTCGTTGGCGATCATGCGGTCGCGCCGAGCAATGAAGTGGTTGCGAAGCGGCAGATCAATTGCACCGGTCAGGTGCGCCAGGTCGATCGCCATTTCGATCTCGCCTTCCAGGCGGGCCTGCCCACTTGGCGAGGATGAGCCATTGCGCATGGCTTCCAGCCGGGCTTCGATAATGCTGATCACGTCACGCTGAGTGGATAGGTTCATGCAGTCCTCCGGGCGGCGCTTGAGCCGCACATGGCTTCCATCTTGTCGAGTGCCGAGGCAATGACCCGGCGGCTTTCAGCCCGCTGGCGCTCGTCGCGCTCGCGGATGTTCCTGTTCCAGGCCTCGTTGTTCGCCCGGGCCTGCTCCGAAGTGATGTGGTCAGCCCAGCTGGTGTCGCCGAACAGACGCATCTGGCGGTCGACCTCGCGCGCCTGGGCGCTGTCTGCGTACAGCTCATGCTCAAGAGACATGGTCGCCTCCAGGTGGTGGGTTACTCGGTGGGTGGGGTGAGGTGTGGCTGCCAGTGCGTCACGCGGTGCTCGAAACGTGAGCCATCGCCATAACGCCAGTCGATGCCGTTCCAGTAGAGGAAGCGGGCGCCGTTGAAGGCGCTCTGTGCTTTTCGTGCTGGCGTGTAGGCGATGACCCAAGCCTTTCCGCCACCCTTGGGCAGCTGAGGCATGCGTTCAGAACACTTGATCCAGTCGCTCATGGCTTCACCCGGGCGGCGAGCATGGCGTCGGCGAGCTCGTAGGACTGCTCTGCAATGGCTTTAACATCGCAGCCCCAGTTGTCGTCGTGAGCGCAGATACCTTGCATAGCTCGGACAGCGAAGTAGTCGCGCAAGGATGCTTGCGTGCTAGACCCGGCAGCTCGTTTAGCGCTGCTGCTTTCGTAGGCTCCTACGGCGGCGTCCATGATCCTTTGATCGCTGAGGAAGCCCTTCACCTCGCTGATCCGAAAAATCATCTGCATCTTGTTTTTCTTGATTGGCTCAGGAAACCCCGGGGTGTTCCTCCAGCGCCAAAATGTGGAGCGAGCGATTTCAAGCTCACGGCAAATCTCTGCCGGAGTTCGCAGGTCGGGATCTTTAGTCATCAATGACTCCGTGCAACCGCATTTGCCAGGAGCCAGGCGAAGGTGACCAAACCCACCGTGAAAGGTGGCCTGGCGCCTGCCAATGCGGTCGAAGTGAAGGGAAGGGGTGCAGGCGGTGAGCGCTACCTCACATGCATCTGGTCTGGCCGGGCGGCCCCGGATTCGCCTGCGGTGAACGTCGATTAAGTTGATGGTGGTGAGCATTACGTCGCATAAGGCTCACGGTGATGCGCTTTAAATCGATGAAAACTGCATCGGAGTGTGATCTGTCGCGTCCCAGCCAGCCGCCAGGTTTAACGCCGCGTAACCGGTTTTCATCTACCCCCGCGCTGGGGCAGCTACTTACTTGGCAGATCACACTCCGATGCAGCCTGCGATGGGGAGCAGGGCATCGGGCCGTCTTTCCGGCTGTCAGGGGATCAGCCCAAGTGCAGGGCCAGCATGCCGCGATCCATGATGTGCAACTCGTCGGTGCTGTTCATGATTTCGCGTAGCTTCTCGACGCCACCGGCAATGCCGGTTACCGCTGCAACCACTTGCAACTGGCCGCGCCGCTCAGCATTGCGCAGGGCCGAGCGGATTCGGTCGTCCTGCTTTTTGTCGGTCAGGTTCATCAGCTTGCCCTCACAGCCCGAGAAGAGTCGCTTTGATCAGGCAGAGACATTCCAGCGATGCCTCGTCTCCAGCCTTGGCGGCGGCGCCTTGCATCTTGGTGATCGCTTCCAGGTCGGAGCAGTTGTAGGCAGCCTGCACCTGGGCGATGGCTTTTACCGCGGATTCAAGAGTCAGTTGCATGTCGCGTCACTCCAGTTGATTTCCAATGCCGGCTCGGTGAACCGGCATCAGTAAATCGTTCTGTCCCATTACCGCCGGGGTGGCGGGGCGCATTGCATGCCCGGGTCGTTCTCTCGGTTTAGGCGTTTCACCTTCGTCAGCCGTACAGGGTTCTCCCTGTCGTGGGCAGCCTTTCGGGGCTGTCTGATCGCCGGTCGCCGGTAGAGGCAATGCGGTCTGTTGTTTGTAGCGCTGGCTGTTAAAGAGCGGTGAGCCGTGAGGGCCTCTGCAGTCCCTAGTGAGTGACTGCTTGCAACCAAATCTACAACCAAGAGTTACAGAGCGCAAGTCCTCGGTTGTAATTTTTTCGAATAAAAGTTGTAAGTCGTTCATTTTCTGAGACTTTAAGTTGTAGCTACGGGCGCAAAAAAGCCCGCGCTTGGCGGGCTTCGGCGTATCTGCCTAATCATTCGTCAGGGCTTGGCTTTGCGATGTAGTCTTTCGGAATGTACGGAACCTGTGAAACCTTGCCGTCCTTGGTCACAAAGGACACGGACTTCGCCCCGCTGAAGGCGGTTGCGCTCGAGTAGATCCAGCGCTGACCGTCTTCCTGGGATACAACCATGTAGGGGTTGCCCATGATCTCGGAAAGCTGATCCTCAGTCATTCCAACCTTGACCTGGCTGGCCTGTCCAAAAGTGAAAGGTGTTCCTGCGCAGCCTGCCAGCACTACCACAGCGGCAGCCAAGGCGAAGCGTTGAAGCTGGCGAAGCATGCAAACCTCCATGTGTACGCGGCGCCCTACCAGAGGACGGATGACCAGAACACTTTACCTTTGATGACGATGTTTTGCTCAAGCATTTGTTGGGCGGTGTACTCCTCGTCAGGATGTTCGTCCCGATTGAAGCTGCGCATGCGTATCCCCCCACCCGGTAGGCGGTAGAGCATCTTCACGCGAAGCTGGCCGTCATGATCGAGCGCATACATCTTCCCGTCCACTACAGAGATGCTTCCCTGGTCAACGCCTACGGTGCTCTTGTCAGGCAGCACGGGCTCCATGCTGTTACCGCTGACGGTGACGCACACCGCATGGTCCGGCTGAACGCCTTGCTTGCGAAGGGTTAGCTTGCCGAAGCGCAGTTTCTGCTTGTGGGACTGTTCAACAACGGTTCTACCGCTGCCGGCCGACAGCTCCACTTCCTTGAGGAACGGCACATACACCTCGTCGTCATCCAATGGGGTGTCGTCATCCCACACGTCTATAGGGCCTAGCAGCGTGGCATTGGACTCTGCCCGATCGCTCCTAGCCAGCAGCTCTCCGGTAACCAGGTATGCAACCGAGGTGGACAAGGCAGCTGCGATGTCGTCCAGGCGCTTTCCCCTGGGTACCGACGCCCCGGACTCCCATTTCTGCACAGCTTGCGGGGATACCGAAAGCCTGCGAGCCAGCTCTGACTGATTCAGGCCGGCCTGTTCTCTTTTGCGCGCGATGCGCTGACCTAGTGTGCTCATCCTCGAATGATGCAACCGCAAGTTGTAAATATCACTGTGAATCTCAGTTGTAGTTTTCGCATTCGTGCGATAACCTTTGGTTGTAGTTGTAACTTTGAGGCCCAAAATGGAAGAGCTACCGATCTGCAAGGCGGCCAAGGCCGCAGGCGGTCAATCCGCCCTCGCTCGACTCCTCAAGGTCACACCTCAGGCAGTGCAGAAAATGTGCGCCTCGGGGCGTGTGCCAGCCGAGCGAGTTCTTGAAATTGAAAAAGCCACTGGCGTTTCACGCCACGAGCTGCGTCCCGACATCTACCCACAAGCTGCATAACCACTTTCAACTGCAAGGAGCCATCCCCGCATGTACGCCAACCCCAAGCACCTGCATGACCGCGAGATCAAGGTCCGGGTCGATGAGGACACATTCAATCTGATCCAGGCATTGGCCGCGTATCACCGCACTCAACGTGCCGTGCTGTGCCGCGAACTGCTGGAAGCGCAGCTGGCCGCGCTGGCTTCGGAGAATACCGGCGATCAAACCGCAGCCTGAAGGCCGCGAGGAGGCCCTATGCCGATCCAAGAGGTCGGTCTGGATCAGCACTTGATGGAAAAGCTGGAGCGGGAAGCTGCACGAAGGGGGATCACCCCTGAAGCACTCGCTGCGGAAATGATCGATCGAGAGCTGGCCAGCCGAACCAAGCTCCGCTTCACGCGGGGAACCGTAACACCGTTCCATCGCAGGGCCTGAACCGGCCCTGACACGTAACTGATAAGCCCGAACGATCTACCCAGCGCGCAGGGGACACCCGATGGCCTACGACGACAAAGCTCACCGCCACGACCACCAGGTCAAGGTCCGCTTGGATGACGAGGACTTCAACGAGCTCAAGGACTTTGCCCTGGAGCTCAAGGCGCAGCACAGCGTGCTGGCCCGGGAAATCATCCTGGCCGCGCTGGCGTTCAAGAAAGAGCACGGCCACTTGCCGCTGATCAACGAGAAGAAGGCCAGGGCCTGAATAGGTCCAGGGGAGGACGAATGTCGCCTGCAAACGAAGCAGTACAGCACGACGTAAAGGTCGAGCAGTTCCGCCGTTCCGACTTCCAGGAGCTGGAAGCCTGGGCGGAGGAGGCCGGCCTTACCCCCGACGAACTTGCATCGCAAATCGTCGGCATGGCCACCCGCTTCCTCTCGATGAGGGGCAAGCCCAAGAGCAACAACGTGGTGCCGTTCGCGGCGCCGAGGTAACCGTCCGATCCCTAATTAGGGACCCGGGCGCCAGTCCCTCATAAGGGACGCCAAATCGCAGAGACAAAAAAGCCGGGTTCGCGGCCCGGCTCTCTGCATAACGAAAAACTCTGTTGAGGAATCTTACCTATGCAGACCCAAAGTGTACAGGCCCTGCAAAGGGTCGCGCCACAAAACGCGAACCATCATTTCGTGGCGCGCACAGAAATTGTCACCTTGTTCGAAGGCGAGGCGGTGACCAGCACCGTCACTGTCGCCAGCGAAACAGGCAACGAGCACGCCAGCGTGATTGCTCTGGTGCGCAAGTACGAAGCCGATTTCGCCGAGTTTGAAAGGGTCAGATTTCAAATCGAACCCTTTGAGACCGCTGGCGGCGCTCAGTCCCGTGAAATCGCCTTGCTCAATGAGCAACAGGCGACCCTGCTGCTGACCTACATGCGCAACACCTCGATCGTCCGCGACTTCAAGAAACGGCTGGTCAAGGAGTTCTGGCGCCTGGCGAAAGCCACCCCGCCCCAGCCCGCCGACCTGAGCAAGCTGGAAATCCTCCAGATGGCCCTGGAGTCGGAGAAAGCCCGCGTCCTGCTCACTGTCCAGGTCGAGGCCCAGGCCAAGAAGATCGACCACCTGGAGAACCTGTTCAAGGAAGGCATGAGCCACGTCCAGTTCTGCAAGGGCCTGAATGGGGTCAACGTGATGCAGGTGGGCCACTTCCTCGAAGGCCGCAACTGGCTCTACAACGAGAGCAAGTCCGGTACCCGGTACCGCGTGGCAGCCTACGCCCGCGACAAGTACATGACCGAGCATCAGCAGACGGTCAGCCCGCACGGGAAAGAGGCGTTCATCAGCTATACGCCAATCCTCCTGCGTAAGGGCGCCGTGCGTCTGTACGAACTGTACCTGGCCGGCGAGCTGCCCATGAAGAAGAACTGGGACGGCCTGCACACCCACGACAAGGCAGTGCGGGGTGCAGCATGACCCGCCAGGACCTGCGCGACGACATCATCGCCTATATGAGCAAGCCAGAGCTTTCCGCTCGAGGTTGGTACTGCACCTGGTGGTTCCGTCATCACCTGCAGCACGGCGCCATCGGCACGCGGAAGATCCGCCAGGAGCTCGACCGCATGGAAAAGCTGGGGCTGGTGGTATCTGACAAGTCGCAGAGCAACAACACACTCTGGCAGCTCGCGCCCGCGAAGGTGACGCCATGAGCATCATCCGCGCGCCTCGCCCCGAGGCCAACTTCTACATGCTCAACAAGTCGATCAGCGAGGACGGGCGCCTGAGCTGGGCTGCCCGTGGCCTGCTGGTCTTCCTGCTGGGCAAGCCGGACCACTGGGCCGTGTCCGTCACCCATCTGCGCAACGAGACCGCCAAGTCGTCGAAACCGACCGGCCGTGACGGTGTTTACGGCCTGCTGCAAGAGCTGATCGCCGCTGGCTACGTCGAGCGCCGCCAGGACCGTGGCGAGTCCGGTTTGCTGGGCGAAACCCACTACGTCGTGTCGGAAACACCGCTTCCGGCTTTGCCGTATCCGGTTGAACCGCTTCCGGCTCAGCCGTATCCGGCAAATCCGACACTAGTAAGTATTGAAGGTAAGCAAGGACTGAAGGGAGTAAGGACTGACTCTCGCGAAGGCGAGTTGGTCGACTTCGAACGGTTCTGGTCGCTGTTCCCGCGCAAGGTGAGCAAGGCCGACGCCAAGAAGGCCTGGGCGAAGATCAAGGTCACCGCTGATCTGTTCGACCTGATGGCCAAAGCCCTGGCTGCCTGGACCGTTTCCACCGACTGGACCAAGGACGGCGGCCAGTTCATCCCGCACGCATCCACCTGGCTGAACGGCAAGCGCTGGGAAGACGAACTGCCCCAGCCAGCCGGCTCTGCCCCGTTCGCCTCCCGCCGCCCGGCCAGCGGCCCCGACTTCAACGACACCAGCTGGGCTGATGACCTGGGGGGCTTATGAGCGCACAACCTAAGCTGCGCAGCGTGACGCAGATCATGGCCTCGGCCAGCAACCTACCCGCCGAGGTTCAGGCCCCGGCAAAGCAGCTGGACCCGGGCACCACCGAAGTGGTCAACGCCCTGTTCAAGGAGCTGCAGGCCATCTTCCCAGCGTGGAAGCAGGCCTGGCCTGACGACGATTCGCTGAAGGCCGCCAAGCGCAGCTGGATCAAGTCCTTCGTTGCGGCGGGTATCAACACGCTCGAGCAGATCCGCTTCGGCATCCAGAAGTGCCGGGTGCTGGGCACCGACTTCGCCCCGAGCAGCGGCAAGTTCATCAAGCTGTGCCAGCCGACCCCGGAAGAGATGGGCATTCCGCCGCTTGCACGGGCCCTAGCGGAGGCGCTGGAGAACTTCCACCCCAGCAGGGCAGGTGCACGCCACTGGACGCATACAGCGGTGCGCCACGCAGCCCTGCAGTGCGAAGCGCAGAACCTGGGATCGATGGAGGTGGAGCGCGCGGAGAAGGTGTTCGCCCGGGCCTACGACATCACCATCCGCATGCTGGTCGCCGGCGAGCCCTTGGGCGACATCGCCACCGGCATCGGCCACGACAGCCAGAAGAGCCAACTGGAGCTGGCCGACGAGTACGCCAACCAGCGCCAGGCCCGCCTGCTGGACCTCCAGCAGATCCCGTCGAGCGCCGCCGCGTGCCGTGCCCACCTGCTGGCCAAGTTGAACATCAAGCGCGCCGGGCAGCCGGCCGGGGAGGGGGTGTGATGAACAGAATCCACATGTGGCATCGCATGGCCTACATGGGCTTCATCATCGTGAAGTGCGGCCGGAAGGTTAGGGCCACCCAGTTCACCGACCAGCCTGAAAAGGTCACCTGCTTGGCGTGCCTTAAGCACATGGGCCAAGTCGCCAAGGAGCGGCGCTGATGGACACCAACAAGATGCGCGCAGTGTTCGAGGAGGCTTTCGTCGAGGAAGAGGTTCGCCTGCTTGGTGAAGGGTTCCGCAGCTCGGCCCTGTACATGATCGAGAAAAACACCGTCAACGTGCGTTCGGCGTGGTGGGCTTGGCAGGCCTCCCGCGAGGCCGTGGTGGTGGAGTTGCCAAAGTTCGACGACTACCCGGCCAGCATGGAGCGCGACATGCGTGAGTCGCTGCGCTCCTCGATCGAGGCCCAGGGCCTGAAGGTGGCGCCATGACCGAAGTCCATCGCTACAAAGTCGTCAAGATGCTTTCCGAGGGCGGCAACCGGATCAGCTACGACCCACACGGACCCGAGGTGGTAATGGCAGAAGCCTATGACCAGGTCAAGGCCGAGAACGAGGCGCTGCGCAAGGATGCCGAGCGGTATCGCTTCGTGCGGAACCCGATAGGAAC
>NZ_JABMCN010000510.1 GCF_013179515.1 Pseudomonas sp. CM27
CCGTGACCCTGAGCAACAACGCGGTTGTGACCATCAAGGCTGGTCAGACTTCGAGCGAGCCGTACGCTCACGAAGCCCAGGGTGACGACGTTTACCAGGATGCCGGCGAAATCAGCCTGGGCATCAAGTCGGCTGTCGATGCCACCGGTGCACCGTTCGAGAACCTGGAGCTGGGCAACCCTGCTTCGGTAAAAGTTACCGACACCATCGACGAAGTTGTCGCCAAGTTGACCGCTACCGCCTCGGTGACCGAAGGCGGTGAGATCACTTACACCGTGACGCTGACCAACAAAGATGGTCTGCCGATCAACAACCACTCGGAGCTGTTCTTCAAGCTGACTGATGGCACCACGGTTGTCGTGCCGGCCAACAGCACTACCGGCTCAATCACCGTTACTGCTCCAGACAACGTCTACGTTGGCGCTAACGAGCCGGTGGTCAATGCCATCGAAGCGGTCAGCGGCGCGGATGCCTGGAAGTTCGAGAACCTGACCCTGGACAAGACCGAGGTCAGCACCACCGTTACCGACG
>NZ_JABMCN010000511.1 GCF_013179515.1 Pseudomonas sp. CM27
GTCAACCACGACATCCTGATGGCCTGTATCGAGCGCCGGGTCAAAGATAAGTGCGTACTCAGGCTTATCCGCCGCTACCTTGAAGCGGGAGTCATGTCAGGCGGTGTCGTCAGCCCACGGCAGGAGGGGACGCCGCAAGGCGGCCCGCTCTCGCCGCTGCTGTCGAATATCCTGCTCGACGAACTTGACCGCGAACTGGAACGGCGGGGTCACCGCTTCGTGCGCTATGCCGATGACGCGAACATTTATGTACGCAGCCCTCGGGCTGGCGAACGGGTACTGGCCAGTGTCGAACGCTTCCTGAATCAACGTTTGAAACTGACGGTGAATCAGAAGAAGAGTCGAGTCGCGAGAGCCTGGAAGTGTGACTACTTGGGCTATGGGATGAGCTGGCATCAGCAGCCAAGGCTGCGGGTGGCAACGACGAGCCTGGGTCGCCTGCGCGACCGGCTCGCAGAGCTGCTACGCGGTGCACGGGGTCGCAAGATGACGAATACCATCGAGCGGATAAACCCTGTCCTGCG
>NZ_JABMCN010000512.1 GCF_013179515.1 Pseudomonas sp. CM27
CATCAACTGCAACTCGGCAAAGCCTACGGCATCAACCAGACCCAACTGGTATGCCTGCTGTTCAGCCCCTTTGCCAGGCAGGGGAAAAATCTCGAGCGTTTTCTGTTGTGCAGGCACGCTGACATGCTGGTGGCGTTGCCGTATCTGCACAGGGCCTTGCAAGGCAAAGCCTGCCCTGATGCGGTGAAAGACTGGCTGGTGAACACCAGTGGCTTGTCGCTGCGCCAGCTACGGGTGATCTATGCAGGGCACTTGCCGCTGACCGCCTGGCGCCTGCTGAGCAACCTGGCGCGCCGCGATGCCCGCCTGCGCTTGCTGCCGCGGCCGCTGTTGGCGCGGCGGCGCGGTTTTGCGGGGCAGTATTGATGGGGCGAGCGGCCCCCGGGGAGTTCGCCTACCGCAAGGTTTATCGCTACCTGGAGGCGTTGATCGACCAGGCAGCGGGTGCCTCCCCTTGCCGGTTACCGTCGTTGCGTGCGCTGTCCCGGCGGCTGCGGGTATCGTTGGTCA
>NZ_JABMCN010000513.1 GCF_013179515.1 Pseudomonas sp. CM27
CGTTGGGCGTGCGCCCGGCCTACCCGGCGATGCTCAAGCACTACCGCGTGGCCTTGAAGGACCAGCCGTGGACATTGCCCGAAGCCGACCTGGCCGCCTTCGAACCCGCCGGCCTGGAAGCCAGCCTGGCCTTGTCGAGCCGGCCGCCGCTGAACCTGGCCGAGCAGATCCGCGCCCTCGAAGCCTACCCCTACGGTTGCCTGGAACAGACCACCAGCGGCCTTTACCCGTCGTTGTATGCCAATGCCGACAGCCTCAAGCGCCTGGGCATCAAGGGCGAACCGGCGGATGTGCGCAAACGCAAGATCGAAATGGGCATCGAGCACCTGCTGGGCATGCAGCGCTACAACGGCAGCTTTGGCCTGTGGAGCTCGGACAGCGAAGAAGAGTACTGGCTGACCGCCTACGTCACCGATTTCCTCCTGCGTGCCCGGGAGCAGGGTTATGGCGTGCCGGCCGAAGCGCTGAAGAAGGCCAGCGAGCGCCTGCTGCGCTACCTGCAGGAGCG
>NZ_JABMCN010000052.1:0-14890 GCF_013179515.1 Pseudomonas sp. CM27
CTGGCGGCGGAGGCGGTTTGAACGCGGGGATGCTGTGGTTCAACGTGCTGTCGCTGAAGACGGCCTATAACAGCCTGCAGAAGAGCGATGCCCCGGAATACGCGATGGGGTTTGCTTCATCCATTTTTGGCGTGATCGGTGCGGCAGCGGCGACGTTGGTCAGCACACGGGCCACGCAAAAGGCCGTCATGCTGAGGCTGAGTTCAACAGCCCCGGGGATGGCTTTTGGCAACGGCGTTATCCAGTTTTTGAGCAGTAATCTGTTTGCGCGTTTGGCGGGTTATCCCGCAATAGCATTTAGCCTGTTTTCGGACGGTGCTAAAGGAGTACGTCAATTCAAAAACGGCAATCGAGCCGCAGCGGTATATACGCTAGGAGGCGGACTCACCATGGCGATTGGTTCTGCTGTCGTCCTTGAGGCTGGACTTGCAGTCGCGGGCGCTACATCGATTGTGCCCTTTGCCGGATGGGCCGCAGCTGCGCTTGTACTCGTAGGGGTGGGCATCATTGCAGGAGGTCTCTACCTTCATGCCAAAGCGCATGAGCACCTTCACAGTTCAATTGAGCTTTGGGCAGCCCGCAGCATCTTCGGGAATCGCATCAATGATGGAGAAATCCGCGCTGAAATTACGCTGGACCATGAGAAGAAACTTCCCGCCTTTACTTCGCTGCACGCAGAAATCAAAGCCTGGCACAGGGAGCATTATGGGCCAAAACTGCTATCGGCCGAGCAAGCTCAATCACTCGGTGTAAACAACGTCGATAGCAGATGGCGCCAGAACAACCACTGGGCGCCACCAGACTGGGCTGCCATCACACGCAACGAAGTAGCCACGACTCAACCAACCGCTGAATTCGTAGTGCTTCTGCCAAGCTTCGTGCTAGGGGTAAGCGAATGGGCAGGAAGTTTAGCCGCCTTTCGTAACGACCAAGGCATGGACGTGTTCCCTATTACGCCTACCGGGCACATTGCAGGCGCTGGGTTGATTTTGCATTTCGAAAGGCCGCTGCCCCACCATAAATCTATCTCTCTGCGGCTAGCCTACTGCCCTAATCAGGGGCTAGATGACGACAGTGAGATCCTTTCAACTTTTCATCTCGAGCGATGATTATGGCAACCATCTGGCTATTCAACACAGCATCATGCTCAGGGCACAAACCTGCCATTGGCGGACAACTAATAGATCTAACCAAAAACACATTACAGCTGCGAAACCCCTGGGTATCAGACTCAGTATTCATGGCAAAACTGTACTGCGCAATGAACATATTTTTAATGCTTGGCTTTTATCCCTACCTCTTTGATAGTGAATTTTTTGAATATTTTATATCTGACCCCGCACTAACTATCGGATTCGTACTCATGCCCTTCACTTTCTCCCCCTTTCTCATTTATCGAATATACTTCATAAAAAGTTTATCCAGCTTCTGCCTCAACCGCTCAACCCAAAAAATATACTATCAACGCTTAAGCAAGTTAATTATCTTCGACTGGAACAATACCGGCGGAGGCGTTTTCAAACGCACCGAATATGGTGGCTCGTCGTTCAGCACCAGTTACGCCCTTGCCTTCGCCCCTCGCCGAGAGGACGGCACTCTCCATCAGAAAGACTGCCTCTGGATCGACAGCAACGAACCCACAGAACCCGGGGTCAGGCACGTCGCCGAAGTCTGGGAATACCTACGCCATTTCATGGACCACGGCCCGGACAAACTTCCCCCGCCAAGTGAACCCAACTGGTGGCACAAGCCGCTTCACGCCATCTGTCTGACCCCGGCAGAAGCCTGGCGGCACTACGCCCCTTGGCGAACCGGCGAGCCGGGGGAAATGCAGGGCAAAAAGAACTGGCAATTGCCATTCTGGGCGGTGCTGTTCCCCTACAACCTCACGCTTGCCATCTGCTGGTACGGCCTCTGCCGGCTCTTCAACATCCGGGCCGCCGCACCACCCCAGGCGGCCTTCGAAGAAGCACCGGTCATTCAACCAGGTAAAAGGAAGCGCAAATGAAACCCATCGTACTTGTAGGCCATCGTCATGAGTGCCCGATCCATGGGGTGGGCATCGTGGAAACCGGGGCAAGCGCCGCGTTCGTGGATGGCAAGGCCATCGCACGGGTCGGCGACCGCACCAGTTGCGGCGCCGTCATCGAAACCGGCGCTGCCTGCACGATCATCGAAGGCCAACCGGCCGCCAGGGAGGGAGATACTACCAGCCATGGAGGCGTGCTGGTCGAGGGAGACCCGGGTTGGCTGATTAACTAACCGCAACCACCAACTAAGCCGTGCATTCTCATGCCTGCCTGTCAACGACCGGGGCCGTCCTGCGGCCTCTTATCGCCAGCCGCTTCTTTCAGGAACGCCCCATGGAACCACGCCATGTTCTATCAAGTACTCTCGTGTAGGAACAAACTTACAGATATCTCTCGGCATTAAACAAACCATTCGCCGACACACCCACTAACATCTTCAAAAATAACTTCTCAAATTATTTCACTGCTTGCATTACGGCTTTGCAGCCACTAACACTATCTCCATCAACCGCTGGAGATAAACCATGTCCCGCCTTGCCGAATTCCGCGCCCTGGAGCGCCTGCTCGCTGCTAAAAAATCCGAACTTTCCTTCATCAAGGTCAACCCCCATTTCAAACGCGAATTCGAATTCGAATGCAAACTCCACGACTTGCTTGCCGAATACCAGTTCAACCTGTCGAATGTCGTGGCCATCCTCGAGAGCCAGAGCCGGCAGGAATACGACGATAGTTATCAGCATTGGTCTCGTCTCGCACCATCCCCGCGTTACCGCGCGCGGCAAAGCAAGTACTACAAGAACCCGTACACGGGCGAGGTGGTGGAAGCGAAAAGCACTTTGCACAAGACAGTGCGATCGTGGATCGAGCAATACGGCCGCGCCGAGGTCGAGCGCTGGGCTACTGCCTGGGCCTGAATGCACGCTGGCATGACGTCCATAACCCGCACTTCCCCCCTCCCGCTCGACTTGCGCCATCCTGTATCCAGCGCCAGTCCCGACTACCTTCATCAATTGACTGGCCCCTGCCCCACACGCAGGCAACGCAACCGTTCGATAACCGAACAGTAGCCCGTCTCTCGAATTGACGCTGCCGGCTTCACTGCTCACCATGCACCGGCCTTGCGTGCCCTCTGCCCGGTAACTGGTCACGTACCCGTAGCACCGCAGCTGACTACAATTTCAAGAAACGAGCAGTCTATGAACCATTCCAAGATCACCCCCGCCGCCACCCGGATGCCTCAGGGTTCGATCGGCGACAAGCTTCGCGGCGCCTTCGGCGTCGGCAAGACCCGCTGGGGCATGCTTGCCCTGGTGTTCTTCGCCACCACCCTGAACTACATCGACCGCGCCGCACTCGGCATCATGCAGCCGGTGCTGGCCAAGGAAATGAGCTGGACGGCGATGGACTACGCCAACATCAATTTCTGGTTCCAGGTCGGCTATGCGATCGGCTTCCTGCTGCAGGGCCGTTTGATCGACAAGGTCGGGGTCAAGCGCGCGTTCTTCTTTGCCGTGCTGCTATGGAGCCTGGCCACCGGGGCCCACGGCCTGGCCACCTCGGCGGCCGGTTTCATGGTTTGCCGTTTCATTCTTGGTCTGACCGAGGCCGCCAACTACCCGGCCTGCGTGAAGACCGTACGCCTGTGGTTCCCGGCGGGTGAGCGGGCGATTGCCACCGGCCTGTTCAATGCGGGTACCAACGTCGGCGCCATGGTCACCCCGGCGCTGCTGCCGGTGATCCTGGCGGTGTGGGGCTGGCAGGCCGCGTTTATCGCCATGGGCAGCCTGGGCCTGGTGTGGGTGGTGCTGTGGCTGCTGAAGTACTACAACCCTGAAGACCACCCCAGCGTGCGCCAAAGCGAGGTCGAGTACATCCAGCAGGATGACGAGCCCGAGCCCACTCGCGTGCCATTCAGCCGCATCTTGCGCTTGCGTGGCACCTGGGCGTTCGCAGTGGCCTATGCGATTACTGCGCCGGTGTTCTGGTTCTACCTGTACTGGCTGCCGCCGTTCCTCAACCAGCAATACAGCCTGGGCATCGACGTGACCCAGATGGGCATCCCGCTGATCATCATCTGGCTGACTGCAGACTTTGGCAGCATCGGTGGCGGCATCCTGTCGTCCTGGCTGATCGGACGCGGCGTGCGCGCAACCACTGCGCGGTTGGTGTCGATGCTGATCTTTGCCTGCACCATGCTCAGCGTCACCTTTGCGGCAAACGCCAGCGGCCTGTGGGTCGCAGTGGCGGCCATCTCGCTGGCGGTGGGTGCGCACCAGGCGTGGACGGCGAACATCTGGAGCCTGGTGATGGACTACACACCCAAGCACCTGGTGAGCACAGTGTTCGGCTTCGGCAGCATGTGCGCGGCGATTGGCGGCATGTTCATGACGCAGATTGTCGGTAGCGTGCTGACTGCTACCCACAACAACTATGCCGTGTTGTTCACCATGATTCCGGCCATGTACTTCCTGGCGTTGGTGTGGATGTACTTCATGGCGCCGCGCAAGGTCGAGAGCGCCTGAGGACGTTAGCCATTTACCTCTACGGGGCCCTTGCGGGCCCTTTTTTTGCCTGGGTGACCGGACCTGCTGAATGCGCCGGGGTGATCGCCGGCAGGCCAGCCCATGGGGATCGCGTCAGGGCTGACAAGGGCCTGCCGCAAGGCCTGCAGCACCCGTTAGCCTTGATGCGATCCCCGTAGCTTCCCCCGCGCAGAGGCCACCTCAGGCAACCGATCAATCAGCGCTGCAACGTGGCCATGTCGATCACGAATCGATACTTCACATCCCCGGCAATCATCCGCTCATACGCCTGGTTGATATTGCGGATATCCAGCATCTCAATATCACAGCGAATGTCATGCTCGGCACAGAAATCCAGCACCTCCTGGGTTTCAGCGACCCCACCGATCAACGACCCTGCCAGCACCCGGCGCTTCATCACCAGGTTGGCAGCATGCACCGCCGGGTCGATCGGTTCGATCAGGCCGACCAGGATGTGCACGCCATCGAACTTCAGCGTTTCAAGGTACGGGTTGAGGTCGTGCTGCACCGGAATGGTATCGAGCAGGAAATCGAAACGGCCGGCAGCGGCGCGCATCTGTTCAGCATCGGTGGACACGATCACGTGGTCGGCGCCTTGTCGGCGGGCTTCCTCGGCCTTGGCCTGGGAGCGGGTGAACAAGGTCACTTCGGCGCCCAGGGCCTTGGCCAGCTTGATGCCCATGTGGCCCAGACCACCCATGCCGAGGATGCCGATCTTGTGGCCCGGGCCGACGCCATGATGCTTGAGCGGCGAATAGGTGGTGATGCCGGCGCACAGGATCGGCGCGGCGCTGGGCAGGTCCATGCCGGCCGGGATACGCAGCACAAAGTGCTCACTGACCACGATGCTGCTGGAGTAACCGCCCATGGTGTTGCTGCCGTCGACGCGGTCGGGGGTGGCATAGGTCATGGTCGGGCCTTCCAGGCAGTACTGCTCCAGATCCTTGGCGCAGGCCTCGCAGTGGCGGCAGGAGTCGACCATGCAGCCGACGCCAACCAGGTCGCCGACCTTGTGCGCCGTCACCTGGCCACCCACCGCAGTGACGCGGCCGATGATCTCGTGGCCAGGCATCAGCGGGTACACGGCGATGCCCCATTCGTTGCGCGCCTGGTGGATGTCGGAGTGGCACACGCCGCAGTACAGGATCTCGATCGCGACGTCGTCCGGGCGCGGGCTGCGGCGCTCGAAGGTCATGGGGGCCAGGGGGCTGGTGGGGGTTTGGGCGGCGTAACCAATGGCAGTGTACATGCAGGGCCTCGCAGTGAAGTGAAACGATTCAGGCGGCGCATTCTGCGCGTGGTTTACCGCCGAGCCCACGGCTGATCCTCCGGCATGCATGCCTGATTCTCCGAAGATGCCATAGGACACCTGGCGCTCTGCCTCCAATCTGCGATGATCAGGATGTCTGATTCTCTGCCTTGGTTCACTATGCAACTGACCCGCCACGTCGATGCCAATGCGCCGCTCTGCGAACTGATTCGCAGCCTCGCCACCCGCCCGGGTTTCGTGCCCACGCATTTACCCCAGGTGCAGGTACTCAGCTGGGACCACTATGTGGCCAGCAGCCCGCAGATCTATGAGCCCAGCCTGATGATCCTGGCGCAGGGCAGCAAGCTGGCCCGCCTCGGCCCACGCACCCTGGAATACGGCGCGGGGCACTACCTGGTGCAGGCATTGTCGGTGCCGTTCATGTGTGAAACCTTCGCCACCCGCGAAGCGCCTTTGCTGGGAGTGGCGGTGGACATCGACCGTGCCGTGCTCGGTGAACTGGTGCAGCGCATGGACCTGGCGCCGGACGTTGCGGTGCAGGCGCAAACACCGCAATCGATGACCTCGGCGGCGCTGGACGCACCCATGCGCGAAAGCGTGGAGCGCTTGCTGCGCTGCCTGCAGGACCCGCTGGACGCCAAAGTGCTAGGCGCGTCGCGGGTCCGCGAGGTGCTATACACCGCCCTGCGCGGCCCGCAAGCCGGCGTGTTGCGGGCACTGGTGGAGCAACAGGGGCACTTCGCCCGCATCGGCGCCGCCCTCGCTCACCTGCGCGAGCACTACACCGAACCGCTGAGCGTGGAGGCGCTGGCGGCACGCGCCAACATGAGTGTTTCCACGTTCCACGAGCATTTCAAACGTTGCACCGACATGGCGCCGATGCAGTACCTCAAGCGCCTGCGGTTGCTGAAGGCGCAGCAGATGCTGATCGGCGAAGGCCTTGGGGTGGCGCAGGCGGCACACCGGGTGGGCTACCAGAGCACGTCGCAGTTCAGCCGCGAGTACAAGCGCCAGTTCGAGCGCAGCCCGGGGGACGAGTTGCCCTACCAGAGTTTGCCGGTTTGAGGCGACAGGGCTGCAAGGCAGCGTGAAATTGTAGCGTCAAAGAGCTACCCGACCGTTCATCCGGGTGGTAGATTCGCCGCCATGAAAACCACCCGGCACACTCGCACGCTGACTGCCTGGACGCTCTATGCCAGCGTCCTGTTCAGCCTGTTGCTGTGCGGCCTGCATCATGGCCAGATGGGCGGCCTGCGCCTGGCTGGCCTGGAAGGCGGTTTCTGCTCGGTCAACAGCGAACACGGCGTGGCCATCGACCTCGATGGCGCCGGCGGTGACCAGCACATGGCCCAGCTCGACTGCCCGGTGTGCTCCTCATTTGGCCTGGCCGTGCCGCTCGGCAGCAGCGGCTGGTCGCTCACCCCGGCGCAAGCCGTTGCCAACTCGCCCATCGTCGTGCGCAGCTGGGCGCAGCCGCCCCCGCGCTACCTACGCCCCGCGCTCAATCCTCGCGCCTCCCCCACAGCCATCCCCGCAGCCGTACTTCATCTCGCCTGACCTCAGCCGGGCGCGCCTGCCTGCGCGCTCGCGGTCAGCCATGACCTTTGCGTGGAAGACACATCAACATGCTTCGCCATTCCTCCCTGGTGCTCCTGATGGGCACCTGCAGCTTTGCCTGGGCCGACGGCGCCGCCGTGGAACTCGGCGCCACCACCATCGACGGTGAGCGCGACCCCGCCAGCGGCGTACAACTGGACGAGCCGATCCGCACGGGCTCACGCCTGGGCCTGACCGCGCGGGAAACGCCCGCCTCGGTCAGTGTCTCGAACCGCCGCCTGATCGAAGAACGCGGCGCCAAGGACAGCCAGGACGTGATCAACGCCATGACCGGCGTCAACGCCTCGGCAAACCCCGGCTTTGGCGGTTTCGTCGCCTACCGCGGCTTCACCCAGAATCAGGTCACCCAGTTGTACAACGGCATCAACCTGGGCTACAGCAGTGCCACCCGACCGATAGATGCCTGGGTGCTCGACCGGGTCGAGCTGATCGGCGGCCCCTCCTCGTTCCTGCATGGCGCCGGTGCGGTGGGCGGCTCGATCAACTACATCAGCAAGCTGGCCAGCCGCGACCAGCAAATCGTCGACGGCCGTATCCGCTACGGCAGTTTCGACGACAGCGAAGTGGCGTTCGGCATCAACCAGGCACTGGCCAGCAACCCGGCCGACGCCCGGCACTTCGCCCGCCTGGACTTTAGCCGCGGGCATGGCAACGGCTACGTCGACCGCAACGAGCGGCACAGCGACAGCCTGGCGTTCTCGCTGCTCAGCGATCTGGTGCCCAACCTCACCCACACCCTGGCGCTGGAGTATCAGGAAGACCGCGAAGACAGCCCCTACTGGGGCTCGCCGATCCTCCCCGGGCGCAGCACGATGAAAATCGACAACAGCCGCCGCTTCGAAAACTACAACGTCGCCGACGGCCGCTACGAGCAGCGGGTGCGCTGGCTGCGCTCGATCCTCGATTACCAGGTCAGCGACAGCACCAGCGTGCAGAACACCCTGTACCACTACAACGCCCAGCGCGATTACCGCAACCTCGAACGCTACGCCTATACACCCGACGGCAAAGTGCAGCGCAGCAGCCCCTACCTGCAAAGCCACCAGCAGAACCTGCTGGGCGACCGCATCGAAGTGCGCCACGACAACCAGCTGCTTGGCCTGGCCAGCCAGTGGTCGCTGGGGCTGGAATACTCGCGCATGCGCCAGACCCTCTACCCCACTTCCAGCAGCTGGAGCGATGTGGTGGATGCCGAGCACTTCGACCCCGGCAGCTTCGATGACATACCCGGTGTCAATGCCGGCCTGACCAAGCAACGCCGCCACGAGGTAACCAACCGCGCGGTGTTTGCCGAAAACCGCCTGCAGCTCACCGAGCGCCTGGCCCTGCTGACCGCCCTGCGCTACGACTACCTGGACATGCAGGTAACCAACTACGGTGCGGTCACGCCAACCTCGCCGGCGTATTTCGAGCGGCGCTGGGAACCGCTGTCCGGGCGCATCGGCCTGACCTATGCGTTGACCGCCAACGCCAGCCTTTATGCGCAGTACAGCAGTTCGGCCGACTTGCCTGCCGGTTCGCTGGCGGCAGCGACCTATTCCAACGTGGGGTTGTTCGACCTGTCCAAAGGCGAGCAGTGGGAGGTGGGCAGCAAGTTCGATTTCCTCGATGGGCGCGGCGCGGCCACGCTGGCGCTGTACCAGATCGTGCGCAAGGACTTTGCCGTACGCGACTCGAACGACGCCAACCTCACGGTCCAGGCCGGACAGCAGACCTCGCGGGGCGTGGAGTTGTCCGGGCGCCTGCAGGTAACGCCGAGACTGCTGGCCGAGGCCAACTATGCCTATGTCGATGCGCAGTACGATGAGTTCAACGAGGCGGTCAACGGCGTGTCGGTGTCGCGCATGGGCAACGCCCCGGTGAACGTGCCGGCCAGTGTCGCCAACCTGTGGCTGACCTACAGCCTGTCCGCGGCGTGGTCGGTGGGCGCGGACGGGCGCTACGTGGGTTCGGTGTATGCCGACAACGCCAACAGCCTCAAGGCCCCGGCGTACACGCTGTTCGGCGCCTTCGCCCGCTACCGGCTGGATGAGCACACCACGCTTACCGGGCGCGTGCGCAACCTGACCGACGAGGTGTACGCCAAGCAGGCCTACAGCAGCCAGTACTACATGGGGCCACCGCGCACCGTCGAACTGGCGCTGGACATGCGCTTCTGATGCACAGGGCGATGCCGGCCTGGTGCTGGCATCGTCCTTAAGGGCAGTTCCTACGCACAAACTCCACAAAACCGTCGACCGCCCTGAGTGATAATGGTCGTCATCACCCATGCCGGCATGAAAGCTGGCCCCTGCATCATCAAGGAAGTCCCTGTGTTCAGACCGTTGTCCCCAGCGCTTGTGGTTGTCACCCTCATCGCGCTGACAGGCTGCCAGAGCCGTCCTGCCTCCGAGCCCGACACGCTCAGCCTGCAAACCTTCACCCGTGACATGCAGCAAGCGTTGCAACTCGGTATCGCCACCGCCGATACCGGCGAGCCTGACGCTGGACCTGAGCCGCCTGCCCGGCTTCAGTACTGACGAACAGGGCAAGGCCCAGGGCTACAGCGAACTCGAATACGCGCCGTGGAAGGTCGGGAGACTGTAAGAACACTGCAACCCTGGTTGAATCGAATATCCCGAGGTCGCCCTCGACACAGCACCCTTGCGCTCCCGGTTATCTACTGGCGAATACTACCAATGGAACCGGAGAGCCCCCGCATGCCCGCACCTCATGAGGTATCCCCCGCCACCCTGCGCCGGGTGATCGCTGCCTCGGCCATCGGCAACTTCGTCGAATGGTTCGACTTTGCCGTCTACGGCTTTCTCGCCACGCTGATCGCCAGCCAGTTCTTTGCCAGCGAGGACGCCAGCGTAGCCTTGCTCAAGACCTTTGCGGTGTTCGCCGTGGCCTTTGCCCTGCGCCCACTGGGCGGCATCGTGTTCGGTGCGCTGGGCGACCGGCTGGGGCGCAAGCGCATCCTGTCGCTGACCATCCTGCTTATGGCCGGCTCCACAACCCTGATCGGCCTGTTGCCAACCTACGCCAGCATCGGCCTGGCCGCCCCCGTGCTGCTGACCCTGGCGCGCTGCCTGCAGGGCTTTTCTGCCGGTGGCGAGTATGCCGGTGCCTGCGCCTACCTGATGGAGCACGCGCCCAGCAACAAGCGAGCCTTTTATGGCAGTTTCGTACCGGTCTCGACCTTTTCCGCCTTTGCCTGTGCAGCGGTGATCGCCTATGGCCTGGAGGCCAGCCTGTCTGCCGAGGCCATGAGTGCCTGGGGCTGGCGTGTTCCGTTCCTGATCGCGGCACCGTTGGGGCTGGTCGGGCTGTACCTGCGCTGGCGCATGGAAGAAACCCCGGCCTTCCGTGAAGCGGTCGCTCAAGGCAAGCAGCACGAACACTCGCCTCTCAAGGAAACCCTGCGTCACCATGGCCGGGCGATTCGTAACCTGGGCGCTTTCATCTCGCTGACGGCGCTGTCGTTCTACATGTTCACCACCTACTTCGCCACGTACCTGCAACTGGTCGGCAACCTGACCCGTGCGCAGTCGCTGCTGGTAACCACCGTGGCCCTGCTGTTCGCCGCCGTCGGCTGCCCGCTGGCCGGGGCGTTCTCGGACCGGGTCGGGCGGCGCAAGACCATCGGCTTTACCTGCCTGTGGGTGATGCTGTGCGTGTTCCCGGCGTATTGGCTGGCCAGCTCCGGTTCGCTGTCGGGCGCACTGCTGGGGGTGATACTGCTGGCGGTGGGGGCATTGTGCAGCGGCGTGGTGACCGCGGCGTTGCTGTCGGAAAGTTTCCCTACCCGCACCCGCTATACCGCCTCGGCGATTACCTACAACGTCGCCTACACATTGTTTGGCGGTACCGCGCCGCTGGTGGCGACCTGGCTGATCGGGCAGACCGGCAGCAGCCTGGCCCCGGCGTTCTACCTGGTGGTGATTGCCCTGGTGGCGTTGGTCGGTGGGTTGGCGTTGCCGGAGACTTCGCGGATTTCGTTGCATGATGACGTAGCGGCGGACGGCGCTAGCGGTGAGGCTCGTCGTACCGTTTGAAATCCTGGGGCCGCTGCGCGGCCCATCGCCGCGGTTCGTCGCCACGACAAGCCAGCTCCCACAGGGATTGCGTCAAGGCTGACAGCCGCGATCCCTGTGGGGGCTGGCGCCCCGGATTATCAGCCCTCCTGCACCTCCTCCTCCCGCCGATACGCCCACTGATACAGCGCCGGCAACACCAGCAATGTCAGTGCGGTAGACGACAAGATCCCGCCAATCACCACGGTCGCCAGCGGCCGCTGCACCTCTGCCCCGGTTCCGGTAGCCAAGGCCATCGGGATGAACCCCAGCGACGCCACCAGTGCCGTCATCAGCACCGGCCGCAACCGCGTCAGCGCGCCCTCCTCGACCGCCACCCGCAACGTGCGCCCTTCCTCACGCAAGCCACGGATGAAGGCGATCATCACCAGCCCGTTGAGCACCGCTACCCCGGACAGGGCAATGAACCCCACCCCGGCAGAAATGGACAGCGGAATATCCCGCAGCCACAGCGCCAGCACCCCACCGGTAAGGGCGAACGGAATGCCGGTAAATACCAGCAGCCCATCCCTGAGGTTGTTGAACATCATCAGCAACAGCGCCATGACCAGCAGCAAGGCTACCGGCACCACCACCTGCAGCCGCTCGGTCGCCGACTGCAACTGCTCGAACTGGCCACCCCAACGCGTCCAGTAACCCGGCGGTATCGGCACTTGGCCAATCAACGCCTGTTCGGCCTCCTCGACAAACGAGCCCAGGTCACGCCCGCGCACATTGGCACTGACCACCACCACCCGCTTGCCGTCCTCACGGCTGACCTGGTTGGGCCCAAGCTGCAGGTTCAGCGTGGCCACCTGCGACAGCGGGATAAAGCCGATTTGCCCGGTGCCCGCAGTGGCACTGGCCGGCACCGGGATCAACAGGCTGGCCAGCCCGTCGACATCGGTGCGCAGGGTTTCCGAAAGGCGCACCACCATATCGAAGCGACGGTCGCCTTCATACAGGGTGCCGGCCGTACGGCCACCCACGGCGATGGCGATGGCATCCTGTACGTCGCCCACATTCAGGCCATGGCGGGCGGCCTTGTCGCGGTCGATGTCGATGGTCAGCACCGGCAGGCCGGTGGTCTGCTCGACCTTCACCTCCGAGGCGCCAGGCACGCCCTGCAGGCTGCTGGCGATCTGCGCAGCGGTGCGGTTGAGCACGTCCATGTCATCACCGAACAGTTTCACCGCCACATCACTGCGCACCCCGGAAATCAGCTCGTTGAAGCGAAGCTGAATCGGCTGCGACAGCTCGTGATTGCTGCCCGGCACGCTGGCCGCAGCCCGCTGCACCTCGGCGATCAATTCGTCCCGTGGCTTGCCCGGGTCGGCCCATTGCGCAGTTGGACGCAGCATCACATAGGCGTCGGAAATGTTTGGCGGCATCGGGTCGGAGGCAATTTCGGCCGTGCCGGTACGGGCGAACACCCGCTCCACTTCCGGCACCTGGGCTATGATCGCCCGTTCCAGACGCTGCTGCATGTCCACCGACTGCGACAGGCTGGTACCCGGCACGCGCAGGGCCTGCAAGGCAAAGTCCCCCTCGCTGAGGCTGGGGATGAACTCGCTGCCCATGCGGCTGGCCATCACCCCGGACAACACAACCAGGGTGGCGGCGGCGGTGAACGCCAGCTTGCGCCGGCCCAGCACCCAGGCCAGCACCGGGGCATAGCGCTGGCGCGCGGTACGCATCACCAGGCCTTCCTCTTCCTTGACCTTGCCGGTGACGAACAGCGCGAGGGCCGCGGGCACGAAGGTCACCGAGAGGATCATGGCGCCGAGCAGGGCCATGACCACGGTAAAGGCCATGGGGTGGAACATCTTGCCCTCGACCCCGGTCAGGGCGAAGATCGGCAGGTACACCACCATGATGATGAGCTGCCCGTAGATCAGCGGCCGACGCGCCTCGCGGGCGGCGGCAAACACTTCATGGAAGCGCTCGCTGCGGGTCAGCATGCGGCCATGCCGTTGCTGGGCATGGGCCAGGCGGCGGATAGCGTTTTCCACGATCACCACCGCGCCGTCGACGATGATGCCGAAGTCCAGCGCACCCAGGCTCATCAGGTTGGCGCTGACCTTGTTGCTGAACATGCCGGTAAAGGTGAACAGCATCGACAGCGGAATGACCATGGCGGTAATCAGTGCAGCGCGGATGTTGCCCAGGAACAGGAACAGCACGGCGATGACCAGGATGGCGCCTTCGACCAGGTTCTTCTTCACCGTGGCAATGGCTTTTTCCACCAGGTTGGTGCGGTCGTACACCGTCACCGCGACCACGCCCTTGGGCAGATTGCGGTTGATCTCGACCAGCTTGGCAGCCACCGCCTGGGACACCGTGCGGCTGTTCTCGCCGATCAGCATGAACACCGTGCCCAACACCACCTCGCGGCCGTTTTCGGTTGCCGCGCCCGAACGCAGTTCCTCGCCCAGGCCAACCTGGGCGACATGGCTGACGCGGATCGGCGTGCCGTCGACGCTGGAGATGACGATGTTGGCGATGTCCTCGGCGGAGGCCACCTGCCCGGGCGCACGGATCAGCAACTGTTCGCCGTTGCGCTCGACGTAGCCGGCGCCGACGTTCCCGTTGTTGCGCTCCAGCGCCGTGATCAGATCGTTCAGGGTGAGTTTGTAGGCGGCCAGGCGCTTGGGCTCCGGCGCAATCAGGTACTGCTTGGCATGGCCGCCGATGCTGTTGACTTCGGCCACCCCCGGCACATTGCGCAGCTGCGGCTTGATGATCCAGTCCTGGATCACCCGCAGGTCGGTCAGGGTGTAAGGGCTACCGTCATCCTTCAGCGCCCCCTCCTCGGCCTCCACAGTCCACAGGAAAATCTCGCCCAGCCCGGTAGAGATCGGCCCCAGGCCAGCCTGGATGCCATCGGGCAACTGCTCGCGGGCCACTTGCAGGCGCTCGTTGACCAGCTGGCGGGCGAAGAACAGGTCGGTATCGTCATCGAAGATGACCGTAACCTGCGACAAACCGGAGCGCGACAACGAGCGGGTCTGCTGCAGCCCGGGCAGGCCGGCCATGGCGGTCTCGATGGCGAAGGTGATGCGCTGCTCGGTCTCCAGCGGCGAATAGCCGGGGGCGGCGGTGTTGATCTGTACCTGGACGTTGGTGATGTCGGGTACGGCGTCGATCGGCAGCTTCTGGTAACTGTGGATACCCACCGCGGCCATCAGGACCACGGCCAGCATCACCACCAGGCGCTGCTCGATGGCGAATTGGATCAGGCGTTCGAACATGCAGGTGTCCCCGTGATCAATGACTGTGCTGGGCCGAGCCCTTGCCCAGCTCGGACTTGAGGACAAAGCTGCCGGCAGCGGCTACCCGGTTGCCGGCGGCCAGGCCGCTGGTGATTTCCACCTG
>NZ_JABMCN010000052.1:14990-27874 GCF_013179515.1 Pseudomonas sp. CM27
CATGCAGGTGTCCCCGTGATCAATGACTGTGCTGGGCCGAGCCCTTGCCCAGCTCGGACTTGAGGACAAAGCTGCCGGCAGCGGCTACCCGGTTGCCGGCGGCCAGGCCGCTGGTGATTTCCACCTGCCCACCGTCGCGGCGGCCAGTGGTTACCGGGCGCGCTTCGAAACCTTCCTCGGTGCGGGCAAACACCACGGTCTGCTCCTCCCAGGTCTGCAGGGCGCTTTCCGGCACCGCGACGGCGGCCTTGAAGCGCTCGACGCTGACCGCGACATTGACGAACAGCCCGGGGCGCCAGCCGCCGTTGGGGTTGGCCAGGGTAGCGCGCACGGTGGCGGCGCGGTTCTGCTCGCCGAGCAGGCTGCCGACGTAGTTGACCTTGCCTTCGACCTGGGCGCCCAGGTCCGGGGCGCTGACCGTGACATGCCGGCCAGTCACAACCTTGTCCAGGTCACGCGGGGCCACGGCGAACGTGGCCCATACCCGGCTCAGGTCGGACAGGGTGAAGGCGTTGCTGGTCTCATCGACCACCTCGCCCACGGTCAGGTGCTTTTCCACCACCACCGCATCGAAGGGCGCCCGCAGTTCATAGCGGTTGCCAGCGCCGGCCGGGCCCACGGCGGCGACCTTCTGCCGGGCGTTGGCCAAGGCGATCTCGGCCTCTTGCACTACCTGGCGAGCCTGCAGGTAATCCTGTTCGGCGCTGATGCGCTCCCGCCACAGCTGCTGCTCGCGGCGCAAGGTCAGCCGCGCCAGTTCCAGGCGGCGCTGGGCGGCCTGTTGCTCGCTGCGCAGGTCGGAGATCTGCTGGCTGGCGATCACCGCCAGTACCTGGCCGCGCTTGACTGCCTGGCCCAGCTCCGCCTGTACCGTCTCGACCACCCCCGGCACGCGCGGTACAACATGGGCGGTGCGGTCCTCATCGAAGCGTATTTCACCGGGGAAGCTGATGGCGCTCGCCAACTCACGGGGTCCGGCGGTGGCCAGCTGCACACCGGCGGCGTTTATCTGCGCGATGGACAGGTGCAGCTTGCCCTCTTCTTCGGCATGACCTGCTTCGGCCTGGTCTTGGCCATGGCCGTGGCCGTCTTCGCCATGCTCGTCATGGCGGGCTTCAGCATTCGACGCCTGGCCGAGGTTGCCGGTCCAGGCCAGGCCACCGACGCCCAGCACGGCCATCGCGGCGACCAATAGCGCTATCTTGGATGGGTTAGTCATTGTTGCTCCTGCTGTTCGGGTGTTTGCTCAAGCCATCAAGGGCGCCGTAGATGCGCTCGACCTGCGCCCGCGCGTCAGTCGCCGAGGCCAGGGCCTCGAGGTACAGCCCGCGGGCCTGGATCAGGGTGCGTTGGGCATCGAGCACGTCGAGGAAGGCGAATTTGCCCATCTCGAAACCACGGGTAGCGGTGTCCACCGCCTGCTGCGCAGCAGGCAGGATGGTGCCGTCATAGGCGTCCACCTCCTGCATCGCCGTGTCCCACTGACTGAGCGCGCTACGGGTTTCACTGCGCAGGCGCAATTCCACGGCATTGCGCAGGTCACGTGCCTGGTCGGCGCGGCGCGCAGCGGCCAGCACGTTGCCCTGGTTGCGGTCGAACAGCGGCAGCGGCATGGACAGGCCGAGCACGTTGACCCGCTCGCGGTCCTCACGGCTGTACTGGCTGCCAAGGCTGACGGTGAGGTTGGGAATGCGCTGGGCCTTTTCCGACCCCAGGGACGCGTCACCGCGCTCGACCTGGGCAGCGGCCAGGCGCCATTCGACTGTTTGCTCGATGCGGTCCAGCAAAGCATCGGCGTTGGGCGCCACGCCAGGCGAGAGGCTGCTGGCCTGCAACTGATCGAAGCCTGCCAGCGGGCTGCCGGTCAACCGTGCCAGAACCTGGTAGGCAACGCGGCGCTGGCTTTGCGCACGGCGCACTTCGGCCTGGGCCTGGGCCAGCTGCACCTGGGCACGGGTGGTTTCCACGGGCGCTGACTGGCCGGCGGTCACCCTCCCCTGCACTACCCGCAGGCCGCGCTCGGTCACCGCCAGCGACTGCTGCGCCAGCTCCAGCGCAGTCTGTGCCCGCAACGCCGCATGGAAGGCCTGCACCACGTCGGCACGCAGGCCATTGCGCTGGCGCTCCAGGTCGAGCTGGGCAATGGCCTGGCCGGCACCGGCCACGGCGATACGCGCGCCGCGCTTGCCGCCCAGTTCCAGCGGCTGGCTGAGTGTGACGGTGGTGGTGCTGGTGTCGCGGCGGGTGTCCTCGACCTCCCACGCCAGCTCGGGGTTGGGCAGCAAACCGGCCTGGCGCCGCTCACCGTCGGCAATGCCGATTTCCCGGCTGGCAGCGGCCAGCTCCGGGTTTTGGGCAAAGGCGGCAGCCAGCGCCTGGGGCAGGCTCAGGCTCTGGCTAGCCTGGGCGCTGTGGGCACCGAACAGCAGCAGGCAGAGCAAGGCGATCTTGCGGGGGATGGGCACGGACAGGTCCTCGACGGCGAGCGGTGGCGAGGGACTTTAGGGAAGGGTGGTTATCGGGGTGGTGGCGGCAGAATTACAATTTTGTAATGCCCCGGGGTGTTCGCCTTGATGCATTCAGCGCCTATGAGATCGAGCGCCGCGCGGGCGGCGCTCGGTCTCATAGGCGCTGAATGTGTCAAGGCAAACCAGTCCGATAATCGCCCACTTTCCCCACCCGAAGCACGAGCCTAATTGACGGAACTAACCAGTCAGTACAAAACTAGGCGCAACCAACAACAACAAAGTGATGCCCCTCATGAAGCCACTTATCCTCGTGCTCAACGGCCCTAACCTGAACATGCTGGGCACCCGCGAGCCTGCCCAATACGGCCGCGAAACCCTGGCCGACCTGGCCCAGGGCTGCGCCGATACTGCCCAAGCCCACGACCTGGAACTCGAATTCCGCCAGACCAACCACGAAGGCGAACTGATCGACTGGATCCACGCAGCCCGGGGCCGCTGCGCCGGTATCGTGATCAACCCAGGCGCCTGGACCCACACCTCGGTGGCCATCCGCGACGCCCTGGTGGCCAGCGAAGTACCGGTTATCGAAGTGCACCTGTCCAACGTGCACAAGCGCGAACCGTTCCGCCACTTGTCGTTCGTATCGTCCATTGCCGTAGGCGTGATCTGCGGGCTGGGCAGCCATGGCTACCGCATGGCTATCAGCCACTTCGCCGAGCTGTTCCAGGAGCGCACGGCATGAGCCAGCAAGCCATCCTCGCGGGCCTGATCGGCCGCGGCATCCAGCTGTCGCGCACCCCGGCCCTGCATGAACATGAAGGCGATGCCCAGGCCCTGCGCTACCTGTACCGGCTGATCGACGCCGACCAGCTGCAACTGGATGACAGCGCCCTGCCCGGCCTGCTGGATGCCGCGCAGCACACCGGCTTTACCGGGCTGAACATCACCTACCCGTTCAAACAGACCATCCTGCCACTGCTCGACGAACTGTCGGACGAAGCGCGTGGCATCGGCGCGGTGAATACCGTGGTGCTCAAGGACGGCAAGCGGGTTGGCCACAACACCGACTGCCTGGGTTTTGCCGAAGGCTTGCGCCGCGGCCTGCCCGATGTGGCGCGGCGCCGGGTGGTGCAGATGGGCGCCGGTGGCGCCGGCTCGGCGGTGGCCCATGCGCTGCTGGGTGAAGGGGTCGAGCAGTTGGTACTGTTCGAGGTTGACACGGCCCGGGCGCAGGCCCTGGTGGACAACCTCAATGCCCATTTCGGCGCTGGGCGCGCCGTGGTCGGCTGCGACCTGGCCAGCGCCTTGGCCGAGGCGGACGGGCTGGTCAACACCACGCCGGTGGGCATGGCCAAGCTGCCGGGTACACCGCTACCGGTGCAGCTGCTGCACGCGCGCTTGTGGGTGGCGGAAATCATCTACTTCCCGCTGGAGACCGAGCTGCTGCGCGCTGCCCGGGCACTGGGTTGCCGCACGCTGGATGGCAGCAACATGGCGGTGTTCCAGGCGGTGAAGGCGTTCGAGCTGTTCAGCGGGCGCCAGGCGGATGCGGCGCGGATGCAAGCGCACTTCGCCAGCTTCAGCTGAACAGGCCAGCTTCAAAGCGATGTACCAGGCATGTCCTGCAACAACACCCGCGGCGGAACTGGCGGGCCATGCTGCAGGTCATCCCTTACATGCGCACATCCATGAAGATCTACCTAGCCCTCGCCATCCTGGCCCTGATCGCCGCTGCAGGCCTGCTCGGCTCGCCGTGGATGAACCAGCGCTTCCACATGCCCGCCGAAAAAAACCAGGCCCAGCAACGCGAAACGGCCGGGTCCACAAGGGAGCCGGCCGTTTCGAGAAGCGAGTGACGCTTAGTGCTGCTTGCCAGAACGAATCTGGTGCACCACACCCATCGCCACCACGATCGCCGCAGCGATACCGGTAGAGATCACCAGGATCTGGTAGTCAGGCATGAAGGCCATGGTCACCAGGGCCGCCACGATGAACGCGATCACCAGGTAGGTCAGCCACGGGAACAGCCACATCTTCAGGCGCACTTCCTTGCCTTCGGCAATCAGCTTGCGGCGCATGCGCAGCTGCGAGAAGGCAATCACCAGGTACACCAGCAAAGCGATCATGCCAGTGGTGTTCATCAGGGTATCCAGCACGTCTTTCGGGCGCAGGGTTTCGCTGAAGTTGATCAGCGCACAGACCACGGCCACGGCGCACGAGCCGATGATCGCGTACACCGGTACACCAGTGCCGGCGCGGGTGATCTTGAAGAACGACGGCGCATCGCCACGCTGAGCCAGGGAGAACAGCATGCGCGAAGCGGTGTAGTGGCCCGAGATCAGGCAGCTGCTCACCGAGGTCAGCACCACGAAGTTCATCAGCAGCTCGGCATACGGCACGCCCAGCAGTTCCAGGGTACGGCGGTACGCACCATAGCCGGAAACGCCCAGGTGCGGGTCATTCCACGGTACCAGGCAGACGATCAGGAAGATCGAGCCGACGTAGAACAGGCACACACGCCATACCACCGAATTGGTGGCCTTGACGATCTGGGCCGCCGGGTCCTTGGCTTCGGAAGCGGCGATGGTGACGATTTCCGCACCGAGGAAGGCAAACATCACCCCGAGCAAGGCACCAATCACGGTGCTGATGCCGTTGGGCATGAAGCCTTCGGCAGTGAGGTGGGTGATGCCACGTACTTCGCCGAACTGCCAGACGTTCGTGACCGCAGCGGTACACACGATCAGGAAGCAGACGATCGCGATCACCTTGATCAAGGCGAACCAGAACTCGAACTCACCGTAGTGCTTGACGTTGAAGAAGTTGACGGTGATCAGCAACAGGGTCGTGGCCAGCACGAACACGTTGACGCTGACGTCCGGGAAGAAGCCATGCAGGATCTTGCCCGCCACATAGGCTTCCCAGGCCATGAGGATGACCCAGTACCACCAGTACAGCCAGCCGATGGTGAAACCGGCCCAGCGGCCGATGGCGCGGTCGGCGTAGGTGGAGAATGAGCCTGTGTCCGGCGAGGAAGTGGCCATTTCGCCGAGCATGCGCATGATCAGCACCACCAGGATGCCGCCTGCCAGGTAGGCCAGGACAGCGGCTGGGCCGGCGCTGTGGATCACGCTGCCGGAACCGACGAACAAGGCGCCGCCAATAACCCCGGCGATCGACATCATCGTCAGGTGGCGCGACTTCAGCGAGGCACTGAGCTTGCTCTCGTGCCCGCTTTTCGCGGTGGTGGTTGTGGATGTTGCGTCCATCAGTTGTGTACCCCGTGCTTCTTTTTATCCAAGGAAAACTGTAAAACCCCGATGGCTGGCGGTTTCACCTGTACATCAGTGCTAATGCGGGCAGGATGGTGTGAACAAACACACGCAGGCCATCCGTGGCGGCCTGCTGACGCGCCCCGGTTGTTGCGCCCGGAGCGAACTGAACATGCTTTATGTGGCGATATCCGACACCTAATGTAAAAATGTCTGACGCAGAGAGCCATGCACAGTGGCATGAATCTCGCACTGCACTGTACAGGTCGCCCATGCAGTACACCCTGCAAACGCCTGGCGATACGCACCCTGAAGGCCACGAATGCTCGAATTACATCCAGACTCCTCGACCCCTTTGGTCAACCAGATCATCGACGGGCTGCGCGAGCTGATCGACAACCAGACCCTCAAGCCAGGCGCCAAGGTGCCGTCCATCCGCGCCTTTGCCGCGACCTATTCGGTGAGCACCTTTACCGTGGTCGAGGCCTACGACCGCCTGGTTGCCCAGGGTCTGCTGGTAAGCCGTGGCAATGCGGGGTTCTTCGTCAACCGCGCAGCGAGCGAAATGCTGGAGCAGCACAACGCTGAAGCCGACACCAGCCGACCCACGTTCAACTCCGAGTGGTACCTGCAACAGATCTTTGAAATCCGCCAGTTGCCGTTCAAACCAGGGTGCGGCTGGTTGCCCAACGACTGGATGTACGAAGACGGCTTGCGCCGCGGCCTGCGCCAGGTGGCCGGCAGCCCGCTGGAGCTGTCGGGCTACGGCGACCCCATGGGCCTGCAGGAGCTGCGCGCACTGACCGCGCAAAACCTGCAGCAGGATCTGTCGATCGTCGCCAACCCGGCGCAACTTATGCTCACCCACGGCGCCAGCCAGGCCCTGGACCTGGCTGCGCGCACGCTGGTACGCCCGGGTGATGTGGTGCTGGTGGACGACCCCGGCTACCCCAACCTGATGAGCATCCTGCGCACCCAGGGCGCGACCCTGGTCGGTGTGCCACGCACGCCGGCCGGCTACGACCTGAACCAGCTGGAGCAGTTGCTCACCCACCACCGCCCGACCGCGTTCTTCACCCAACCGCACCTGCACAGCCCGACCTGCTCGCGCACCCCGCTGCCGCAACTGCACCGGCTGCTGCAGCTGGCCAGCCAGCATGGCTTCCGCCTGGTGGAAAACAACCTGTACGCCGACATGATTGCCGAACCGCAGCCGTGCCTGGCCAGCCTCGACCACCTGCAGCAGGTGGTCTACGTGGGCAGCTACTCGAAAAGCATTTCGCCCAACGTGCGGGTCGGCTACATGCTCGCCAACCCGGAGCTGATGCAGAAACTGCTGCACCTGAAGATGCGCTCGGGCCTGACCACCTCGCAGGTGATGGAGCGCGTGGTGTATGCCGCAATCATCGACGGCCGCTGGCGCAAGCATCTCAAACGCCTGCGCCAGCGCTTGGCCGAGGCGCACCAGGAAGTCGGCCGGCATCTGCATCGATTGGGCTTCGAACTGTTCACCGAGTCGGATGAAGGCATGTACATCTGGACCCGCCACCCGGGCATCCTGGACAGCGCGGCGCTGCTGGATGATGCGCTGGAGAAAGGCATCATGCTTGGGCCTGGGCAGTTGTTCATGGTCGATGCCAAGGCCACCGGGTGGATGCGGTTCAATGTGGCGTTCAGCACCGATCCTGCGATGTGGGAGTTGCTGGAAAAGGTGTTTGTGAAGCATGTGCGCCGGGGTGGAATGTAGTTCGCCATTACCTTTTCAGCGCCGGTGAGATCGAGCGCCGCGCGGGCCCTCAATGGAGGGCACATCCATTCATGCTCGAACAGAAATACACGTTCAAAGATGCTTTATAGGGATTAGCCATGATCACGCCGGCAGCCGCATCGAGCTGCCGGCCCGCTGAACTTACTGCCAATCCACCTTGTCAGCAAAAAACGCCCGCGCATTCGCCTCCAGGCTCTCAAGGTGATACCCCCCCTCCTGTACAATCAGGCAAGGCAACCGCAACGCCCGAATCCGCTCACCCAATGCAGCAAACCCCTCAGTCGTCACCGCCACCTTGCTCTGCGGGTCCAGTTCGTAGATATCGAACCCCAACGACAACACCAGCACCTCGGCACCAAAATCCTTCACCGCAGCCAGCGCAACCTCCAACTGCGCCATGAAGTCCGCTTCGTCAGCCCCATGTGCCATGGGCAGGTTGAGGTTGTACCCCTCCCCCTCACCGCTGCCGCGCTCATCCTCAAACCCGGCCACACCTGGGTAAAAATTAGTCGGGTCGCCATGCACCGACACATACAGCACATCGCGGCGATCGTAGAAAATCTCCTGAATCCCTTGCCCGTGGTGCATGTCGGTATCGAGCACCGCCACGCGGCTGAAACGGCTGCGCAGGGCCTGGGCGGCCACGGCTGCGTTGTTGATGTAGCAGAAGCCACCTGCTGCATCGAACCGCGCATGGTGCCCCGGCGGTCGGCACAGGGCATAGGCAGCAGGTTCGCCCTCGACAATGGCCTTGGCGCCAGCCACTGCGCTCTGCGCCGACCAGTAGGCCGAGCGCCAGGTATGTTCACCGACGGGGCAACTGCCATCGGCCAGGTAGCGCCCGGCCTGGGCAAGAATGCCACGCAGGGCGTTGGGCTCGCGCACGAAAATGTTGGACATGACCTCGTCGCCCCAGTCCTCCGGTATTTCCTTCCAGCGCGCATGAGCTTCTTCGAGGAAAGCGAGATAGGCCTCGCCATGCACCGCCTTGAGCGGATCAAGGCCGGCATCCTCGGGCCGGCAAATATCGAAGCCCAGATCCTTGGCCGCCTGCAGCAGGCGCTGGGCGCGCTCGGGGACTTCCTGCGGGGTGCGCATGGCGCCGCGCGAATAGTAGCTGCGCGGGTGGTGCAGCAGCTGTTCGGGGTGGAAATAGCAACGCATCAGGCTTCTCCTTGATCGACACGGCCAGCGCGGGCCAGCACGGCATTGAGCAGTACATCGGCACCCTTGCGGGCGTCCTCAGGTAATACATCCTCCGCTTCGTTGTGACTCAAGCCGCCGACGCAGGGGATGAACACCATCGCGGTCGGGCAGTAGCGGGCCAGCAGGATGGCGTCGTGGCCGGCGCCGCTGACGATCGACTGCTGGGCGTAGCCAAGGCCGTCCACCGCCCGCTGCACGGCGGCCACGCAATCGCCGTCGAACGGGGTGGCCGGGCTGACCCAATGGCGCTCGATGCGCACCTGCAGGCCGCGCTGGCTGGCGATGGCTTGCAGCTTCAGGGTCAGGTCGCGCTCCATCGCCTCAATGGCTTCATCACGGTGGTGGCGCAGGTCGACGGTGAACTGCAGCAAGCCGGGGATGGTATTGCGCGAAGACTTGGCGATAGACAGTTCCCCCACGGTGGTGAGGCCTTCCGGGGCAAAGTCGGCTGCCAGTTGCTCAACCGTCTGGATCATGCGCGCTGCGCCATACAAAGCATCCTTGCGCAGTGGCATCGGCGTGGTACCAGCGTGCGCCGCCATGCCTTCGACGGTCACGTCCAGCCAGCGGATCGCCTGGCCGCCGCTGACCACGCCGATGGCCTTGGCATTATCCTCAAGGATCGGGCCTTGCTCGATGTGCGCTTCAAAATAGGCATCCACCCGGCCACCCAAAGGACGCTGGCCGGCGTAACCGGTGCGTTGCAGCTCGTCGGCGACGCTGATGCCATCGGCGTCGCGGATGGCCAGCGCGTCGTCCAGCGCCAGGCTCCCGGTGAACACCGCCGAGCCGAACATGGCCGGGGTGAAGCGGGCGCCCTCTTCATTGGTCCACACGGCGATTTCCAGCGGCTTGCGGGTATGGATGCCCAGGTCATTGAGGCGGCGTACCACCTCCAGTCCTGCCAGTACACCATAGACGCCGTCGAAACGGCCGCCTTCGGGTTGGGTGTCGAGGTGGCTGCCGATCATTACCGGCGCCGCCTGTGGGTCACTGCCAGCGCGGCGAGCGAACAGGTTGCCGATCGCATCCACGCTCAGCGTGAGGCCGGCTTCGCGGCACCAGTGACAGAACAGTTCACGGCCGGCCTTGTCCTCGTCGCTGAGGGCCAGTCGGCAACTGCCACCACGGGCGGTAGCGCCGATTTCGGCCATGGCCATCAGGCTCGCCCACAGGCGTTCGCCATTGCTTTTCAACATGTGCGGGTACTCCAGAATAAAGCGCTTCAATCAAGCGAGTTCCAGGCGCTGGCTGCGGGCGTACTGGCGCGACAGGGCAAGCACGCATACCAGCGAAATGGTGGCGATCAAGGTGTAGAAGGCAGCCATGGGCCACCACTGGCCGCTGAAGGTGTGGGCCAGCCAGGTGCCGATCAGCGGGGTCAGGCCACCGGCGATGGCACCGCAGATCTGGTACGCCAGGGAAATAGCGGTGTAGCGCACGCGGGTTTCGAACATGCCGCTGACATAGCCGGCAATCACCGCGTAGAACGAAGCCATGCACGCTGCGGCAAGGGCGATGCCGAGCACGATCAGCGGGCCTTGGCCAGAGCTGACCAGCACGAACATCGGGTATGGCGAGGCCATCGCCAGCAGCGCGACCAGGGCCAAAAAGCGCGTGGCCCCGATCTTTTCCGACAACCAGGCGGCCAGCGGCTGTACGCAGAACTGAATGATCGCCACGAAGAACAGGCATTCCAGGATCAGCGAGCGCTCCAGGTGCAGTTGCTGGGTGGTGTAGCTGATCATGAAGGTGTTGGTGAAGTAGACCCCGGCAATGCCCAGGGTGTTGGCACCGATGCACAGCAGCAGCGGGCGCCAGGCCGTGCGCAGCACTTCGAAGACCGGCGCCTGCTCCTTGCGTTGGGCCTTTTCCGCCTGCTGGCGGCTGGCGATGAACTCGGGGGACTCATTCACCCCCAGGCGGATCGCCAGGCCCACCAGCAGCAACAGCGCGCTCGCCAGGAACGGCACTCGCCAGCCCCAGCTCATCAAGTCTGCCTCGGGCAGGCGGGTCACCGCGCCGAAGGCCAGCAGCGACAGGATCAAGCCAGCCGGGCTGCCCAGCTGGGCGAACGAGGCGAAGAAATTGCGCCGCCCCTTGGGCGCATGCTCGCCGGCCATCAGCACCGCCCCACCCCACTCGCCCCCCACGGCGATGCCCTGGACGATGCGCAGAATGATCAGCAGCACCGGGGCCATGGCGCCGATCTGCGCGTAGGTCGGCAGCAGGCCGATGCACACCGTGACGATGCCCATCATCAGCAGCGTGATGACCAGCGACTTCTTGCGCCCGATCCGGTCGCCCACATGGCCGAAGATAATCCCACCCAATGGCCGGGCGAAAAAGCCCACGGCAAAGGTGCCGAAGGCGGCCATGGTGCTGAACAGGCTGTCGTCGGAAGGGAAGAACAGTGCGCCGAACACCAGTGCGGCAGCGGTGGCATAGATGTAGAAGTCATACCATTCGATCATGGTGCCGATGAACGCGGCGGCGGCGGCACGGCGCGGCTGGGGGGACGTGGTGGACTGCATGAGGGCTCCTTTGCTTGTTGTTCTGGCAGGAGTTGTCGGGATCACGGTGTCGCTCTGCTGGCGCTTGCACTGCGATTTATCGGCCCAGGGCTATGATTAGTCAATTTTCTATTTATTATTTGCACTATTAGCCATGCTTATCATAGAGCCCTGCCATGCCTGACCGCCTGCTCAACGACCGCCTCGACTGGAACCTGCTGCGCACCTTCCGGGTGATCGGCCAGGAGCTGTCCATCAGCCGCGCCGCCGCCCGCCTGCACCTCACCCAGCCAGCGGTGAGCCAGGCGCTCAAGCGCCTGGAAGAACAGCTCGGGCGCCAGCTGATCGCCCGCCGTGGGCCGCGCTTCGTCCTGACGGAAATGGGCGAGCAACTGTTCCTGCTGGCGGGCGAGGTGTATGGGCAGATGTCGCAGATCGGCGGGTTGCTGGAAGAACCAGCGGACGAACTGGTAGGCAAGGTACGCCTGCTGATGATCAGCCGCATCGTCGACGAACGCTTCGACGATTTTCTCGCCGGGTTCCATCGCCAGCACCCGCGGGTGGAGTTGGAGATTGACGTGATGCGCAGCTCAGACATCGTCGCCGCCCTGCAGGAGAAGACCGCCACGGCGGGCCTGAGCCTCAGCCGGCGTACGCAGCCAAGGCTGGAACAACGGCTGTTCCTGCGCCAGCGTTATGCGTTTTTCTGTGGCAAGCACCATGCCTTGTTCGGCCAGGCAGAAGGCGATCTGCAGCGGGAGAACTTCGTCAGTTTCACCAGTGACCAGATTGGCGGCATGTTGTCGCCGCTGACCATATTCCGGGACCAGCAGGGGTTTGCCGGGCGGATCGTGGCGTCATCGCCGAGCCTTGAGGAAGTGCGTCGGCTGGTGATTGCCGGATTTGGCATCGGCTGCCTGCCCGAACATGTGGTGGCCCCGGATGTCGAGGCAGGCTTGCTGTGGAAGCTGCCGCCGCAGGAGGGGATTGCCGATGTGGACATTCATCTGTTGTGGAACAGGGACCAGCGGTTCAGCCGCGCAGAGGAGGTGTTCATCGAGGCGCTGCGACAGTTGCATGACGGTTCAGACCCGGGAAACAGGTGACACATCTCAGGTAAGCGCCACTACATCGCCACCAAGCATTTCTGCCAGTAGCTCCACGACCTGATGCGGCTCACCATCGCCTCAGGTACTCAAGAGGCTGCTGCGGATGGACTGGCTGATCTTGTTTCATCTGGCAAGCTACGGCGCCGCGCTGGTCATCATCGCCGCCTTTGCACTTATCTACGCGGCTCGCTCGCAGTTCATGCCCTACCACGCTGCAGTGATCGAACGCCCTTGGCATACCCTCGACGCCCCGCTGCAATTTCTGCTGCTAGCCCTGATACGCCTGCTCGGCTGGGGATGGCTGGCGATCGCCTGCGCTGGGTTGGTGATGCTCTACCAGCTGTTCGTGCTGCGTGTCCCCTTACCGCTGCTGGTGCTGCTACAAGCCTATTGCCTGCTGGCGATCACCCCGATCATCGCGGTGACCAGCCAGGTAAAACGTCGTACCAATGGATCACCCCCAGTCATGGTCGGTTGGGTCACCATGATGCTGTGCTGGTTGGGCTTTTTGTTCGGGCTGCTGGCCCGGGCTTGTGCATAGGCGGAGC
>NZ_JABMCN010000053.1:0-9726 GCF_013179515.1 Pseudomonas sp. CM27
GCGCCCCACCGAGTCGGCGTCGCCGGCCGGCACGCGGGTGTCCAGGCTGCCCTGGGCGATGCGGCTGGCGGCAATTTCCAGGCCCGACACGCGCCGCTCCAGCTGGCGGACCAGCAGGTACACCACCAGGCCGATCAGGCACAGGCCAAGAAAGGCGATCAGGATCAGCAACTGGGGGGGATAAGGGTTCAGTTGGTAAAGCGGGCCGATTTCCAGCACCCAGGGCGAACCGGCGAGCCCGGAAAACACCCGGATCGAATCGCCATCCTTGCCCAGCGCCATCACCGTGTCGCCCTCCTCCACCCGGCGTCGCTGGTCATCGTCCAGGCTCACCCGTTCTATACGCTGCAGCGCCACGCCGAAGCCAAAGCCCTTGTCACGCTTGAGCTGTTCCAGGCGCTGTTGCTGCTCGGTAACCGGGTAGCGCACCAGTTCGTCCGCCAACAGGTAAAGGGTGGCCCGCGCCAGCTGTTCGCTGACCTGTTTGACCTGGGCCACCAGCAACAGGTCTTGCTGGCCGACCCTGCGCAGTATCTGCACAGCGTGCGGGCCCGTCTTCTCGACCACTACCAGGCCACGGTACAGACGTGCCCGCTGGCCGCCGTCGAAGCGGCGCGCAGCCATGGGCTGCAGGGTCAGCGGCACCCCGAGCAGGCGCTCCCAGATCAGCAACGAGCGTTTGCGCTCGGTGTCGTTCTGCACTGCCAGGTTATCGGCCATCAGGCTGAACGTGCCCTGGGCCAGGCCTTCGCGGTGCTGGGCGGCGCGCACTTCGTTGACCAGGTGCAGACTGAGCACGCCGAGCAGGGCCACCAGCACCAGTACGGCCAGCATGCCCCCGTAAATGCGCAGGAAGATCGAGTTGTTCATGGCGCCTCGCCGACGAACAGGTAGCCCTTGCTGCGCAAGGTCTTGATCAACCGGGGCTGCAGTGGGTCATCGCCGATCTTGGGGCGAATTTTGGAAATGCGTATGTCGATGGAGCGGTCCTGGCCGTCGTAGCCAACGCCGCGCAGCGCGGTGAAGATCTGCTCGCGCGTCAGCACCCTGCCGGCGTTGCTGGCCAGTAACCAGAGCAGGTCGAATTCTGCGCCGGTCAGCTCGATCAGTTGCTCGCCCAGGCGGGCCTCGCGCAGCCGGTTGTCGATGCGCAGCGCGCCGAATGCAAGGTCCTGGCGCTTGCCGTCCGGGGCTTCGGTACGGCGCAGCAGGGCTTGAATGCGCGCCAGCAGCAGGCGCGGGCGCACCGGTTTGCAGACGTAGTCGTCGGCGCCCAGGTCCAGACCCTGGACCTGATCGAGCTCGTCGCTGCGCGCGGTGAGCATCAGGATCGGACCGGGGTACTGGCTGCGTACCCGGCGACAGATGCTCAGGCCGTCCTCACCGGGCAGCATCAGGTCGAGGACGACCAGGTCGGGCTGGCTGTCGACGATGCGCCGCGCGGCGCGGGCGCCATCGCCTTCCACCGCAACCTCGAAGCCGTTGGCCTGCAGGTATTCGGCGGTGAGCTCGGCCAGGCGCTGGTCATCTTCCACAATCAGGATGCGGGGTACGGGGTGGTCCATGGCTTGTGCCTTTGCTTGTTGTTGTTCTGTTGCCTGTGCCGGCCGCTTCGCAGCACAAGGCTGCTCAAGGTGTCGCGCTCTCCTTGTGCTGCGAAGAGGCCTGTGCAGGGAGCATAACCCTTTAACCAAAAGGCAATATTGCCCGCGGATACTACGTCCCCCCCCGGGTACTGCCAACCTCCCGGCTCTCCCCCGACTGAACCGTTTTTTGTGGTAGGGTGCGCCCCCGAAAAAAACTGCACTGGGGCAGTGTGGCGCAGAAAAATACTGCAAACCACTTGGCACAAGGCCTACAGCGAATACCCACCTTTCACCCACAATCTACCCACACGTTATCCACAGGCGCTCGCCTTGCAAAGACGCCAAGACCGCATTATCTTGTATGCCGAACGCGGCAAACCACTATATGTTGGGTTTAGCCCTGAGTCGCAAACACAAGTCAGCGCGGAAATTCAAGCGCTTTTTCTGGCTGAACTTGGCGCGATTCCAACAGCCAAACCGCTCCAGCGGCAAACTGAACAGCAGTTTTTGGGCCCAGCCCAAAACCTTTGACTTCGGCCAGGGAGCGGCAAGCCATTGCCCCTTATTCCTGAGTCTGTCCCGAAGTCGGTACGCCCGCGCGGGCGGATGCGCATGCATTGCGCATCCCCGCCGGGCCATCGAGCAAGTGGACGGAACGGTGGGCGCCCAAAAGGCGCCTGATCAATATAGAAACTGTGGAGACACCCACCCATGCAAACCGACACAACTCGCGAGAACCCGCAGGCCAAGGTGCCGCAGGCCGCCGATTCCAACCAGGATCTGGCCGCCACCGCCCCCGGCCAACTGCGCGTGATCAAGCGTAACGGCACTGTCGTCGCCTACACCGACGACAAGATCACCGTGGCCATCACCAAGGCGTTCCTCGCAGTTGAAGGCGGCACCGCCGCCGCTTCGTCGCGCATCCACGACACCGTCGCGCGCCTGACCGAGCAGGTCACCGCCACGTTCAAGCGTCGCATGCCATCGGGTGGCACCATCCACATCGAAGAAATCCAGGACCAGGTCGAACTGGCCCTGATGCGCGCCGGCGAACAGAAAGTCGCCCGCGACTACGTGATCTACCGCGACCAGCGCGCCAAAGAGCGTGCCACCCGCGCCCACACCGACGCTGTGGTCGAGCCGCACCCAAGCATCCGCATCACCCTGGCCAATGGCAGCCTGGCGCCGCTCGACATGGCCCGCCTGAACACCATCATCAGCGAAGCCTGCGAAGGCCTGGCCGAAGTGGACGGCGAGCTGATCCAGCGCGAAACCCTGAAGAACCTGTACGACGGCGTGGCCATCAAGGACGTCAACACCGCCCTGGTGATGACCGCCCGTACCCTGGTCGAGCGCGAGCCGAACTACTCGTTCGTCACCGCCCGCCTGCTGATGGACACCCTGCGCGCCGAAGGCCTGGGCTTCCTCGAGGTGGCCGAAAGCGCCACCCACCACGAGATGGCCGACCTGTACGCCAAGGCCCTGCCGGCCTACGTGGCCAAAGGTATCGAGTTCGAACTGCTCAACCCTGCCCTGGCCGACTTCGACCTGGAAAAAATGGGCAAGGCGATCAACCACGAGCGTGACCAGCAGTTCACCTACCTGGGCCTGCAGACCCTGTACGACCGCTACTTCATCCACAAGGACGGCGTGCGCTTCGAACTGCCGCAGGTGTTCTTCATGCGTGTGGCCATGGGCCTGGCGCTGGAAGAGAAAGACAAGGAAGCCCGTGCGATCGAGTTCTACAACCTGTTGTCGTCGTTCGACTACATGGCCTCGACTCCGACCCTGTTCAACGCCGGCACCCTGCGCCCGCAGCTGTCCAGCTGCTACCTGACCACCGTGCCGGACGACCTGTCAGGCATCTACCACGCGATCCACGACAACGCCATGCTGTCGAAATTCGCCGGTGGCCTGGGCAACGACTGGACCCCGGTGCGCGCACTGGGCTCCTACATCAAGGGCACCAACGGTAAATCCCAGGGTGTCGTGCCGTTCCTGAAAGTAGTCAACGACACCGCCGTTGCCGTAAACCAGGGTGGCAAGCGCAAGGGCGCTGTCTGTGCCTACCTGGAAACCTGGCACCTGGACATCGAAGAATTCATCGAGCTGCGCAAGAACACCGGTGATGACCGTCGTCGTACTCACGACATGAACACCGCCAACTGGATCCCTGACCTGTTCATGAAGCGTGTCTTCGATGACGGCAAGTGGACCCTGTTCTCGCCATCGGAAGTGCCAGACCTGCACGACCTGACCGGCAAGGCCTTCGAAGAGCGTTACGAGTACTACGAAGCCCTGACCGAGTACAACAAGATCAAGGTGTTCAAGACCATCCAGGCCAAAGACCTGTGGCGCAAGATGCTGTCGATGCTGTTCGAGACCGGCCACCCGTGGCTGACCTTCAAGGACCCGTGCAACCTGCGTTCGCCGCAGCAGCACGTGGGCGTGGTTCACAGCTCCAACCTGTGCACCGAGATCACCTTGAACACCAACAAGGACGAGATCGCGGTCTGCAACCTGGGCTCGATCAACCTGCCGAACCACATCGTTGAGGGCAAGCTGGACACCGCCAAGCTGCAACGCACCGTGAACACCGCCGTGCGCATGCTCGACAACGTGATCGACATCAACTACTACTCGGTGCCGCAAGCGCGCAACTCGAACATGAAGCACCGCCCTGTCGGCCTGGGCATCATGGGCTTCCAGGACGCGCTGTACCTGCAGCACATCGCCTACGGTTCCGACGCTGCCGTCGAGTTCGCCGACAAGTCGATGGAGGCGGTCAGCTACTTCGCCATCCAGGCTTCTTGCGACCTGGCCGACGAGCGCGGCGCCTACGAGACCTTCCAGGGTTCGCTGTGGTCCAAAGGCATCCTGCCACTGGACTCGCAACAGATCCTGATCGAAGCCCGTGGCCAGAAGTACATCGACGTCGACCTGAACGAGTCGCTGGACTGGGCCCCCGTGCGTGCTCGCGTGCAAAAAGGTATTCGTAACTCGAACATCATGGCCATCGCGCCAACCGCGACCATCGCCAACATCACCGGCGTGTCGCAGTCGATCGAGCCGACTTATCAGAACCTGTACGTGAAATCGAACCTGTCGGGCGAATTCACCGTGATCAACCCGTACCTGGTCCGCGACCTGAAGGCCCGCGGCCTGTGGGACTCGGTGATGATCAACGACCTGAAGTACTACGACGGTTCGGTGCAGCAGATCGAGCGTATCCCGCAAGAGCTGAAAGACCTGTACGCCACCGCGTTCGAGGTCGAGACCAAGTGGATCGTCGATGCTGCCTCGCGTCGCCAGAAGTGGATCGACCAGGCTCAGTCGCTGAACCTGTACATCGCCGGTGCCTCGGGCAAGAAGCTCGACGTGACCTACCGCATGGCCTGGTACCGTGGTCTGAAAACCACTTACTACCTCCGTGCCCTGGCTGCGACCAGCACCGAGAAGTCGACCATCAACACCGGCAAGCTCAACGCCGTTTCCAGCGGTGGCGACAGCGCCCCGGTCCAGGCAGCCGGCCCTGCGCCAGTGCCGAAGGCCTGCGCGATCGACGAGCCTGACTGCGAAGCCTGCCAGTAAGGTAAACACGGGGCGAAAGAAGGTTACTTCTCTCGCCCCGCTTTGTAAGAACTGCTTTTCTCAGGCAATAAAAAGCCCGACGCAGTTACAGCTGCATCGGGCTTGGATCTCCCACGAGCACGTGCATCGCTCAAAGGGAGGCTAGATCCTACAGATCTAAAGTGAGCGCGAATTTTCGTGCCTGTCAGGACTAGTGTCAAGTGATGCTCATCTAAATTGGAGAATCACGCTATGTCTAAAAAGACATCATCCGGCGGCCAGAAAATCGGTCGCGATGCGGATAGCGGGCGCTTCACCACGGTCGAAAAGGCTCGTCAGAACCCCAAGACCCACGTGGTTGAAACCGTGAAGAAATCGAAGTAAATGCAGAAAAAGCCGGGAGAGCAATACTCCCGGCTTCTGTTTTTGGAATGCCCATGCTCATTTCTTCACTCTTCCTTTAACACTCTGCGGCTTTACTTGGGGCAGATGCCATGACGCCTCTTGACCTGTGACCGATTTCCTGGCAAGGAGGTCTGACTGTTTTTTTGCCTGTTCTTTGTCTCAGCGCTTCCATTCCCCCCGCTTCATTGACTCAAAATCCCCTTCGCTCGATCGCCATTCGTCAATCGGTTAGCTGATCCTGACAGGCCGGAGCTCCGTTTCCATGCGGCGTAACGCCCATCCTCTTGACTCAGGGCAAACTCGGCTTGAATTTCTCGCTTGTCCCCTACCTCTCAAAACTATATCGTGTGCTTCGGAACAAGACACAACACCATATAGGCGAATTTTGCCCTACTGGCGTCTTGACAAACTCATCGACGGTTATCGGGTCTCTTACCAAAAAAAGAGATCGGAGACACGACATGAAAGCCCCTGAATTGCCGTTTTCCGGTACAATATTGCCCCTCCAAAAGCGGCTCAAAATTCTGACCGCTTACGATGGTCGGCCCCTGCCTCCGGATGCCTTTTGCGGCCGGTACGTCAACGAAGCCTGTGATCGCTGATCACCAAGCTCATGGCCATTCAAACCAAATTCGAAACCTTTGCAGGGACACCTCGTGAGCCGAGGCGGTTCATGCGTGGTCTCTAGCAGTACCACTTCATCTTAATTTTTACGGTCGCCCACAAGCGACCCACAAGCGGAGCCAAAACACCATGCTGAGCTGGGACGAATTCGACAAGGACGAAAACGAAGTCACCACTAAAGGCCCAAGTAGCACTCAAGCCAGCCAGCCAGGTATCGACAAGCTCGACAGCGCCGGCGGTGCCGCCGCCCTGGAAGCTCGTGCCGTAGTTTCGACCGACTCCGAGGCAGTGAAGCGTGCCAAGGCGTCGCTTAATGACCTTGACATCGCCGAAGGCCTGGCCGAGCTAGAAGGATCCTCGGCCCGCGTCGCCGTTGACGAAAAGCGCATGATCAACTGCCGCGCCGACCTCAACCAGCTGGTACCTTTCAAGTACGACTGGGCCTGGCAAAAGTACCTGGACGGCTGCGCCAACCACTGGATGCCGCAAGAGGTCAACATGACCGCCGACATCGCCCTGTGGAAGAGCCAGGACGGCCTGACCGAAGACGAGCGCCGCATCGTCATGCGCAACCTCGGCTTCTTCTCCACTGCCGACTCGCTGGTTGCCAACAACCTGGCCCTGGCCGTGTACCGCCTGATCACCAACCCGGAGTGCCGCCAGTACATCCTGCGCCAGGCCTTCGAAGAGGCGATCCACACCCACGCCTACCAGTACTGCATCGAATCGCTGGGCATGGATGAAGGCGAAATCTTCAACATGTACCACGAGATCCCGTCGGTCGCGAAGAAAGCCGCCTGGGGCCTGAAGTACACCCGCGCCATCTCCGATCCGGAATTCAACACCGGCACCGTCGAAACCGACAAAGAGCTGCTGCGCAACCTGATCGCCTACTACTGCGTGCTGGAAGGCATCTTCTTCTACTGCGGCTTCACCCAGATCCTGTCCATGGGCCGCCGCAACAAGATGACCGGCGTTGCCGAGCAGTTCCAGTACATCCTGCGTGACGAGTCGATGCACCTGAACTTCGGTATCGACGTGATCAACCAGATCAAGATCGAGAACCCGCACCTGTGGGACGCGGCGATGAAGGAAGAGGCGACCCAGATGATCCTGCAAGGGACCCAGCTGGAGATCGAATACGCCCGCGACACCATGCCACGCGGCGTGCTGGGCATGAATGCCGCGATGATGGAGGACTACCTCAAGTTCATCGCCAACCGTCGCCTGACCCAGATTGGTCTGAAAGAAGAGTATCCAGGGACTACCAACCCGTTCCCTTGGATGAGCGAAATCATGGACTTGAAGAAAGAGAAGAACTTCTTTGAGACGCGAGTGATCGAGTATCAGACGGGTGGGGCGTTGAGCTGGGACTGATTTTCCGGGCTGAACATCAAGAAGGCTGCCGATTGGCAGCCTTTTTTATTGGCTCGGGAATGGCAGAATGGGGTTCTTCGCGGGCAAGCCCGCTCCCACAGAATCAGAGCTCTAGCTTTTTGGCGATGTCTACCTTGAGACTGCAGCCTGGGACTGCCATATCCTGGAGGCCTACTCGAGTCGCTCAGCAGCCTTTTTGTAAGCTTGGTCTCTTTCACGGCGATCGACAGCGACGACAAAAACCACGATCTCTTGGTCAATGACCTGATAGATCAGCCTATACCGGCTGCTGCGCAGCTTTATCTTGTAGCTGTCTGGTAGCGAGTGAAGACGATTGGCTTCAACCCGACGATTCAGCAGAACCTCTGCCAGTTTCTTCTTGAACTGCTGACGCACGGTATCGCCCAGTTTCTTCCACTCTTTCAATGCACGGGAATCGAAGTCGAGGCTATAGGTCATCCAGCTGCACCCTCACGCGCTGCGGCGAAGCCAGTCGCTCCTGCACAGTGGCAATGAGGTCTTCATCTTCTTCGGTCATGAGGACCGGCCGGAAGGGTAACTTGCCCCGCTCAGCTACATATTGCAGAGCCTGTCGCATGAGCTCGGAGGGGGTTACGCCGAGGCGCTCGAGCTCTTTGTAGGCGCGGGCTTTGAGATCGTCGTCGACGCGGATGTTGATGGAAGCCATGGCTTGGCCCTCATGTAAAGACGAATGTCATTACACTGCACTGATCCTGTGGATTCTGCAATGGCGGTTTGTCTGAGGAGCGGCTTGGTGTCGCGGAAGGGCTGCGTAGGCCCTGAAAACTCTACCGACTGTGCCATTGCCGGGGCCGCTGTGCGGCCCTTTCGCGACACAAGGCCGCTCCTACATGGAATCGCGTAGCTCGGGAGATTTGTGTTGGTAGTTGCTGGCAGGGACAACTACGCGTGGGCTCCCGTGTGTTCAGGGGTTGCGGCAGGGTCCACCGCCAACTGGATTTGATTGGTAAAGGGGGAGAACGGCACGCGCTCCGCCCGTGTTCGCGGCGGTTCAATGCATTGATGAACCCGCTCGTACCAAAGGCCGAGCGCCATCAAGGGCCTGGGTGCGGACAGGGTCGTCGTATGTCTTTACACGCGGCATTGTAGAGCACGTGCGTCCGGTTTTTCGGGTATTTCAGCCTTGATCGCTGGGTCATTACGGATTGACAGCCTACCGCCTCCTTGCTAATAATCGCCCACAGTTGTACGACAACGCATAACAAAAACAACAATCAGTGGACGAAATCATGTCGACACTCATCCCGCTCCATCCACGCCTGTTGCACACCTCTTTTCCCGCAGCCAGCTCACGTACATCCACCGGTACCTAGCCGCCGGCTAGTACGCAGTCACTCCAGGCCCTGACCGGCCCGTAATCTACTCGCCCCTGCCGCAGGCCGCTTGCGCGTGCCCGGTGGACGGGCTGCTACACCCTTCGGGAGCACAACAATAATGAAAATCTGCCAAACCCTTCCCTTCGCCCTGCTCGGCGCCGGGGTCATTGCCGGCCTGCCAGGCACTAGTCTGGCGGCGGGTTTTGTCGAGGACAGCAAGGCCACGCTCGGGCTGCGCAACTTCTACATCAACCGTAATTTCACCAACCCCGCCAACCCGCAAAGCAAAGCCGAGGAGTGGACGCAAAGCTTCATCCTCGATGCCCGTTCGGGATTCACCGAGGGCCCGATCGGGTTCGGCGTGGATGTGCTGGGGCTGTGGTCGGTGAAGCTCGACGGCGGTGGCGGCACCTATGGCACGGCGCTGCTCCCGCGTCATGACGATGGCCGGCCGGCGGATGACTATGGGCGCCTGGCGGTAGCAGGCAAGGCGCGGATTTCCAGGACCGAACTGAAGATCGGCGAGTGGATGCCGGTGCTGCCGATTCTGCGCTCGGACGACGGGCGCTCGCTGCCGCAGACGTTCCGCGGCGGGCAGGTCACCTCCAACGAGATTGCCGGCCTGACCCTGTACGGCGGCCAGTTCCGCGGCAACAGCCCGCGCAATGACGCCAGCATGGAAGACATGAGCTACGGCGGCGGGGTGTCGGACCGCTTCAACTTCGTCGGCGGCGAGTACAAGTTCAACCAGGACCGCACCCTGGTGGGGCTGTGGAACGCTGTGCTGAAGGACGTTTACCAGCAGC
>NZ_JABMCN010000053.1:9825-27704 GCF_013179515.1 Pseudomonas sp. CM27
GGCGGCGAGTACAAGTTCAACCAGGACCGCACCCTGGTGGGGCTGTGGAACGCTGTGCTGAAGGACGTTTACCAGCAGCAGTACCTGCAACTGAGCCACAGCCAGCCGCTGGGCGACTGGACCCTGGGCGCCAACCTGGGCTACTTCCATGGCGATGATGACGGTTCCAGGCGCGCAGGCGAACTGGATAACAAGACCTACTCGGGAATGTTCTCGGCCAAGTACGGGGGCAACACCTTCTGGGTGGGGTTGCAGAAGGTCGATGGCGATACCTGGATGCGGGTCAATGGCACCAGTGGCGGGACCCTGGCCAACGACAGCTACAACTCCAGCTTCGACAACGCCAACGAGCGTTCGTGGCAGGTGCGGCATGACTTCAACTTCGTCACTGTGGGGGTGCCGGGTTTGACGCTGATGAACCGCTATATCAGCGGCCAGGATGTCCACAGCGGGGTGGTGACCGATGGCAAGGAATGGGTGCGCGAGACCGAGCTTGCCTATGTGATCCAGAGCGGGGCGTTCAAGGATTTGAGCGTGAAGTGGCGTAACTCTTCGATTCGTCGGGATTACAGCAATAACGAGTTTGATGAGAACCGGTTGATTTTCAACTATCCGCTCTCGTTGCTGTAACCGGAAAAACCGTTCTGCCTGTTATGGGGCCGCTCTGCGGCCCATCGCAGCGGTTCGTCGCCACGACAAGCCAGCTCCTACACCGAGCGCGCCGATTTCAAGCTATGTGCAGTACCTGTGGGAGCTGGCTTGCCGGCGATGAGGCCGGCAAAAGCCACACAAGCCTCATTGACAACCACCGGAACCACCGCCAATAATCACAAAAGTCATACGACAACCTACAACAATCAACAACAAGAGCCGGCCATGACCACAACTCCCCTCAATCGCCTGCTGCTCACCGGAGCTGCAGGCGGCCTGGGCAAGGTCCTTCGCGATCGCCTGCAAGGCTACGCCGAGGTCCTGCGCCTTTCCGATATCAGCCCCATGGCGCCCGCTGCCGGGCCGCATGAAGAGGTCGTCACTTGCGACCTGGCCGACAAGGCTGCAGTGCATGCCCTGGTCGAAGGCGTTGATGCCATCATCCACTTCGGTGGCGTATCCACCGAGCATTCCTTCGAAGACATCCTCGGCCCCAACATCTGTGGCGTATTCCACATCTATGAGGCGGCGCGCAAACATGGCGTAAAGCGCATCATCTTCGCCAGCTCCAACCACACCATCGGCTTCTACCGCCAGGACGAGCGCATAGACGCCCACTCCCCGCGCCGTCCCGACAGCTACTACGGGCTGTCCAAGTGCTATGGCGAGGATGTTGCCAGTTTCTACTTCGACCGTTACGGCATCGAGACCGTCAGCATCCGCATCGGCTCGTCGTTCCCGCAACCGCAGAACCCGCGCATGCTCTGCACCTGGCTGAGCTATGACGACTTGCTGCAGCTGATCGAGCGAGGCCTGTCTACGCCGGACGTTGGCCACACCGTGGTCTACGGCGCTTCCGACAACCGCACCGTGTGGTGGGACAACCGCCATGCCGCGCACCTGGGCTACGCGCCCAAGGACAGCTCGGAAGCCTTCCGCGCCGCCGTGGAAGCCCAGCCGGCGCCTGCCGCCGATGACCCGAGCATGGTCTATCAGGGCGGCGCTTTCGCCGTGGCCGGCCCGTTCAACTGACCCACTGCGCCAGGAGGCACGGCCATGAACTGCGAACTGATCGTCGACGCCCGCAACGGCACCGGCGAAAGCCCCGTGTGGCACCCAAGCGAACAGGCCCTGTACTGGGTCGATATTCCCGCACGCCAACTGCACCGTTGGCAGGCGGCCGATGGCATGCACCAGGTCTGGCAGGCTGACGAGATGCTCGCCTGTATCGCCCGCAGCGGCGAAGGCTGGGTGGCCGGTATGGAAAGCGGCATATTCCAGCTGCAGGCCAAGGCTGACGGCAGCCTCGACAGCCACCTGCTCAGCAGCGTGCAGCATGCCCAGGCTGGCATGCGCTTCAACGATGGACGCTGTGACCGCCAAGGCCGCTTCTGGGCCGGCAGCATGCTCATGGACATGCCGCAGGGCGCCCACGTTGGCGCGCTGTACCGGCATGATGGCGAAGGCCAGCTGCATCTGCAGCTGGATGGCATGATCGTGCCTAACGGCCTGGCCTTCAGCCCCGATGGCAAACGCATGTACCTGTCCGACTCGCACCCCAACGTGCAGAAGGTCTGGGTGTTCGACTACGACATCGACAGCGGCACGCCGCACGACAAACGGCTGTTCGTCGACATGCGCGGTTACCCCGGCCGGCCCGATGGCGCCGCCATCGACCAGGATGGCTGCTACTGGATCTGCGGCAACGATGCCGGGCAGGTCCATCGCTTTACCCCCGAAGGTCGGCTTGACCGCTCACTCGACGTGCCGGTGAAAAAGCCTGCGATGTGTGCCTTTGGCGGCGCCAACCTGGACACCCTGTACGTCACCTCGATCCGCCCCGCGGGCTCCGACCTCAGCGACCAGCCCCTGGCTGGCGGGGTATTTGCCCTCAACCCTGGCACCAAGGGTGTCGAGGAGCCTGCCTACCGGGGCTGAGCCCTTTACCACACCAACACTTGCACGCCCGAAACCGGATAATAAAAACCACGGAGTTTCATCATGACGTTCAAACGCAAGCTGCTTCTTGCCGCACTCCCCTTCGCCCTCAGCCTGTCCATGCCCGTCTCGGCACTGGACATCAAGTTCGCCGAAATCCACCCGGCCGGCTACCCGACGGTGGTTGCCGAACAGAACATGGGCAAAAAACTCGAACAGGCCAGCAATGGCGACATTACTTTCAAGATGTTCGCCGGTGGCGTGCTGGGCTCGGAAAAGGAAGTGATCGAACAGGCGCAGATCGGTGCCGTGCAGATGACCCGCGTCAGCCTGGGGATCGTCGGCCCGGTGGTGCCGGATGTGAACGTGTTCAACATGCCGTTCGTATTCCGCGACCACGAACACATGCGCAAGATCATCGACGGTGAGATCGGCCAGGAGATCCTCGACAAGATCACCAACTCCGATTTCAACCTGGTCGCCCTGGCCTGGATGGACGGTGGCTCGCGCAGCATCTACACCAAGAAGCCAGTGCGCAGCCTTGAAGACCTCAAGGGCATGAAGATTCGCGTGCAGGGCAACCCGCTGTTCATCGACATGATGAACGCCATGGGCGGCAACGGCATCGCCATGGACACCGGGGAGATCTTCAGCGCGCTGCAGACCGGCGTGATCGATGGCGCCGAGAACAACCCGCCGACGCTGCTCGAGCACAACCACTTCCAGAGTGCCAAGTACTACACCCTGACCGGTCACCTGATCCTGCCGGAGCCGGTGGTAATGTCCAAGACCACGTGGAACAAGCTGAGCCCCGAGCAGCAGGTGCTGGTGAAAAAAGTGGCCCGTGAAGCACAGATGGAAGAACGCGCACTGTGGGACGCCAAGTCCGCCGCCAGCGAAGAGAAGCTCAAGGCCGCCGGCGTGGAATTCATCAGCGTCGACAAGAAGCCGTTCTACGACGCCACCGCCTCGGTACGTGAAAAATACGGCGCGCCGTACGCCGACCTGATGAAGCGCATCGACGCCGTCCAGTAACCCGGTCCCTTCCCGAACGACCTCGGCAGTGCGGCGCCCGCCGCCCTGCCGCTTTGGTGATGCCCATGAAAAACCTTTTCCTGCGTGCGAACGACACGCTCTACCGCGGCTGCATCTGGATCGCCGGCCTGTCGATCCTGGCCATGTCGCTGATCATCCCCTGGGGCATCTTCGCCCGCTACGTGCTCGGCACTGGCGCCAGCTGGCCAGAGCCGGTGGCCATCCTGCTGATGGTGGTGTTCACCTTCGTCGGCGCCGCCGCCAGCTACCGGGCCGGGGCGCACATGGCGGTGGCGATGATCACCGACCGCCTGCCTCCGCTGCCGCAGCAGCTGGCCGCGCTGCTGGTGCAAGTGCTGATGATTCTGGTGTGCGTGTTCATGACCTGGTACGGCACCAAGCTGTGCATCACCACCTGGAATCAGTTTCTGGCATCGCTGCCGGGCGTGCGGGTGGGCATGACCTATGCGCCGATCCCGATCGGTGGTGTGCTGACCCTGGTCTTTGTGCTGGAGAAACTGCTGCTGGGCGACCAGAGCCAGCGCAAGGTGGTGCGCTTCGACCAACTCGAAGAAGAAAGCGAAGGAGCGGCATAAATGGATGCGTTCATTCTGTTGGGCAGTTTCGTCGCCCTCATCCTGCTCGGCATGCCGGTGGCCTATGCCCTGGGCCTGTCGGCACTGATCGGCGCCTGGTGGATCGACATTCCGCTGCAGGCGATGATGATCCAGGTGGCCAGTGGGGTTAACAAGTTCTCGCTGCTGGCCATTCCGTTCTTCGTGCTGGCCGGCGCGATCATGGCCGAAGGCGGCATGTCACGGCGCCTGGTGGCGTTTGCCGGGGTGCTGGTGGGCTTCGTACGCGGCGGGCTGTCGCTGGTCAACATCATGGCCTCGACCTTTTTCGGTGCGATTTCCGGCTCGTCGGTGGCCGACACCGCGTCGGTGGGTTCGGTGCTGATCCCGGAGATGGAGCGCAAAGGCTACCCCCGAGAGTTCTCCACCGCCGTGACCGTCAGTGGCTCGGTGCAGGCATTGCTGACCCCGCCAAGCCACAACTCGGTACTGTATTCGCTGGCGGCGGGCGGCACGGTGTCGATCGCCTCGCTGTTCATGGCCGGGGTGATGCCAGGCTTGCTGCTGAGTGGGGTGATGATGGGCCTGTGCCTGTTGTTCGCCCGGAAGCGCAACTACCCCAAGGGCGAAGTGATCCCCCTGCGCCAGGCGCTGAAGATCGCCGGCGAGGCGCTATGGGGCCTGATGGCCATGGTCATCATCCTTGGCGGCATTCTGTCGGGCGTATTCACGGCCACCGAATCGGCGGCAGTGGCCGTGGTGTGGTCGTTCTTCGTGACCATGTTCGTCTACCGCGACTACAAGTGGCGCGACCTGCCCAAGCTGATGCACCGCACGGTGCGGACCATCTCGATCGTGATGATCCTGATCGGCTTTGCCGCCAGCTTTGGCTACGTGATGACCCTGATGCAGATCCCGTCGAAGATCACCACGGCGTTCCTGACACTGTCGGACAACCGCTACGTGATCCTGATGTGCATCAACTTCATGCTGTTGCTGCTGGGTACGGTGATGGACATGGCACCGCTGATCCTGATCCTCACGCCGATCCTGCTGCCGGTGGTTACCGGTATCGGGGTGGACCCGGTGCAGTTCGGCATGATCATGCTGGTGAACCTGGGGATAGGCTTGATTACACCGCCGGTGGGGGCGGTGCTGTTCGTCGGCTCGGCCGTTGGCAAGGTGAGCATCGAATCGACCGTGAAGGCACTGCTGCCGTTCTACCTGGCGCTGTTCCTGGTACTGATCGCGGTGACCTACATTCCGGCCATTTCGCTATGGCTGCCTAGCGTGGTGTTGTAACTGAAAGCGGGGCCGCTTTGCGGCCCATCGCCGGCGAGCCGGCTCCCACAGGAATTGGGCAGCCGTCCAGCCCTGCGCAGTCTCTGTGGGAGCTGGCTCGCCGGCGATGGGCTGCAAAGCAGCCCCCTACGCGAAACCTGCAAATGGATCCTGCACATGGCTGTCCCCTCCTCTGCTGCAACCCTGTTCCCGCGCAAACTGGCAATCGCCCTGCTGGCGCTGCTGGCCTGCTCATTTGCCGGCAACCACATCGCCGCACGCATCGCCTTCGATGACGGTACCGGGGTGTTGCTGGCAATCCTCTGCCGCTCGGGCATCACCTTGCTGGTGCTGGCCTGCCTCCTGCTATGGCAGCGCCAGGCACTGGGCCTGCCCGCCGGTACCCGCCACTGGCAGTTGGTACTGGGCCTGTTGATCGCCGCCCAGAGCCTGTGCCTGTACTCGGCAGTAGCGCGCATTCCGGTGGCCTTGGCGCTGCTGGTGGGCAACACCTTCCCGATGCTGTTGGCCCTGCTGACCTGGGCACTGGGCGGCGCCCGCCCGACCGGCCGCACCGTGCTGTTCATGGGGCTGATCCTGTGTGGCCTGGTACTGGCGCTGGATGTGCCGGCGCGCTTGGCCGACAGTGGCGCAGCCAACCCGCACTGGGCGCTGGGCGTCAGCCTGGCCTTCGGCGCCGCCTGCGCCTTCGCCTGCGCGTTGTGGATCACCGACCACAAACTGGCCGGTGTGCGCGGGCCAGTGCGCAGCCTGCTGACATTGCTGATCGTGTTCTCCAGCATGCTGGTAGCCGGCTTCAGCGGGGTGATGCCGTCCGGTCTGTCACTGCCGGGCAGCAGCAGCGGCTGGCTGGCGCTGGCCAGCCTGGTGGTGCTGTATGGCCTGGCCTTCACCTTGCTGTTCGTCTGCGTGCCACGGCTGAACATGGCGCAGAACGCACCGGTGATGAACGTCGAACCTATCGCCACCCTGCTGCTGGGCTGGGCTTTGCTCGACCAGCAACTGAGCCCTCTGCAACTAATCGGCGGCGCCGTGGTGGTGTGCGGCATCGTGCTGCTTACCTACCGCCGGGCCAGCTGACTTTTCAAAGGAGCCTTGAATGGCTGTGACCGAACTGCACCTGCAGGACCGCCTGACCCGCCTGAGCCTGGCCCCGGAGCTGGGCGCCAGCCTGGTGAACTGGGAAGTGAGTGCGACCGGGCAGGCGCTGCTGCGCCATTCCGACCCGGCCGCACTGGCCAGCGGTACGCCACGACGCCTGGGCTGTTATCCGCTGGCGCCGTGGTCCAACCGTATTGCCGAAGGTGGTTTTGCCCGCCCCGAGGGGTGGCAGGCCTTGACGCCGAACACCGGGCATGACCCCTACCCCATTCATGGCAGTGCCTGGCAGCAGGCATGGCAGGTGGAGCACCACAGTGAACGGCGTGCACGCCTGACGCTGGACAGTAAGGTGCCATTTGCCTACCACGCCACACTGGATGTGCATCTGCATGAGGGCTGCCTGAACCTGGACCTGCACGTGACGCACCTGGATGAGCCAGCCACCTGGTATGGGTTGGGGCTGCACCCCTACTTCCCTCGATATCCCGATACCAAGCTTTATGCAGCGGCGCGCAGGGTATGGCTGGCCGAAGATGGGCGGTTGCCGTCGTACCAGGCCGAGATCCCCGAGCAGTGGCGTTTTCAGACCATGGGCCGGTTGCCCGAAACCGTGGTTGATCATGCCTTCAGTGGCTGGGCAGGAGAATGCTTGATCGAACAACCCAGTGCAGGCTATCGGCTGGCATGCAGCGCCAGCGGGGCTGAACACTTTTTGCTGTTCTGCCCGCAAGGACAGGGCTTTTTCTGCTTCGAGCCGGTTAGCCATCCGGTCAATGCCCATCACCTGCCGGGGCGGCCCGGGCTGCGGTTGTTGCAGCGAGGGGAAGCGATGAGCCTGGGGTTCCGGATGCAATATCGAGCGTTGTAACCGTTTCGCCTGGGGTGGGGCCGCTTTGCGGCCCCAAAATCTGACGCTTTAAGCGAGCGCCTCGGTCGACGTCGCCATCGGCTTGCCAGATGCAGCAACCCCACACACCTCCCGCGCCACCTTCCACACCAGCACCGCCGCCACGATATCGAACGCCGCCAGCACCACGAACAGCGGGCTGTAGCCAACCTGCGTCACCAGAATGCCGAACACCAGGGTAAACACCGCCGCCCCCAGGTACCCACACATGCCGCCCATGCCGGTGGCAGTCGCCACCTGATCCTTGCTGAACGAGTCAGAGGTGATCGAGTACAGCGCACCCGACAACGTCTGGTGAGCAAAGCCGCCGATGCACAGCAACAGAATCGCCGTATACGGGCTTTCCACCAAGCCGATGCAGGCCGGGCCGATCATGCAGCTGGCGCCAAACACCAGCACCATCTTGCGCGAGGTGAACAGCGACACCTTGAAGTAGCGGTGGAACAGCGGGCTCAGGTAGCCCCCCAGCACGCAGCCGATGTCGGCAGCCAGGAACGGCAGCCAGGCGAACATCGCCACTTCCTTGATATTCATGTGCCGCTCGGTCATCAGGTACAGCGGGATCCACGCGTTGAAAGTTTGCCAGGCCGGCTCGGAAAGGATTCGCGCCGAAGCGATGGCGTAGAAGTTGCGGGTCTTGAAGATGCGTTTCCACGCGCCTTTCTCACGGGTGTCCTGCTGAAAGTGCGCCTCCTGCCCGGCCAGGATGTAGTCGCGCTCCTGGTCGCTCAAGCGCTTCTGGTCGCGCGGGTGCTTGTACAACAGCATCCACAGCAGGGTCCAGACGATGCCCGATGCCCCGACGATGACGAATGCCAGCTGCCAGCCGCTGTGCAGGATCGCCCACACCACCAGCGGCGGCGCCAGCAAGGCGCCGAGCGACGAGCCAATGTTGAACCAGCCGATCGCCACCGAACGCTCCTTGGCCGGGAACCACTCGGTGGTGGCCTTGACCCCGGCTGGCAGGCCGGCGGCCTCGGTCATGCCCAACAGCCCGCGCATGAACGCCATGCTCTGCCAGCCCGTGGCCAGCGCCGCGCCGGCGCAGGCCAGCGACCAGGCCATGGCAAACACGGCAAAGCCCAGCTTGGTGCCGATGAAGTCGATGAACCAGCCCGCTATCGGCTGCATGAGGGCGTAGCAGATCTGCCAGCTGGCAACGATCTTGGCGTATTGCTCGGTACTGATGGAAAGATCGGTCATCAGGGTGGGCGCGGCCACCGAGAGGGTATTGCGGGCGAGGTAATTGACGACGAGCCCAGCCGTGACAAGGCTGACCATCCACCAACGGATGCCTTTCATCTTCATGGTTCACCTGAATTTTTGTTTTTAGAGTTGCGGGTGATTCGCGCTTATGCCGGCAGTGGCCATATGCGACAAATTGTTTCAGGCGGAAGATTGCCACGTCATAGGTCATCGTACAACACTTATTGTTTCGAGATATTTTTGCTGTTGTTGTACGATCTCAATTCAGCTGCTGTGCGCGCAGGGTCTGGGCGAGCATATCGATGAAGGCCCTGACCTTGGCCGAGCCATACTTGCTCTCCCGGTGCAGCACATGAATCGGCCATGGTGCTTCTTCATACTCGGCCAGGATCACTTGAAGCTGCCCGCTGGCCAGCTCGTCTGCCACCTGGTAAGACAGCAGGCGGGCGATCCCCAGCCCGTCGCTGGCGGCAGCGATCGCCCCATCGTTGCTGGTCACGGTCAACCGCGGCTTCATGCGCACCAAGGTCGGCTCATCGGTCACCCCAAAACGCCAGCCGGCGCGTGGCGACAGGTTGGTGGTGCCAATCACCGCATGCCCTGCCAGGTCCGAGGGGTGCGTGGGCATGCCATGGCGGGCCAGGTAGTCTGGGGACGCACACAGCATCCGTCGCACCCTGCCCACCCGCAGTGCTTTCAGCCCGGAGTCAGGCAACGGGCCAATGCGCACGGCCACATCCATGCCCTCTTCGACCATATTCACCACCCGGTCTAGAAAGTAGGCAGACACATCGACCTCGGGGAACTGCTGCAGATAGCGCACGATGCAGGGCATGACGAACTTCTTGCCGAACAGGATCGGGGCGGTGACTGCAAGTTCCCCTTTGGGTGTGGCGTTGATACCGGCGGCCGCTTCGTTGGCTTCGTGGATGCTGGCAAGGATATGCCGGGTGTCTTCCAGGTAACGGCTGCCCGCCTCGGTCAGGCGAACGCTGCGGGTGGTGCGCAGCAACAGCTTGACCCCCAGTTGATCTTCCAGGGCGCTGACGGCGCGGGTCACCGCTGCGGGGGAGATGTCCAGGCGGCGGGCAGCGGCGGCGAAGCTTTCCAGTTCGCCGACGGCGACGAACACCTTCATCAGGTGGATCTGGTCCATGCGGGCCTCGGGGCTATGAAGTGCGCAGATTATCTTTCATTTGGGCTTTTGGGGTTGTCTGGCCTGGCCTGTTCGCGAGCAGGCGAATCAGGCATCCAGCACCAACGCCTGCCCGCCCTCCTCCATCCGCGCCGGCACAGCACAGCAGATCAACACGGTCCCGGCATCCGGCATCTCTGCCGGCGGGTTCGGGTAATGCACCTGGCCACTCACCAGCCTGGTCTTGCACGTTCCACATGACCCGCCCCGGCAACTGAATTCCGGCGCCAACCCGCGCGCTTCTGCCAGCTCCAGCAGCGTACCGCTGCCGGGCGCCCAACGCGCCTCTTTGGCCGAAGCCGCAAAATACACCGGCACCGGCTCGCTGGCAGCAGGCGGCTGCTGCAACGCCGGCTGGGCGCCGTCGGTATGCCGTCGTAGCGTCGATGGGCCAAAGGCTTCCGCGTGGATCCGTGCATCCGGCACATGCACCCCGCGCAGCCCTTCATACAGGTCCTGGGTAAAACTACCCGGGCCACACAGGTAGAAATCGTAGTCGTCCAGCGCCAGCGTCGCCTTGACCTGCTCGATGCCCAGCCGCCCGACGAACTCATGATCACGCCCCACCACCGCATGGCTTTCCGGCTGGCTCAGGGCACGGTGCACGTGCAGCATGCCAGCGGCCTGTTGCTGCAAAGCTGTCAGTTCCTGACGGAACGGCAAGTCGGCCAGGCTGCGGGCGCCATGGAAAAGGTGAATACGCCGTGCCGGGCCGCTGCTCAGCTGCTCGCGCAGCATGGCCAGTAACGGCGTGATACCGACGCCCGCGCCGATCAGTACCAGCGGCCGGGTACTCTGCCGATCGAGGGTGAAGCTGCCCATCGGCGCGCGTACGTTCAGCACATCACCCGCCACAACGCGCTCATGCAGGTACCGCGACGCCGGGCCCTGGGCCTTGACGCTGATGCGCAGGTAGCCGTCGGCAGGCGCGCTGGACAAACTATAGGTGCGGATCAAGGCAGCCCCACCGTCAGGCTGGATCTGCACGGGAACATGCTGCCCCGGCGCAAAAGCCACGTTGCTGCCGGCCGGTGGCTCAAGGTAGAACGAGCGAATATCGCGGCTCTCCTGCTCCACCCGCAACACTTGCCAGGCCTGCCACTGGCGCTGTTGCTGACGTTGCTGGATACGCGCTGCGGCCTCGGACCAGGTACCGGTCGTCAGGCTGGTGGGCGCATACCCCTTGAACCCCCAGCGCAGCGAAACGGCAGTCGGGCGCCACACCACCTGTTCGACCTGCAATGTCCATAACCGCTCGGCGCCTTCGAACGCCTGGGTTACCGGGCTGTCCAGCAGCACCTCGGTACGGCCGCCGAGCTGCAGCACGTTGCCGTTGTGGAAATCGATGAACAGCAAGCCTGCCTGCGGGTTTACCAACAAGTTGCCCAGGGTGTTGAAGTGCAGGTTGCCGGCATAGTCGGGAATGGTCAGGCGGTTGCCTTCTACCTTGACGAACCCGGGCCGGCCGCCGCGGTGGGAGACATCCACCGAACGCTGGCCGTCGCTGTGCTCGACGTAGCTGGCGACGAAAAAGGTATCGGCCGCCTGGATCATGCTGACTGTCGCGGCGTCCAGTGTGCTCGCGTCGACACGTGCCTGGCGGGGCTCATCGACGCGGGTGTAGTCACGCAGCTGGATGTATTGCGGGCAGTTGCCGAACGCCTGCTCTACCATCACCTGCAATTGCCCGCCCGCAGCCTGGCGGATCTGCCCGTTGATACGGTTGCGCCGGCGAGTATGCAGCTCGATACCCAGCAGGCCGATCGCCTGCCCGGAGGCCAGCCCCGGGGTGGCAGGGTCATCTGCAGGCAACGTGGTATCGATCGTCAGCTGACGAGGATCAGGCGAACTGACGAACCCCTCCGGGCCTTCCAGCAGGGTTGCCCAAGGGTGGCCGTCAGCGTCCACGCTGGCAGCGATCATGAACGGCAGTTGATGATAGAAAATGCGGTGCTGGTCGGGCATGAAGTCACGAATGACCTTTTGCCCGAACGCCTCCATGCGCTCTGCTACACCCACCTTTTCCTGGAGGGTCTTCTCGCCGGCATGCCAGGGCGAGGGGCGGTGGTCCGAGTGCTGTTGCATGGCGGCGGTCCTCCCGATGGCAGGGTGTCAGGCGCTGGTTTGCAGCCCGATCACGGTACGCGGCATGGGCACGAAGCCTGGTAGCGCTTCGATCCGCGCCAGCCAGCTGCGCACGTTGGCATAGGGCTCCAGCGACACATTGCCTTCGGGAGCGTGGGCGATGTACGAGTAGTTGGCGATGTCGGCAATGGTCGGGCTGCTGCCAGCCAGGAAGGGGGCCTTGGCCAGCTCGGCGTCGATCACCTTGAGCAGGGTGTGGGCACGGGCGATCACTTCGTCGGTATTGAACGCGGCTCCGAACACCGTGACCAGGCGTGCGGCGGCAGGGCCGAAAGCCAGCGGGCCGGCAGCGATCGACAGCCAGCGCTGCACGCGAGCGGCTGCGGCAGGTTCCTCGGGCAGCCAGGTGCCGTTGTCGTACTTTTTCGCCAGGTACACCAGAATCGCATTGGAATCGGCAATCACAATGCCGTTGTCATCAATTACCGGAACCTGGCCGAACGGGTTGAGGGCCAGAAAGTCGGGCTGCTTGTGCGCCCCTTTGGCCAGGTCGACGAACACCAGTTCGGCAGGCAGGTTCAGCAGCGAGAGCATCAGCTCGATGCGGTGGGCGTGGCCGGACTTGGGAAAGTTGTAGAGCTTGATCGGGTTCGACATGGGCTTGGCTCCTGGTCAGCGCCGGGTTGGGCTGATGGAGCACATCCTGCACCGGTTCGGCTGGCAGCAGAATCCGTGCGCAGGGGAAACCATAATTTCGCTGAGCGGAATAATCGTCCAGTCTACACCGCCCTATCGCCGGCAAGACGGCGGTAGGGCCAATAGGCATGCCAAATCAGTGCAGCTTGTTGAAATACCGGAACAGCTCACGCGCGGCCTCGACCACCTGCGGCACGCAGGCCTGGATATCTTCTTCGCTCATCTGGTCAAGCAATTCGAAGTTGTCTTCCAATCCATGCAGCGAGATAGCCTTGAGCAGTTGGTCCTGCTCAGGCGGCAGTTCGGTCCAGCCAGCGATCTGGGTACCGCGCATGTAGCCGAAGCACCATTCCTCCATGACGATAACGCTGCCCTGCTCGCCTTCGTTTTCCTCGAACAACGGCTCGAAGTGATCGACGTCGTCGCTCAACTGTTCCGCCACCTGGCTGGCATAGCGCAGCATCAACGCGGTATAGGCCTCTTCATGTGCAGGCTTCTTGAACTTCGGCACCTTGCCACCGGCTACCGCTGGCAACCAATGTTCAGGGGTGACGGTAATCGGCGAGCTGGCCAGCGCGGTGAAAAAGCCATTGAGCTCGGCCAGGTTGAGCACCGAATAGTCATTGCCGTAAGTGATCAGCAGGTCCTCGAGGCGGACGAGTTCTTTTTCGCTGAGAAGGGGAAGCATGGATGGACATCCTGGAAAGCAAAAGTGTGTGCACACTAGCACAGCAGTGCCTCAAGAGCTGCCCGCGGCGGTCGCTACGCGGGCAGATTCGTTACTGAGACAACCAGCTTTGCAGTGCCGTTTGCTCACCGGTACCCAGCAGTAACCACAACAGAATGCGGCACTTGCGCGGGCAGAGCTGCCCGGCCATGTGCACCCCCTTGCGCTGCAGATCGATCTCGGCTCCGGCAAACTCGTAGGTGGCTCGGGCGGTCGAACCACTGCCGGTGCGGGTGGCAACGATCACCGGCAAGGCAGATGCGAGCTGATCCAGCAGCGCGGCCCAGCTGCCGGAAACATGCCCTGCGCCGAACGCTGCGATGACCAGCCCCTCGTAGCCCAAGGGTGCTACGGCTTGCAACAGGGCCGTATCCGCGTCCAGGCACACTTCCAGCAAAGCAACGCGGTGCTCGATTCGATGGGGCAGCGGCAACACATCGCGCAAGCCTGGCGGTTGGCGATAAACCACTGCACCCTCCACAACATCGCCCACGCGGCCGCAGCCAGGCGACTCGAAAGCGGCCAGCGCCAGGCTGGCCGTCTTGCGAACCTTGGCTGCACAGTGGACCTGATCATTCATCACTACCAGCACACCACGTCCACGGCTGCCTTGTGCCAGCGCAACCTGTGCCGCACTCAGCAGGTTGGCGGGGCCGTCATTGCCCGGCTGGCTGGCCGCGCGCATGGCACCGGTCATCACCAACGGAACATCGAACGGCCACAGTAGATCAAGAAAATAAGCGGTTTCCTCCAAGGTGTCGGTACCTTGGGTAAGGATTACACCCTGCGCGCCCCGCTCCACTTCACTGCGGGCCCAGGCCAGCACGTCGAGCAGCGCCGCAAAGCCCAACGAGGCACTGGGAAGCAGGCCCAGTGTGGCGACTTCAACATCAGCCATATGGCGCAATTGCGGGACCTTGGCCAGTTGCTCATCGCAGCCAAGCGTTGGTCGCACAGCGTGTCCCGGAGCAGCTGCCTGCATGCTCACCGTGCCACCCAGGCTACCGATCGAGAGCCTGGGCAGTGGCACTCCCCCATTCATACCCCACCTCCGGCAAGCACCCCAACCAGCGGCACGATCCCCAGGGTACTGATGGCCATCGACAGCACATTGCCGATATAGCCGTGCATAGAGGCCGGCAAGCGCTGGGTAATGGCCACTGCCAGCGGCGGAGCTACCAGCGCGCCAAGCACTGCACTGGCGACAACCACCTGCCAGCTGCCACCGTGGGCAAGCACCGCTGCCGGGACGATCGAGACAATCGGAATGTAAGTGGGATACCACCCACGCGCCTGCCACTGGCGTCGCCAGAACACGACCCCGACCAGTGACGCCAGCGCCTGCCCGGCGATCATTGGCAGCAACAGCAGCGAACCATACGCCGCCGCTGACGGAGCGAGCATATAGGCCAGGAACGCGCCCAGCAGCAAGCCTAGGCTGGCCAGTTCATTCCCGTAAAATGGCGCTTCGCTGAAGTCAGCCAGCACGCGGCGCAAGGTCCAGACCACGCCGTAATCAGCCTGTACAGCGACGGGCTCGGATGGGGCCGGCGCGTGACAGGGCCTTACCCATGAGGGAAAACACTTGCACAACAGGAATGCCACAAGGCTTGCCAGCGCCATGCCGCTCACGTTGCCGATCACCGCCGGCAGCTGCAAGGGATAGCACAGGTAGTTGACCACCAAAAGGCTGGCTGGCGTTACCAGCAACGCGCCCAGCAGGGCGCCGGTTATCGTCACCCGCCAGCCTGCACCAAACAGCAGCACCATGGCTGCCGGCAATGACACGAAGGCAACGAAGGTCGGTTGCCAGGCACCACTGGCCAAGGTCCATCCCCACAATGCGTGACTCAGCAGCAGGCCCATCAATGAGCTGGTGAACACCCATGGCCACAAGCCGCTGCCGTAGCAAATGGCAAAACCCTGCCAACGGTATCCGCGCACATAGGCCCAGTGTGCCAGGCAAGCACCTAGCAGCAAGCCCAGGGCAGGCAGCTCGTGCTTGTAGAACGTCACTTCGCTGATATCGCCGATTATCCAGCGCAAGCGGCTCATCGGCTGATCGAGCGTCGCCGCGAGTTGCCCATAGTCCGGCCATTGGTCATGGGCCAGGCTCACCACCAACAACACCAAAAGGCAGGCGAATATCAACGCCGGCGAACGTTGCCGGTTCGAGAAGCGTAGCGTTTTCATCGGCGACTCCTCAGCGCGGCATCGGTGAATGCAAGCGATAGCCAAGCGCCGCATCGTAGAGGTCAGTGCGCCGATCACGGGGCAGATCGTTGAGGGTGTTCCAGATCGGTGCCGAACGCGCAATGCTGAGGTCGACATCGGCATACAAGATGCTTTCCTCCTCTGGGCCGGCCACTTCACCAATGGGCCAACCATTGGTTCCAGCGATCAGCGAACAGCCCAGGAAGCGTCCACCCCGCTCCGTGCCGATGCGGTTGGCGGCGGCAATGTAGACGTTGTTGACGTGTGCTGCGGTCATGGTCAGGTAGGACGCCATGCAGCGACCTGCTTCGTCGAACAGAGGGGGCGGTGTCCATACCCAGTTGTTCAGGCTGCAGATGATGTCGGCGCCCTGTGCGGCCATCAGCCGCGGTACCTCCGGGAACCAGATATCCCAGCAGATCAACAGGCCGATGCGGCCAATCGGCGTCTCGAACACGGGGAAACCCAGATCACCAGGGGTGAACCAGAGCTTTTCCTGGTTCCACAAGTGGGCCTTGCGGTAATGCCCAAGCAGGCCCTGGGGGCCGAACAGGACCGCACTGTCATAGAGCTTCAGCCCGTCACGCTCGGCAAATCCTGCGGCCAGGAACACCTTGTGCTCGCTGGCAAAGTCCGCCCAGGCGTTGAGGCTGGGGCCGTCGCGCAGCGTCTCGGCATGGGCATAGGCCTCAGCTCGGGTGTGGAAGGTGTATCCGGTATTGGCCAGCTCGGGCAGCACGATCAGATTGGCCCCTTCGCATACCGCGCGCCGGGCCAGTGCCAGCCCTCTGCCTAGGTTACCAACGCAGTGCTCAAGCCCGACCTGAGGGTCATACTGGATGACAGCAATACGTACGGGGCTGACTGGGGTGCCGTGTTCAGACATGGTGGCTTCCTTCTTATGGTTGTTTTGGAAGGACGCCAGTAGAGCGGGGATCGACCGGGGAGTGACAGTCGGGACACTCCCACAAGCCTGTAGGAAAAGGGACGGGATGCAGTAGGGCTCTGCCTACATCCGCGTTAGTTGTTAACCCTGATGTTTCGAGTATCGATATACAGCGTTAGGGGAATCGGAAATCCGCAGCTCGAACAAATGAGCGTAATAGGCCATCAGAGAGCGCGCCGCTTTCGGGGGCTCTCCAGTCCTGTTGAAAAAAGGCATCCGCATCGCCGAATGCCAGTCCGTTAAGCAATTGGGGCCGCTTTGCGGCCCATCGCCGGCAAGCCAGGCTCCCACAAGTACGGCGCATGGCTTGAATTCGATGCGGTCTGGGTGGGAGACCTGAGGGTGATTAAATATGCCTTATGGCAGGGGGTCGATATGTACAGCCAACCTGCGGGACATAACCGCGAGCCGACAGCGCCTCCCACCAGGGGCAGCGCTGTTGGCAGGGGGCTTATACCGCCAGCGCGCGCTCGCGTAGCTCACTGTTGAGGATGCGGTCGTTCTCGCTGTAGTCGACCGGGCAGTCGATCACGTGCACGCCTGGGGTCTTGATGCAGTGTTCCAGCAGCGGCAGCAGGCCTTCGGCGCTTTCCACGCGGTGGCCGTTGGCACCGTACGCTTCGGCGTATTTGACGAAGTCCGGGTTGCCGTAGTCCAGGCCGAAATCGGTGAAGCCCATGTTGGCCTGTTTCCAGCGGATCATGCCGTAGCCATCGTCACGCAGGATCACCACGGTGATGTGCATGTTCAGGCGCACTGCAGTTTCCAGCTCCTGGCTGTTCATCATGAAGCCGCCGTCGCCACATACCGAGATCACCGGGCGGTCCGGGTGCACCAGGTGCGCGGCCATTGCCGATGGCAGGCCGGCGCCCATGGTCGCCAGGGCGTTGTCCAGCAGCACGGTATTGGGCTTGTGCGCCTTGTAGTTGCGGGCGAACCAGATCTTGTAGATGCCGTTGTCCAGGGCAACGATGCCTTCGGACGGCAGTACGCGACGGATGTCGGCCACCAGCCGCTGTGGGTACACCGGGAAGCGGTCGTCGTCGCCGCCTTCGGCGATCTGCGCTTCGTTGGCCTCACGGATGGCCAGCAAGCGGGTGAAGTCCCAGTGCGAAGTGTCGTTCAGGGCTTCGCTGATCTGCCACACGGCGTTGGCGATGTCGCCGATCACTTCCACCTGCGGGAAGTACACGGCATCGACTTCGGCCGAGCGGAAGTTGATGTGGATGACTTCGGTGCCACCGCGGACCATGAAGAACGGCGGCTTCTCGATCACGTCGTGGCCGATGTTGACGATCAGG
>NZ_JABMCN010000054.1 GCF_013179515.1 Pseudomonas sp. CM27
ACCAGGCTGCGGCGTACCCAGCCAGTGGTGGTGAAGGTGCCCAGCACTGTGGCTTCGGCAGCACCAGCCGGGTGCGACAGCCGCGCCAGTTGCGCGAACAGCTGTGGTGTCCACATGTCCGGGTTCTTGGCCGGCGCAAAGCCGTCGAGGAACCACACATCGATCTGTGCATCGAGTTGCGGCAGCTGTTCCAGCACATCTCCGATCAACAGGGTGAGGGTGACCCGGCCGCTGTCGAAGGTGAACTGCTGGAAGCCCGGGTGGATGGCCACGTACTGTTCCAGCAGTGGCTCTGTATAGGCGGCAAGCTCAGGCCACAGGCGTACGGCACGGAGCATGTCGGCGTGGCCGAGGGGGTATTTCTCGACGCTGACGAAGTGCAGGCGTGCATCGCTGTGCGCGTGCGCGTCGAACAGCTGCCAGGCGCAGAAAAAGTTCATGCCGGTACCAAAACCGGTTTCGCCGATCACCATGCAGGTGTGCGGCGCAAGGCTGGCAAAGCGCTCGGCCAGGCGGGTCTGGCCAAGGAACACGTGCTTGGTTTCTTCGATGCCTTCGTTGACAGCGAAATAGACGTCGTCGTACTGCCGCGAATGGGGGCGGCCTTGGTCGTCCCAGTCGATCTGGGCATGCTGGAGGAGGGTGGACATGGTTGGCTCGGTTGCAGCGGATGGGCGGATTTTATGCCATCCGCAACACCTGTGGCAGCGGCTTCGGCCGTCAACAGGTCAATACAGGCAGAAATGAAATCCGCTAGTCTTGGTTAGCCATTGAAGGAGCCAGTGCATGTTCGAATCCGCCGAAATCGGCCACAGCATCGACAAGGAGGCTTACGACGCCGAGGTACCCGCTTTGCGCGAGGCCCTGCTCGAAGCCCAGTACGAACTCAAGCAGCAGGCGCGCTTCCCGGTGATCGTACTGATCAACGGCATCGAAGGCGCCGGCAAGGGTGAGACGGTAAAACTGCTCAACGAGTGGATGGACCCGCGCATGATCGATGTGCTCACCTTCGACCAGCAGACCGACGAAGAGCTGGCCCGCCCGCCGGCCTGGCGTTACTGGCGGGCCTTGCCACCGAAAGGGCGGATGGGGGTGTTCTTCGGCAACTGGTACAGCCAGATGCTGCAGGGGCGGGTGCACGGGGTGTTCAAGGACGCCGTGCTCGACCAGGCCATCACCGGCGCCGAGCGCCTGGAGCAGATGCTGTGCGACGAAGGCGCGCTGATCATCAAGTTCTGGTTCCACCTGTCCAGGAAGCAGATGAAGGCACGGCTGAAATCGCTCAAGGACGACCCGCTGCACAGCTGGAAGATCAGCCCGCTGGACTGGCAGCAGTCGGAAACCTATGACCGTTTCGTGCGTTTTGGCGAGCGCGTGCTGCGTCGCACCAGCCGCGACTATGCACCGTGGCATATCGTCGAAGGTGTCGATCCCAACTACCGCAGCCTGGCGGTGGGGCGCATTCTGCTCGAAAGCCTGCAGGCAGCGCTGGCCAACAACCCGAAGGGCAAGCACCAGGGCAACGTTGCGCCGCTGGGGCGCAGCATCGACGACCGCAGCCTGCTCGGCGCGCTGGACATGACCCTGCGCCTGGACAAGCCAGACTACCAGGAACAACTGGTCACCGAGCAGGCCCGCCTGGCCGGCCTGCTGCGCGACAAACGCATGCGCCGGCATGCCCTGGTAGCTGCATTCGAAGGCAACGATGCGGCCGGCAAGGGCGGTGCCATCCGCCGCGTGGCGGCAGCGCTGGACCCGCGCCAGTACCGCATTGTGCCGATCGCCGCGCCCACTGAAGAAGAGCGTGCTCAGCCTTACCTGTGGCGGTTCTGGCGGCATATTCCGGCGCGCGGCAAGTTCACCATCTTCGACCGCTCGTGGTATGGCCGGGTGCTGGTGGAGCGGGTGGAAGGTTTTTGCACCCCGGCGGACTGGATGCGCGCTTACAGCGAGATCAACGATTTTGAAGAGCAGTTGGTGAATGCGGGCGTGGTGGTGGTCAAGTTCTGGCTGTCGATCGACCAGCAGACCCAGCTGGAGCGTTTTGAAGAGCGCGAGCAGATCCCGTTCAAGCGCTACAAGATCACCGAGGATGATTGGCGCAACCGCGAAAAGTGGGACGACTACGCCCAGGCGGTCGGCGACATGGTCGACCGCACCAGCAGCGAGATCGCACCGTGGACGCTGGTGGAGGCCAACGACAAGCGCTGGGCGCGGGTGAAGGTGTTGCGCACTATCAATCAGGCGCTTGAGGCGGCGTTTGCCAAGCACAAGAAGTAGGTTGCCTGTTCTGGCCTCTTCGCGGGTGAATGCTGGGCGCTCCGCGGACCCTGTGGGAGCGGGCGCGCCCGCGAAGAATCCAACGCGGTGCATGGCACCGGCTGCGCCGGTGTTCGCGGGCACGCCCGCTCCCACATGGTCCCTGCTGAATCAGTAAGTTATGTGCAGTTCTATGAGATCGGTTCATCGAGGCGTCGAACCGCCGCGAAGGGGGCGGCACAGGACATACGCTTGCCCAGCCATGCCCCAGAAGAATGACCTGATGAATTCTTTTCTCGGCACTCTCCACCGCCCCCACCCTCCAAGCCCGTAGAATTCAACCACCCCACCACGGGCTTGATCGAGGACGCTATGCACACCACTTCCGGCCGCTGGGGCTTTGGCCTGTTCCTGGCACTTCTGACCGCGCTGCTCTGGGGCATCTTGCCGATCAAGCTCAAGCAGGTGCTGCAAGTGGTCGACCCGGTGACGGTCACCTGGTATCGCCTGCTGGTCTCCGGCGGCCTGCTGTTCGTCTGGCTGGCGACCAAGCGCCAGCTGCCGTCATTGCGCAAGCTGTCGGCCGGTGGCAAGGGCCTGGTGGTGGTGGCCGTGCTCGGGCTGATGGGCAACTACGTGCTGTACCTGATCGGCCTCAACCTGCTCAGCCCGGGCACCGCGCAGCTGGTGGTGCAGATTGGCCCGGTGCTGTTGCTGGTGGCCAGCGTGTTCGTGTTCCGTGAACGCTTCAGCCTCGGGCAAGGCGTGGGCCTGCTGATCCTGCTGGCGGGCTTTGGCCTGTTTTTCAACCAGCGCCTGGAAGAACTGCTGACTTCACTGGGAACCTACACCACCGGTGTGCTGACCATTCTGCTGGCGACCAGCATCTGGGTGTTCTACGCCCTGAGCCAGAAGCAGCTGCTGACAGTCTGGCATTCGCAGCAGGTGATGATGGTGATCTACCTCAGTTGCGCTGCGCTGTTGACGCCCTGGGTGCACCCGCTGCAAGCCTTGCAGCTGACGCCGGTGCAGGGCTGGCTGTTGCTGGCCTGCTGCCTGAATACCCTGGTGGCCTACGGCGCGTTTGCCGAGGCGCTGGCGCACTGGGAGGCGTCGCGGGTGAGTGCCACCCTGGCGCTGACCCCGCTGGTGACCTTTGTCGCGGTGGCGCTGGCGGCGGTGGTATGGCCTGAGCATGTGCATGCCGAGGACATCAATGCCCTGGGTTATGTGGGGGCGGTGACCGTGGTGCTGGGTTCGGCACTGGTGGCGCTGGGGCCCTCGCTGGTGGCCAGCTGGCGCTCGAGACGGGCGCGGCTGGCCCAGGCTCGTTGATCGCCTGCCCCGGCCCTATCGCCGGCAAGCCAGCTCCCACAGGATTACCCCAGGCCTGACAGATGTGAGATCCCTGTGGGAGCTGGCTTGCCGGCGATAGGGCCGGGACGGGTAATAAAGAGCTTATCCTTTGCCCCCCGGTGCCAGCATGTTCTCCGGCCGCACCCACTGGTCGAACTGCTCGTTGGTCAGGTACTTCAGCTCCAGCGCCGCCTCGCGCAGGGTCTTGCCCTCGCTGTAGGCCTTCTTGGCGATCTCCGCCGCCTTGTCATAGCCAATATGCGGGTTCAGCGCCGTCACCAGCATCAGCCCCCGTTCCAGGTGCGCGGCCATCTGCTCGGCATCCGGCTCGATACCCGCCACGCAGTGCAGCTGGAAGTTGCGGCAGCCATCGGCCAGCAATTCGATCGACTGCAGCAGGTTGTGGATGATCACCGGCTTGAACACGTTCAGCTGCAAGTGGCCCTGGCTGGCGGCAAAGCCAATCGCCGCATCATTGCCCAGCACCTGGCAGGCCAGCATCGACAGCGCCTCGCACTGTGTAGGGTTGACCTTGCCCGGCATGATCGAGCTGCCTGGTTCATTGGCCGGCAGGCGTACCTCGGCAAGCCCGGCGCGCGGGCCGGAGCCGAGCAGGCGCAAGTCGTTGGCGATTTTCATCAGGGCCACGGCCAGGGTCTTCAGGGCACCCGCCAGGCTGGTCAGCGGTTCGTGGCCGGCGAGGGCGGCAAACTTGTTTGGCGCGGTGACGAACGGCAGCCCGGACAGCGCCGCCAGCTCGGCGGCAATGGCTTCGGCAAAGCCATGCGGGGCGTTGAGCCCGGTACCCACGGCGGTGCCGCCCTGGGCCAGCTCGCACACCGCTGGCAGGGTGGCGCGGATGGCGCGCTGGGCATAGTCCAGCTGGGCAACGAAGGCGGACACTTCCTGGCCGAAGGTGATCGGCGTGGCGTCCATCATGTGCGTGCGACCGGTCTTGACCAGCTTGTGGTGGCGTGCAGACAGCTCCGCCAGCCCCGAGGACAGTTCGGCGATTGCAGGTAGCAGTTTGTCATGCACCGCCTGGGCTGCCGCAATGTGCATGGCGGTGGGGAAGCAGTCATTGGAGCTCTGCGAGCGGTTGACGTGATCGTTAGGGTGTACTGGCGCCTTGCCGCCCCGGCCTTTACCGGCCAGTTCGTTGGCGCGCCCGGCGATTACTTCGTTGGCGTTCATGTTGCTTTGGGTGCCGCTGCCGGTCTGCCACACGACGAGCGGAAACTGGTCATCGTGCTGGCCGTCCAGCACCTCGTCGGCGGCCTGTTCGATCAGCCGGGCGATGTCCGCCGGCAGGTCGCCATTGCGGTCGTTGACACGCGCCGCGGCTTTCTTGATCAGCGCCAGGGCGTGCAGCACCGCGAGGGGCATGCGTTCCTTGCCGATGGCAAAGTTGATCAGCGAACGCTGGGTCTGCGCACCCCAGTAGGCGTCCTCCGGAACTTCGACCGGGCCCAGGCTGTCTGTCTCGATACGGCTCATTCTGTACGCACTCCTGTGTAGTTCGAAATCGCAGTTTAGGCCCTGATTCGACCGAGCGGTTCCGTCGCTCGTCGTGCCACTTGAGCACATCGCCACCACGGCGCAGAATGCTCTACCCTGAGGTACCTGCCTCCCCCTCTTTGAAGGAAATGCAATGACCCGTCTCCGTGTCCTTTGTGCCGCCGTTGCCCTGGCTTGCGCCAGCGGCCAGGTGCTCGCTGCCACCGCCAGCCACAACGCTGCTGCCGAGAAATTCCTGACCCTGGCCAACGCCGACAAGCTGGGCACCCCGGTGTACATGCAGGTCCAGCAGATGTTTGCCCAGCGCTTCGCTCAGACCAAGGCCCCGGCCAGCAAGCAGCCGGTACTCGAAGGCTACCAGGCCAAGGCCAACGCCGCGCTGGACAACGCCATCGGCTGGAACAAGCTGAAGCCGAAGATGGTCGACCTGTACACCCAGACCTTCACCGAGCAGGAGCTCAAGGACCTGGTCAAGTTCTACGAATCGCCGCTGGGCAAGAAAGTGCTGCGTGAAATGCCCAAGGTCACCCAGCAGTCGGCCCAGCTGACCCAGCAGAGCCTGGAGCCTGCGGTACCTGTGGTCAACAAGCTGCTCGAAGACATGACCAAGGAACTGGACCCGAACGCAGGCAGGGCCGCCGTTCCGGCGAAAAAGTGAGAACGCCGCAATGACCATGCAACAGCGTATCGAACAGCAGCTGGCAGCCCTGGCGCCGCAACATCTGCAGGTGCTCGATGAAAGTCACATGCACAGTCGTGGTCAGGAGACCCACTACAAGGCAGTGATCGTCAGCGAGCAGTTTGCCGGGTTGAACAGCGTCAAGCGCCACCAGAAGGTGTACGCCACCATGGGTGAGCTGATGGGGCAGATCCATGCCCTGGCCATTCATACCTATACCGGCGAAGAGTGGACCAAGGTCGGTGTTGCACCGGCCTCGCCGGTGTGCGCGGGCGGCGGGCACTGAAACCTTGCTGTTGTTCTGGTAGAATTCGCTACATCCCAAAAGGGGGCTGCTGTGCAGCCCATCGCCGGCAAGCCAGCTCCCACAGGTAAAGCGCCCTACTTGAGAGTGGTGCAGTATCTGTGGGAGCTGGCTTGTCGGCGATGGACCGCACAGCGGCCCCCTGTTTTTTGCACAACCCGGTCCGCCCCTTACGAGGGCACCCACCTGGAGATCCTGCTTCATGTCTCAACCGATCGTCGTCGCGGCGCTGTACAAGTTCGTCACCCTGCAAGACTACGTCGAGCTGCGCGAGCCGCTGCTCGAGGCCATGGTAAACAACAACGTCAAAGGCACCCTGCTGCTTGCCCATGAGGGCATCAACGGCACCGTGTCGGCCACCCGCGAAGGCATCGATGGCCTGCTGGCCTGGCTGCGCACCGACCCACGCCTGGTCGACGTCGACCATAAAGAGTCGTACTGCGATGAGCAGCCGTTCTACCGCACCAAGGTCAAGCTCAAGAAAGAGATCGTCACCCTCGGCGTGCCGGGCGTGGACCCGAACCAGGCCGTCGGCACCTACGTCGAGCCCAAGGACTGGAACGCCCTGATCAGCGACCCTGAAGTGCTGCTGATCGACACCCGCAACGACTACGAAGTGGCCATCGGCACCTTCAAGGGCGCCCTCGATCCCAAGACCGAAACCTTCCGCGAGTTCCCCGAGTACATCAAGGCCAACTTCGACCCGAGCAAGCACAAGAAGGTTGCCATGTTCTGCACCGGCGGCATTCGTTGTGAAAAAGCTTCCAGCTACATGCTCGGTGAAGGCTTCGAGGAGGTCTATCATCTTAAAGGCGGCGTCCTGAAATACTTCGAAGAAGTGCCTCAGGAACAAAGCCTGTGGGACGGCGACTGCTTCGTCTTCGACAACCGCGTCACGGTGCGCCATGACCTGAGCGAAGGCGAGTACGACCAGTGTCACGCCTGCCGCCACCCGATCAATGCAGAGGAGCGCGCGTCCGAGCACTATTCGCCAGGTGTCAGCTGCCCGCATTGCTGGGACACCCTGAGCGAAAAGACCCGGCGCAGTGCCATCGACCGGCAGAAGCAGATCGAACTGGCCAAGGCGCGCAACCTGCCGCACCCGATCGGTTTCAACTACAAAGCCGAGGCCTGATGCATGTCTGCACGCCTGATCTATGTGATGGACCCGATGTACTCCTGGTGCTGGGGTTTCGCGCCAGTGGCCGCGGCCCTGATCGCCCAGGCGCGTGAGGCCGGCGTGCCCACCCGTGTGGTGCCAGGCGGGCTGCGCACCGGCGGCAGCGCGCTGGACAGCTCTACCCGCAAGTACATCCTCGAACACTGGCAGGCGGTGGCTGAAGCGACCGGCCAGCCGTTCCGTTTCGAGGGTGCCATGCCCGACGGTTTCGTCTACGACACCGAGCCTGCCTGCCGCGCCCTGGTCACGGCCCGCGAGCTGGACGCCGAGCGCGTCTGGCCGTTGCTGGCGCTGATCCAGCGCGGGTTCTATGAGCAAGGCATGGATGTGACCACCGCGCCGCAGCTGGTCGACCTGGCCGAACAGGCGGGCTTCGACCGCGCCGTGTTCGCCCAGGCCTTCGCCGGCGCCGACACCCGCGCCGCGACCGCTGCCGATTTCAGCTGGGCCCAGGACCTGGGCATTGCCGGGTTCCCGACCCTGCTGGCCGAGCGCCACGGCCAGCTGGCCTTGCTGACCAACGGCTACCAGCCGCTGGACAGCCTGCAGCCGTTGCTTGGCCGCTGGTTGCAGCAGGCCGCCTGTGCTTGATGTGCCTGGGTCACCCGACCCGGTACCGGGCAAGCCGTGCGCTGCGGCCGATCGACTGAGCTGGGCGGAAATTCGCCGTCTGGCCCTGCACCACAAGAAAAACCTCTGGTCTGCCAACCTCATCGCCGTACTGGCAGCGTGCTGCAGCGTGCCCATTCCGTTGCTGCTGCCACTGTTGGTCGATGAAGTGCTGCTGGGTCATGGTGATGCCGCGCTGAAATGGATGAACAACCTGCTGCCGTCCGGTTGGCAGGTAGCGGCCGGTTATATCGGCTTGATGCTGTGCCTCACGCTTTGCCTGCGCCTGGCGGCGCTGGCGTTCAATGTGGTCCAGGCCAAGCTGTTCGCGGGTCTGGCCAAGGACATCGTGTACCGCCTGCGCATTCGCCTGATCGAGCGGCTGAAGCGGATTTCGCTGAAGGAATACGAAGACCTGGGCAGCGGCACGGTCACCACTCACCTGGTCACCGACCTGGACACCCTCGACAAATTCGTCGGCGAAACCCTCAGCCGCTTCCTGGTGGCCATGCTGACCTTGACCGGCACCGCGGCCATCCTGATCTGGATGCACTGGCAGCTGGCCCTGCTGATCTTGCTGTTCAACCCGCTGGTGATCTATTTCACCGTACAGCTGGGCAAGCGCGTCAAGCACCTGAAAAAGCTCGAGAACGACAGCACCGCACGCTTCACTCAGGCGCTGACCGAAACCCTCGATGCCATCCAGGAGATCCGCGCCAGCAACCGCCAGGGCTACTTCCTCGGCCGCCTGGGCCTGCGTGCCCGCGAAGTGCGCGACTTCGCCGTGGATTCGCAATGGAAGAGCGACGCCAGCGGCCGTGCCAGTGGCTTGCTGTTCCAGTTCGGCATCGATATCTTCCGGGCTGCGGCCATGTTGACCGTGCTGTTCTCCGACCTGTCGATCGGGCAGATGCTGGCAGTGTTCAGCTACCTGTGGTTCATGATCGGGCCAGTGGAGCAGCTGCTCAACCTGCAGTACGCCTACTATGCCGCTGGCGGCGCATTGAGCCGGCTCAACGAGCTGCTGGCGCGGGCCGACGAACCGCAATACCCGGCTGCCAGCGACCCGTTCGCCGGGCGCGAGACAGTGGGTATCGATGTGCGCGATCTGCGCTTTGCCTATGCCGACGAACCGGTGCTGGAGCACCTCGACCTGTCCATTGCCCCGGGCGAAAAAGTGGCCATCGTAGGTGCCAGCGGCGGTGGCAAGAGCACCCTTGTGCAGCTGTTGCTGGGGCTTTACAGCGCCCAGGCCGGCACCATCCGCTTTGGCGGTGCCAGCCTGCAGGAAATCGGCCTGGAAACCCTGCGTGAAAACGTCGCAGTGGTGTTGCAGCACCCGTCGCTGTTCAACGACAGCGTGCGTGCCAACCTGAGCATGGGCCGCGATTGCAGTGACGAGGCTTGCTGGCAGGCGCTGCGCATTGCCCAGCTGGATGCCACCATCGCCGCCTTGCCGCAGGGCCTGGACAGCGTGGTGGGGCGCTCGGGTGTGCGTTTGTCGGGTGGCCAGCGCCAGCGCCTGGCAATTGCCCGCATGGTATTGGCCGAGCCCAAGGTGGTGATCCTCGACGAGGCCACCTCGGCCCTGGACGCCGCTACCGAGTACAACCTGCACCAGGCCCTGGCGCGCTTCCTCAGCGGCCGTACCACGCTGATCATCGCCCACCGGCTGTCGGCGGTGAAGCAGGCTGACCGGGTGCTGGTGTTCGATGGCGGGCATGTGGCCGAAGACGGTGACCATCAGCAACTGATTGCCGACGGTGGGCTGTATGCCAAGCTCTACGGACATCTCCAGCAGAGCTGAACCTCAAGCCAGCACAGGCCGTAAAAATTCCCGGTTTTCTGTCATAAAAATCCCCTCCACGAAGATGGCAAATGGCCTACGCTGTGCTTGTCTGGGTTGATTTGCGCCTTATCTGCTCTGTGACAGGGACTCCATGAAGGGACATCGCACTCTAGAAGCGCCAAAGTTGCTCGGCATTACCTGGCCCTTCATCGCCGTCGTGGTCTTCCAGGTGGCGCTGGGCAGCCTCAGTCTTTATACGCTCTCGGCCGTGCGCGCCTATGTTGCGGGCGAAAGCCTGTGGTCCAAGGCGCAGAAAGACGCCATCTACTACCTCACCCTGTATGCCGAAAACCGCGACGATAGCACCTATCAGCGCTATCGCCAGGCCATCACCGTGCCCCAGGGCGACCAGCAGGTGCGCGAAGTGCTGGACCACCCGCGGCCCGACCTGGACGCCGCGCGCCAGGCTGTGCTGCAAGGTGGCAACCACCCCGACGATGTCGAGCGGATCATCTGGTTCTACCGCAACTTCCGTAACGTCAGCTACATGCAGACCGCCATCGACTTCTGGAACATTGGCGACGAGTACCTGGCCAAGCTGGATGTACTGGCCGGCGAAGTGCGCCAGCGCTTCAGCAGCGGCCCGCCGGTGGATGCGCGCACGGTCGATGACTGGCAGGCCCGTATCGTTGCCATCAACGAAGGCGTCACGCCGGCCGCGAAAGCGTTCAGCGATGCCTTGGGCGAAGGCTCGCGCATGCTGCTGCGGGTGCTGCTGATCACCAACCTGCTGACCGCGCTGTTTCTGATTGCCATCGCTTGGCGTCGTTCGAGCAAGCTGCTGGCCCAGCGGCAGGCCTTCGCCAGCGCTCTGCAGGAAGAAAAAGAGCGCGCGCAAATCACCCTGCAGGCCATTGGCGATGCGGTGATTACCACCGATGTGGAGGGCTACATCGGCTACATGAACCCGGCCGCCGAGCAACTGACCCACTGGCAGGCCGGCCAGGCCCAGGGACTGCCGCTGTCGGCGCTGTTCAGCCTGGTTGACGAACATGCCGAGGAGGATGACCGCAGCCTGGTCGAGCAGGTACTTAGCGGCAGCCTCAAGGGCGGCGCCGAGCATGCCCGGCTGATCCAGCGCCTGGATGGCAGCACCGTGTCGATCAACCTGGTGGGCTCGCCAATCGTCAATGAGGGCCAGGTCAGCGGTATGGTGCTGGTGCTGCACGACATGACCCAGGAGCGCCAGTACATCGCCAACCTGTCCTGGCAGGCCACCCACGACGCCCTGACCGGTCTGGCCAACCGCCGCGAGTTCGAATACCGCCTGGAGCAGGCGCTCAATGGCCTGGCGCGCCAGGCTGGGCGGCATTCGCTGATGTTCCTCGACCTCGACCAGTTCAAGCTGGTCAACGACACCTGCGGGCATGCCGCCGGCGACGAGTTGCTGCGGCACATCTGCGCCGTGCTGCAATCCGGCTTGCGCGAAGGCGACACCCTGGCGCGGCTGGGCGGCGACGAATTTGGCGTGCTGCTGGAAAACTGCCCGCCCGACCAGGCCGAGCGCATTGCCGAGCAACTGCGGCAGATGGTGCAGAGTTTGCACTTTGTCTGGAAAGGCCGGCCGTTCGTCACCACGGTCAGCATTGGCCTGGTGCACATGGCCCAGGCGCCCGGCACCCTGGAGACTTCGCTGCGCGCCGCCGACATGGCCTGCTACATGGCCAAGGAGAAGGGCCGCAACCGCGTGCAGGTGTACCACGCCGACGACAGCGAGTTGTCCATGCGCTTTGGCGAAATGGCCTGGATCCAGCGCTTGCATGTGGCCCTGGAAGAAAACCTCTTTTGCCTGTACGCGCAGGAAATCGCCCCGCTGAAATCGTTCGAAGGCCCGGGCCATATCGAGATCCTGTTGCGCCTGCACGATGAAAGCGGGCGCACCATCCTGCCCAGCAGCTTCATCCCGGCGGCGGAGCGCTATGGCCTGATGACCGCGCTGGACCGCTGGGTGGTGCGCAATGTGTTCCAGGTCATTCGCCAGTGCCTGGACGAAGGGCGCGAAGGGCCGTTGTCGATCTGCGCCATCAACCTTTCGGGGTCGAGCATTGGTGACGACAAGTTCCTCGAATACCTGCAGCGGCTGTTTGTCGAGTACGCCATTCCGCCGCGCATGATCTGTTTCGAAATCACCGAAACCAGCGCCATTGCCAACCTGGGCAGCGCTATCCGCTTCATCAACGAGTTAAAGGGGCTGGGCTGCAGGTTCTCGCTCGATGATTTCTGCGCCGGCATGTCCTCGTTCGCCTACCTCAAGCATTTGCCCGTGGATTTCCTCAAGATCGACGGCAGTTTCGTCAAGGACATGCTCGACGACCCGGTCAACCGGGCCATGGTCGAGGTCATCAACCACATCGGCCATGTGATGGGCAAGCGCACCATTGCCGAGTTTGTCGAAACACCCTTGATCGAGCAGGCCCTGCAGGAAATAGGCGTGGATTACGCCCAGGGCTACCTGATCGAACGCCCTCAGGTGTTCACCTGTGACAGTCTGCAGCGCCAACGGATCGCCGCCCGGCCTCTGTTGCAGCGGGCGCCTGGCACCTTTCGCTAGCTAGAAATCACAAGGATCAAGGAGCTGAAAGTGATTGATGCATTCATCCGTATCGGGCCTTTGATGGATCCCGCCAGCTACCCCCAATGGGCCCAGCAACTGATTGAAGACTGCCGAGAAAGCAAGCGCCGGGTGGTCGAGCATGAGTTCTACACGCGCCTTCGCGATGGCCAGCTGAAGCAGTCGACCATCCGCCAGTACCTGATCGGTGGCTGGCCGGTGGTAGAGCAGTTCTCGCTGTACATGGCCCATAACCTGACCAAGACCCGCTACGGCCGGCATCAGGGCGAAGACATGGCGCGGCGCTGGTTGATGCGCAACATCCGTGTCGAGCTCAACCACGCCGACTACTGGGTGAACTGGTGCCAGGCCCACGGCGTGCACCTGCACGAGTTGCAGGCGCAGGAAGTGCCGCCCGAGCTGAACGGCTTGAACGACTGGTGCTGGCGCGTGTGCGCTACCGAGAACCTGGCCATTTCCATGGCGGCCACCAACTATGCCATCGAAGGTGCGACCGGCGAATGGTCGGCGGTGGTGTGCTCTACCGATACCTATGCGCAGGGGTTCCCGGAGGATCAGCGCAAGCGGGCGATGAAGTGGCTGAAGATGCACGCCCAGTACGATGATGCGCACCCGTGGGAGGCGCTGGAGATCATCTGTACCCTGGCTGGCGAGAACCCGACCCTGGGCTTGCGAACCGAGCTACGCCGGGCGATTTGCAAGAGTTATGACTGCATGTACCTGTTCCTGGAGCGGTGCATGCAGCTGGAAGGGCGCCAGCAGGGGCGTATGCGCCCGGCGTTGGCGGCGGGCTGACCGTTCGTCTGTGCCGGCCCCATCGCCGGCAAGCCAGCTCCTACAGGGGTCCCGCATTGCCCTGGCTTGAGGTGATCCTGTGGGAGCTGGCTTGCCGGCGATAGGGGCCGGACAGGCAAAAGCTTTACTGGGCGTTCAGCGCCTGCCCATTCACCGCCTTGCTGTCCGGCCCCATCAGGTATACATACACCGGCATGATCTCTTCGGGCAGCGGGTTGTTCTGCGGGTTTTCGCTGGGGTAAGCCTGGGCCCGCATCGCCGTGCGCGTGGCGCCCGGGTTGATGCTGTTGGAGCGCACCGGCGCCACACCCTCCAGTTCATCGGCCAGGGTCTGCATCAGGCCTTCGGTGGCGAACTTCGACACCCCGTAGGCGCCCCAGTAAGCCCGCCCCTTGCGCCCGACGCTGCTGCTGGTGAACACCACGGAGGCGTCTTCCGACAGTTTCAGCAGCGGCAACAGGGTGCTGGTGAGCATGAAGGTGGCATCGACGTTGATGTGCATCACCCGCATGAAGTTTTCACCCGACAGCTGCTCCAGCGGCGTGCGCGGGCCGATGATCGAGGCGTTGTTGAGCAGGCCGTCGAGGCGGCCGAACTGGTCCTCGATCATCACGGCCAGCTCGTCGTACTGATGGGGCAGGGCGGTTTCCAGGTTGAACGGGATCACCACCGGCTGCGGATGCCCGGCGGCTTCGATCTGGTCATACACCTCGTTCAGGTTGGCCTCGGTCTTGCCCAGCAGCAGCACAGTGGCGCCCAGCGCGGCGTAGGCCTTGGCAGCAGCGGCGCCAATGCCGCGGCCGGCACCGGTAACCAGGATGACCCGGCCTTGCAGCAGGTCGGGGCGGGCGGTGTAGTCGAACATGGTTCTGTCCTTCGTGTTCGTTGGCGCAGCACCGCTCCCACGGGGACTGTGCTGCGGTCCAGGCGGGGTTCAGCAGCCGCACAGCGCGCTGTCGATCACTTTGCGCAGGTCCAGCGGGTGGTCCACCACCACGTCGGCACCCCAGTTGTTGGGGTTGTCCTCTGGATGAATATAGCCGTAGCGCACGGCCGCCGTGCGGGTGCCGGCATCGCGGCCAGACTCGATGTCGCGCAGGTCGTCACCGACGAACAACACGCTGGCCGGGTCCAGGCCCAGGGTGGCGCAGGCCAGGATCAGTGGCTCGGGGTCGGGCTTGCTGTTTTTCACGTGGTCCGGGCAGATCAGCAGCGCCGAACGCTCGGCCAGGCCCAGTTGCTGCATGATCGGCTCGGCGAAGCGCACCGGCTTGTTGGTGACCACGCCCCACAGCAGGTTGCCCTTCTCGATGTCGCCCAGCAGCTCGGCCATGCCGTCGTACAGTTTGCTGTGCACCGCGCAGTCGCGCTGGTAGCGCTCCAGAAACTCCAGGCGCAGGGCCTCGAAGCCTTCTGCCTCCGGGTTCATGGCAAAGGTGGCGGCGACCATGGCACGGGCGCCCCCGGAAATCACGTCGCGGATGCGCTGGTCGTCAATGGCCGGCAAGCCGCGTTCGGCGAGCATGGCCTGGCAAATGGCGATGAAGTCCGGCGCCGTGTCGAGCAAGGTGCCGTCCATGTCGAAGAGTACTGCTCGCAAACGCATGCTCATTCCTCGCGCAGGGTCTGGATCATGTAGTTGACGTCAACGTCGCTGGCCAGCTTGTAGTGCTTGGTCAGCGGGTTGTAGGTGAGACCGATGATGTCCTTCACCTGCAGGCCGGCATCGCGGCTCCACGCGCCCAGCTCGGACGGGCGGATGAACTTCTTGAAGTCGTGGGTACCGCGCGGCAGCATCTTGAGGATGTACTCGGCGCCGACGATGGCCAGCAGGTAGGCCTTGGGGTTGCGGTTGATGGTGGAGAAGAACACCTGGCCGCCGGGCTTGACCATGCGGTAGCAGGCGCGAATCACCGAAGACGGGTCGGGCACGTGCTCGAGCATTTCCAGGCAGGTGACCACGTCGAACTGTTCGGGCATTTCTTCGGCCAGGGCTTCGGCGGTGATCTGCCGGTAGTCCACCTGCACGCCCGATTCCAGCTGGTGCAGCTGGGCCACGGCCAGGGGCGCCTCGCCCATGTCGATACCGGTCACCGTGGCGCCGCGCAGGGCCATCGCTTCGCTGAGGATGCCGCCGCCGCAACCCACGTCCAGCACTTTCTTGCCGGCCAGGCTGGCGCGTTCATCGATCCAGTTGACGCGCAGCGGGTTGATTTCGTGCAGCGGCTTGAACTCGCTTTCGCGGTCCCACCAGCGGTGGGCCAGCGCTTCGAACTTGGCGATTTCGGCGCGGTCGACGTTGCTCATTGAACAGTCCTCTGAAACTTCGCAAAATTGCGCAGGAGTATACCCGAGCGCTCAGGGCCGAGGGTCGCTATAATCGCCGGCTTTTGATATCCGAACGACGGGGAGAGGCGATGCGCGAGCGACTTTTGGCGGCGGAGAAGGTGACCGGGATCCGCTGGCAGGGCGGCGTCCTGCACCTGCTCGACCAGCGCCTGTTGCCGTCCGAGGAGCGCTGGCTGGCCTGCGACAATGTCGCGCAGGTGGCCGCAGCCATCCGCGACATGGCGGTGCGCGGCGCCTCGGCCATCGGCGTTGCCGCAGCCTACGGCCTGGTACTGGCGCTGGAAGAGCGGCTGGCCGAGGGCGGTGACTGGGAAATGGACCTCGAAGAAGACTTCCTCAGCCTGGCCGAGGCGCGCCCCACCGCCGCCAACCTGTTCTGGGCGCTGAACCGCATGCGCGAGCGCCTGCTGCGGCTGCGCCAGGGCGAAGACGTGCTGCGGGCGCTGGAGGCCGAAGCCGTGGCCATTCATGAAAGCGACCGTGAAGCCAACCTGACGATGGCGCAGTACGGCATCGAGCTGATCCGCCGGCACCAGGGCAATGCCCAGGCCCTGCTCACCTACGGCAACGCCGGTGCCCTGGCCAGTGGCGGTTTCGGCACCGCGTTGGGGGTGATTCGCGCGGGCTATCTGGAAGGCATGGTCGAGCGGGTATATGCCGGCGAGACCCGTCCGTGGCTGCAAGGCTCGCGGCTGACCGCCTGGGAACTGGCCAACGAAGGCATCCCGGTGACCTTGTGCGCCGACTCGGCGCTGGCTCACCTGATGAAGAGCAAGGGCATTACCTGGGTGGTGGTGGGGGCGGACTGCATTGCCGCAAACGGCGATGTGGCCAGCAAGATCGGCACCTACCAGCTGGCGGTCAGTGCCATGCACCATGGGGTGCGGTTCATGGTGGTCGCGCCGAGCACCAGCATCGACCTCAACCTGGCTACTGGCGAGGAGATTCCGCTGGAAGAGCGTGAGGCCGATGAGTTGCTGGACTATGCCGGTACCCGGGTGGCGCCGGATGTCGAAGTGTTCAACCCGGTATTCGATGTGACCCCGGCTGACCTGATCGATGTAATTGTGACCGAGCGCGGGATTGTCGAGCGTCCGGATACGGCCAAGCTGGCGCAGTTGATGTGTCGCAAGCGGTTGCATTGATAATTGTGCCGGCCTCTTCGCGGGGGCACAGGCAACAAAAAATCAAGATTCAAACCCACTTCTTGCTACCCGCCACATCTCCCCACTGCCCCGCCTTTGTGGTAACATCCGGCAGTTTCCAAGACCGCCCATCACGGCGGCCTTCATTGCGCAGATCCATGGCACAACTCATTGATTTGTCGTAAGTCGTCGCACGCTTATACGCTGCGGCGGCGAGCTTCGTTCGGCCCTTGATGGAGCTGCGAAGTTTCACCAGAAAAAGGAATCAGGCTTCTCATGGGCGAACTGGCCAAAGAAATCCTCCCGGTCAATATCGAAGACGAACTGAGACAGTCTTACCTCGACTACGCGATGAGCGTGATTGTCGGGCGAGCGCTGCCCGATGCACGTGACGGCTTGAAGCCCGTGCATCGTCGCGTTCTCTATGCGATGAGCGAACTGGGCAACGACTGGAACAAACCGTACAAGAAATCCGCCCGTGTGGTCGGTGACGTGATCGGTAAGTACCACCCGCACGGCGACACTGCGGTCTACGACACCATCGTGCGTATGGCCCAGCCGTTCTCGCTGCGTTACCTGCTGGTCGACGGCCAGGGCAACTTCGGTTCGGTGGACGGCGACAACGCTGCGGCCATGCGATACACCGAAGTGCGCATGACCAAGCTGGCCCACGAGCTGCTGGCCGACCTGCACAAGGAAACCGTCGACTGGGTGCCCAACTACGACGGCACCGAGCAGATCCCGGCGGTCATGCCGACCCGTATCCCGAACCTGCTGGTCAACGGCTCCAGCGGTATCGCCGTGGGCATGGCGACCAACATCCCGCCACACAACCTCGGTGAGGTCATCGACGGCTGCCTTGCGCTGATCGACAACCCGGAAGTCACCATCGATGAGCTGATGCAGTTCATCCCCGGACCAGACTTCCCGACTGCCGGCATCATCAACGGTCGCCAGGGCATCATCGAGGCCTATCGCACCGGCCGTGGCCGCATCTACATGCGCGCCCGCTCCGAAATCGAAGACATCGACAAGGTCGGTGGCCGCCAGCAGATCGTGATTACCGAGCTGCCGTACCAGCTGAACAAGGCGCGCCTGATCGAAAAGATCGCCGAGCTGGTCAAAGAGAAGAAGATCGAAGGCATCACCGAGCTGCGTGACGAGTCCGACAAGGACGGCATGCGCATCGTCATCGAGCTGCGTCGCGGCGAGGTGCCCGAGGTGGTGCTCAACAACCTCTACCAGCAAACCCAGCTGCAGAGCGTGTTCGGCATCAACGTGGTTGCCCTGATCGACGGTCGTCCGCGCCTGCTCAACCTCAAGGACCTGCTTGAAGCGTTCGTACGTCACCGCCGTGAAGTGGTGACCCGGCGTACCGTGTTCGAGCTGCGCAAGGCCCGCGAACGCGGCCATATCCTTGAAGGCCAGGCGGTCGCGCTGTCCAACATCGACCCGGTCATCGCCCTGATCAAGGCTTCGCCGACGCCGTCCGAGGCCAAGGAAGCGCTGATCACCACGCCGTGGGAATCCAGTGCCGTGCAGGTCATGGTCGAGCGCGCCGGCGCCGATTCCTGCCGCCCTGAAGACCTGCCGGAGCAGTACGGCCTGCGCGAAGGCAAGTATTACCTGTCGCCGGAACAGGCCCAGGCCATCCTCGACCTGCGCCTGCACCGCCTGACCGGCCTGGAGCACGAGAAGCTGCTGGCCGAGTACCAGGAAATCCTCGAGCAGATCGGCGAGCTGATCCGCATCCTCAGCAGCGCCGAGCGCCTGATGGAAGTGATCCGCGAAGAGCTGGAAGCGATCCGCGCCGAGTACGGCGATGTGCGTCGCACTGAAATCCTCAATGCCAGCCACGACCTCAACTACGGCGACATGATCCCGGAAGAAGAGCGCGTGGTGACCATCTCCCACGGTGGCTATGCCAAGACCCAACCATTGTCGGCCTACCAGGCTCAGCGCCGTGGCGGCAAGGGCAAGTCGGCGACCGGTGTGAAAGACGAGGACTACATCGAGCACCTGCTGGTCGCCAACAGCCACGCCACCCTGTTGCTGTTCTCCAGCAAGGGCAAGGTGTACTGGAAGAAGACCTACGAAATCCCGGAAGCGTCGCGTGCTGCCCGTGGTCGCCCGCTGGTCAACCTGCTGCCGCTGGAGGAGGGTGAGCGCATCACCGCCATGCTGCAGATCGACCTCGAGGCCCTGCAGCAGAACGCCGACCTCGACGAAGAACTGGAAGACGCCGATGACACCGTGCTCGAAGGTGAGCTGGTAGAGCCTGAAGAAGTCGACGAAGAAGAAGGCGATACCCCGGAGTGGGTGGCAGAGCCGACCGGCGCGTATATCTTCATGGCCACTGCCTCCGGCACCGTCAAGAAGACCCCGCTGGTGCAGTTCGCCCGCCCGCGCTCCAACGGCCTGATCGCGCTGAAGCTTAAAGAAGGTGACACCCTGATTGCTGCGGCCATCACCGACGGTGCCAAGGAAGTCATGATGTTCTCCGACGCCGGCAAGGTGATCCGCTTCGCTGAAAGCGTGGTGCGCGAAATGGGTCGTACCGCCCGTGGCGTGCGCGGCATGAAGCTGGGCAAGGGGCAGCAGATCATCTCCATGCTGATCCCCGAGTCCGGCGCGCAGATCCTTACCGCCTCCGAGCGTGGCTTTGGCAAGCGCACCCCGCTGTCCAAGTTCCCGCGTCGCGGCCGTGGTGGCCAGGGCGTGATCGCCATGGGTACCAAAGGGCGCAACGGCCTGCTGGTCGGTGCCATCCAGGTGCAGGAAGGCGAAGAGATCATGCTGATCTCCGACCAGGGCACGCTGGTGCGTACCCGGGTTGGCGAGGTGTCCAGCCTCAGCCGCAACACCCAGGGCGTGACCCTGATCAAGCTGGCGACCGACGAGACGCTGGTAGGTCTGGAGCGTATCCAGGAGCCATCCGAGGAAGAGCTCGATGATGTGATCGAGAACGACGAGGAGGGCGTCGAGGCCGATGCGCCCGACGATGAAGCTGCTGGTGCCGAAGAGGCCCCGCAGGAATAAGCAAGCGTAAAACCCGAACGGGGCGACCAAGGTCGCCCCGTTTGACTGATGACAGCAGGCCTTTGGGGCCGCTGTGCGGCCCATCGCCGGCAAGCCAGGCTCCCACAGGTAAAGCGCCAGCCTGAAGTTTGTGCGTTCCCTGTGGGAGCTGGCTTGCCGGCGATGGCCTGCAGGGCAGGCCCATGGCAGGTGACACAGATTCATCGGGTCAGCACTGAATTTAGAATTTGTACCATTTGGCAGAGCGAGAGTGGATGTGAGCAAACGAGCCTTTAACTTCTGCGCAGGCCCTGCCGCGCTTCCTGACGCTGTCTTGCAGCGCGCCCAGGCCGAGATGCTGGACTGGCACGGCAAGGGCTTGTCGGTGATGGAGATGAGCCATCGCAGCGACGATTACGTGGCCATCGCCGAAAAGGCCGAGCAGGACCTGCGTGACCTGCTGTCCGTCCCCTCCAACTACAAGGTGCTGTTCCTGCAGGGCGGCGCCAGCCAGCAATTCGCCGAAATCCCGCTGAACCTGCTGCCGGAAAACGGCACCGCCGACTACATCGAGACCGGCATCTGGTCGAAGAAGGCCATCGAGGAAGCGCGCCGCTTCGGCAACGTCAACGTCGCCGCCAGCGCCAAGCCGTTCGACTACCTGGCCATCCCGGGCCAGAACGAGTGGAACCTGACCAGCAATGCGGCCTACGTGCACTATGCGTCCAACGAAACCATCGGTGGCCTGCAGTTCGACTGGGTGCCGCAGACCGGTGACGTGCCGCTGGTGGTCGACATGTCGTCCGATATCCTCTCGCGCCCGATCGACGTGTCACAGTTCGGTCTGATCTACGCCGGTGCCCAGAAAAACATCGGCCCGAGCGGCCTGGTGGTGGTGATCGTGCGTGAAGACCTGCTGGGCCGCGCCCGCAGCAGCTGCCCGACCATGCTCGACTACAAGGTCTCGGCCGACAACGGTTCGATGTACAACACCCCGGCCACCTACTCCTGGTACCTCTCGGGCCTGGTCTTCGAGTGGCTGAAAGAGCAGGGTGGCGTCGACGCCATGGAGCAGCGCAACCGCGCCAAGAAAGAGCGCCTGTACGGCTTCATCGACAACAGCGATTTCTACACCAACCCGATCAGCGTCAACGCCCGTTCGTGGATGAACGTGCCGTTCCGCCTGGCTGACGAGCGCCTGGACAAGGCCTTCCTCGCTGGCGCCGATGCCCGCGGCCTGCTCAACCTCAAGGGCCACCGCTCGGTGGGCGGCATGCGCGCTTCCATCTACAACGCCTTGGGCCTCGAGGCTGTGGAAGCCTTGGTTGGCTACATGGCCGAATTCGAGAAGGAGCACGGCTGATGTCCGAACAGGAACTCAAGGCGCTGCGCGTGCGCATCGACAGCCTTGACGAGAAGATTCTCGAGCTGATCAGTGACCGCGCCCGTTGCGCCGAAGAAGTGGCGCGGGTCAAGACTGCCTCGCTGCCAGCTGGCGAAAAGCCGGTTTTCTACCGCCCCGAGCGTGAAGCCGCCGTGCTCAAGCGCGTGATGGAACGCAACAAGGGCCCGCTGGGCAACGAAGAGATGGCGCGGCTGTTCCGCGAAATCATGTCGTCGTGCCTGGCCCTGGAGCAGCCGCTGAAAATCGCCTACCTGGGCCCTGAAGGTACTTTCACCCAGGCAGCGGCCATGAAGCACTTCGGCCATGCGGTAATCAGCCGGCCGATGGCTGCCATCGACGAAGTGTTCCGTGAAGTGGCGGCCGGTGCCGTCAACTTCGGTGTGGTGCCGGTGGAAAACTCTACCGAAGGTGCGGTCAGCCACACCCTGGACAGCTTCCTCGAGCACGACATGGTGATTTGCGGCGAAGTCGAGCTGCGTATTCACCACCACCTGCTGGTGGGCGAGAACACCAAGACCGACAGCATCACCCGCATCTACTCCCACGCCCAGTCGCTGGCCCAGTGCCGCAAGTGGCTGGACGCGCACTACCCGAACGTGGAGCGCGTGGCAGTGTCGAGCAACGCCGAGGCCGCCAAACGGGTCAAGGGCGAGTGGAATTCGGCGGCGATCGCCGGTGACATGGCGGCCAACCTGTATGGCCTGACCCGCCTGGCCGAGAAGATTGAAGACCGCCCGGACAACTCCACGCGCTTCCTGATGATCGGCAGCCAGGAAGTGCCGCCGACCGGCGACGACAAGACCTCGATCATTGTTTCGATGAGCAACAAGCCGGGTGCGTTGCACGAGCTGCTGGTGCCGTTCCACCAGAACGGCATCGACCTGACCCGCATCGAGACCCGCCCCTCGCGCAGCGGCAAGTGGACCTACGTGTTCTTCATCGACTTCGTCGGCCACCACCGCGACCCACTGATCAAGGCGGTGCTCGAGCAGATCAGCCAGGAGGCTGTGGCGCTGAAGGTGCTGGGCTCGTATCCGAAGGCGGTGCTTTGATTCAAGGCCAATGGGGCCGCTCTGCGGCCCATCGCCGGCAAGCCAGCCCCCACAAGTACAGCGCAAGCTCGCAGGTTTGCAGTGTCCCAGTGGCCTCGCAGGGGCCGGGCAACTTTCAGGTTTGCACGGTCCCTGTAGGAGCTGGCTTGCCGGCGATGGGCTGCAAAGCAGCCCCAATGGCCCTAACAGGCTGTCTAGATTTCTGAACAGGGTTCGCACCAGTGGTAAAAGCAGCAAAAACCAAACCCGCGCCAATCATCAACCGGCTGGTCGTGGTCGGCCTCGGCCTGATCGGTGGCTCGTTCGCCAAGGGCCTGCGTGAAAGCGGCCTGTGCCGCGAAGTGGTCGGTGTCGATCTGGATGCCCCCTCGCGCAAGCAGGCCGTGGCCCTGGGCGTGGTCGACCGCTGCGAAGAAGACCTCGCCGCCGCTTGTATGGGCGCCGACGTTATCCAGTTGGCGGTGCCGATCCTGGCCATGGAAAAGCTCCTGACGCGCCTGGCGCAGCTGGACCTTGGCGCTGCCATCATTACCGACGTCGGCAGCGCCAAGGGCAACGTGGTGCGTGAAGCGCGCGCCGTCTTCGGTGCGCGCCTGCCGCGCTTCGTCCCGGGCCACCCCATCGCCGGTTCCGAGCAGAGCGGGGTGGAGGCCTCCAACGCCGCGCTGTTCCGCCGTCACAAGGTCATCCTCACGCCGTTGGCGGAAACCGACCCAGCCGCGCTGGCCCTGGTCGACCGCCTGTGGCGTGCGCTGGACGCAGACGTCGAGCACATGCCGGTCGAGCGCCATGACGAAGTGCTGGCCGCCACTAGCCACCTGCCGCACCTGCTGGCCTTTGGCCTGGTCGATTCGCTTGCCAAGCGCGATGAAAACCTCGAGATCTTCCGGTACGCTGCGGGGGGCTTCCGCGATTTCACGAGGATCGCTGGTAGCGACCCGACCATGTGGCATGACATCTTTCTTGCCAACCGCGACGCTGTGCTGCGCACGCTTGATACATATCGCAGTGATCTCGACGCCTTGCGCGACGCGATCGCTGAAGGGGACGGGCACCAGCTGCTGGGTGTATTCACCCGCGCTCGGGTGGCCCGCGAGCATTTCAGTAAAATCCTGGCCCGCCGGGCCTATGTGGACGCTATGAACGCCAACGATCTGATTTTCCTGGCCCAACCAGGTGGCCGCCTGTCCGGACGCATCCGTGTACCGGGCGACAAGTCGATTTCCCACCGCTCGATCATGCTCGGCTCGCTGGCCGAAGGCACCACCGAGGTCGAGGGTTTCCTCGAAGGTGAGGATGCACTGGCGACCCTGCAGGCATTTCGTGACATGGGTGTGGTCATCGAAGGCCCCAGCCATGGTCGCGTGACCATTCACGGTGTCGGCCTGCACGGCCTCAAGCCACCACCCGGCCCGCTATACGTGGGTAACTCCGGCACGTCGATGCGCCTGCTGTCGGGCCTGCTGGCCGGCCAGTCGTTCGACGTGACCATGACCGGCGACGCCTCGCTGTCCAAGCGCCCTATGAACCGTGTGGCCAACCCGCTGCGCGAAATGGGTGCGGTGGTCGAGACTGGCCCTGAAGGCCGTCCGCCGCTGGCCATCCGCGGTGGCCACACGCTCAAGGGGCTGACCTACACGCTGCCGATGGCCAGTGCCCAGGTCAAATCTTGCCTGCTGCTGGCCGGTCTGTATGCCGAAGGCAAGACCACCGTCACCGAGCCTGCGCCTACCCGCGACCACACCGAGCGCATGCTGCGCGGCTTCGGTTACCCGGTCGAAAGCAATGGGCCGGTTGCCTCGCTGCAATCCGGTGGCAAGCTGACTGCAACCCGCATCGAAGTACCGGCCGACATTTCCTCGGCGGCGTTCTTCCTGGTGGCGGCGTCCATTGCCGAAGGCTCCGAGCTGGTACTGGAGCATGTCGGCATCAACCCGACCCGTACCGGTGTAATCGACATCCTGCGCCTGATGGGCGGCGACATCACCCTGGAAAACCAGCGTGAAGTGGGTGGCGAGCCGGTCGCCGACCTGCGCGTGCGCGGTGCCAGGCTGAAGGGTATCGACATCCCTGAGAACCTGGTGCCGCTGGCCATCGACGAGTTCCCGGTGCTGTTCGTCGCTGCCGCCTGCGCCGAAGGCCGCACCGTGCTGCGTGGTGCCGAGGAACTGCGGGTGAAGGAGTCCGACCGCATCCAGGTCATGGCCGATGGCCTGATCACCCTGGGTATCAAGTGCGAGCCTACCCCGGACGGCATCATCATCGACGGCGGCCAGCTGGGCGGCGGCGAAGTGCATGGCCACGGTGATCACCGCATCGCCATGGCCTTCAGCGTCGCCTCGCTGCGTGCCAGCGCGCCGATCCGCATTCATGACTGCGCCAACGTCGCCACCTCGTTCCCCAACTTCCTGGCGCTGTGCGCAGAAGTCGGCATTCGCGTGGCAGAAGAGGGCAAGTCGTGAGTTCGAAAGCACCCATCATCACCATCGACGGGCCAAGTGGCTCTGGCAAGGGCACGGTTGCCGGGCTACTGGCACGCGAGCTGGGCTGGCGGCTGCTCGATTCCGGTGCGCTGTACCGCCTGCTGGCGTTCAACGCCAGCAACCACGGCGTCGACCTGACCAATGAAGAGCTGCTGACCAAGCTTGCCGCCCATCTGGATGTGCAGTTCATTGCGGCCGAGCCCGGTAAGCTTCAGCAGACGATCCTTGAAGGCGAGGACGTCAGCCAGGTGATCCGCACCGAAACCGTCGGTGCCGGTGCCTCCATGGTCGCCTCACTGCCTGCGGTGCGCGATGCGCTGCTTCAGCGTCAGCGCGCTTTCCGTGAACTGCCCGGCCTGATCGCCGACGGCCGCGACATGGGCACCGTGGTGTTCCCGGACGCGCCGTTGAAGGTCTTCCTTACTGCCAGTGCAGAAGAGCGTGCTCGTCGCCGTTACCTGCAGTTGAAGGGCAAGGGTGAAGATGTTAGTCTGTCGAGTCTGCTGGATGAGATTCGTGCGCGTGATGAGCGCGACACCCAACGCGCAGTGGCCCCGCTGAGACCAGCGGCCGATGCCATTCAGTTGGACTCTACCGAGTTGTCCATCGAGCAGGTGCTGCAACGTATCAGAAGCGAGATCGCATTACGCGACATTGCCTGATAGCCAGGAAAGCAGGCAGGTGCACCAGTCAACGTCCTGCCGGCTTTCCTTTACTTAAAACAAACCCACATTGTCTGGAATGTGGCGATGGGCGTCTGTTTCGCCCGAATCTACAGGAATTAAAATGAGCGAAAGCTTTGCAGAACTCTTTGAAGAAAGCCTGAAAACCCTCAATCTTCAGCCGGGTGCGATCATCACCGGTATCGTTGTCGACATCGACGGCGACTGGGTTACCGTACACGCTGGCCTGAAGTCCGAGGGCGTCATCCCGCTCGAGCAGTTCTACAACGAAGCTGGCGAGCTGACCATCAAGGTCGGTGACGAAGTTCACGTTGCGCTGGACGCGGTCGAAGACGGCTTTGGCGAAACCAAACTGTCCCGTGAAAAAGCCAAGCGCGCCGAGTGCTGGATTGTTCTGGAAGCAGCTTTCGCCGCCGAAGAAGTGGTCAAGGGCGTTATCAACGGTAAGGTTAAAGGCGGCTTCACTGTCGACGTTAACGGCATCCGTGCGTTCCTGCCGGGCTCCCTGGTTGATGTCCGCCCTGTGCGCGACACCACCCACCTGGAAGGCAAAGAGCTGGAATTCAAGGTCATCAAGCTGGACCAGAAGCGCAACAACGTTGTCGTTTCCCGTCGCAGCGTGCTGGAAGCCGAGAACTCCGCCGAGCGCGAAGCCCTGCTGGAAACCCTGCAGGAAGGCCAGCAAGTCAAAGGTATCGTCAAGAACCTCACCGACTACGGCGCATTCGTGGACCTGGGCGGCATCGACGGCCTGCTGCACATCACCGACATGGCCTGGAAGCGCATCAAGCACCCGTCGGAAATCGTTAACGTTGGCGACGAAGTCGACGTACGCGTTCTGAAGTTCGACCGTGAGCGCAACCGCGTTTCGCTGGGTCTGAAGCAGATGGGCGAAGATCCGTGGGTAGCTATCACTGCCCGTTACCCAGAAGGTACCCGCGTACAAGCGCGCGTTACCAACCTCACCGACTACGGCTGCTTCGCTGAGCTGGAAGAAGGCGTTGAAGGTCTGGTACACGTTTCCGAAATGGACTGGACCAACAAGAACATCCACCCGTCGAAAGTCGTTCAGGTTGGCGACGAAGTGGAAGTCATGGTTCTGGACATCGACGAAGAGCGTCGTCGTATCTCCCTGGGCATCAAGCAGTGCAAGTCCAACCCATGGGAAGATTTCTCCGGCCAGTTCAACAAGGGTGACAAGATCACCGGTACCATCAAGTCGATCACCGACTTCGGTATCTTCATCGGTCTGGACGGCGGCATCGACGGCCTGGTTCACCTGTCCGACATCTCCTGGAACGAAACCGGCGAAGAAGCCGTACGTCGTTTCAAGAAGGGCGACGAGCTGGAAACCGTCATCCTGTCGGTCGACCCAGAGCGCGAGCGCATCTCCCTGGGCATCAAGCAGCTGGAAGACGATCCGTTCTCCAACTTCGTTGCTGTCAATGACAAGGGCGCTATCGTCCGTGGCATCGTGAAAGAAGTTGACGCCAAAGGCGCCATCGTCACTCTGGCCGACGACATCGAAGCTACTCTGAAAGCTTCCGAAATCAGCCGTGACCGCGTTGAAGACGCGCGTAACGTTCTGAAGGAAGGTGAAGAGATCGAAGCCAAGATCATCAGCGTTGACCGCAAGTCCCGCGTTATCAGCCTGTCGATCAAATCGAAAGACGACGCTGAAGAGCGCGAAGCCATCCAGAGCCTGAAAAACGCTCCGGAAGCGGCTGCCGACACCACCATGGCTGCGCTGCTGCGCGAAGCAATGGCCAAACAGAACTGAGTTCTGTTTGATCGGTAAAAAAGGGCGACCCTCGGGTCGCCCTTTTTTTATGCCTGCGAATTTTTAGGGCCGGCCTATCCTGCGGTCTCTGTGGGAGCCGCGCTTGCCGGCGATGGGCTGCGAAGCAGCCCCCATGCGAGCGACACCATTCTGACGAATTTTGAGTGACTTGAAACGTTGGGGCCGCTGCGCGGCCCATCGCCGGCAAGCGCGGCTCCCACACCGAATGCGGTGGGTTTGCGGGCTGTGCTACACAGATGGCGCAGGCTCACGCTCACATCCGGCCAACACCGCCCGTTTTGAGAGCGGGTTCACCCGCGAATCAGGCGTCGCGGTGGATGGCACCGGCTTGGCCGGGATTCACGGTGTAGACCATTCTTGAATTACTTCAATCTTGAATTTTTTT
>NZ_JABMCN010000055.1:0-25541 GCF_013179515.1 Pseudomonas sp. CM27
GCGAAAGGCCTGTTCGGCCATCAGGAAGTCGCGACGGTTGAGCAACTGGCGCTGTACGTAGTCGGCGGTCATGCCCGCCACTTCGTCGGCCAGGCGTGCCCGTGCCTGCGGGGTGCCATCACCCTGGGCCACCAACTGGCGCAACAGCACCTCGGTGTTGGCCCACAGCTTGGCCATGTAGGCAGCGCTGCGCTCGACGTACTGGGCAAAGGTATCGGTGAGCAGGTCCTCGATATCCTTGAAGTAGTAGGTGGTGGCCGACAACGGCACACCGGCCTCGGCCGCCACCGCGCGGTGGCGCACACCGCGCACGCCGTCGCGCACGACAATGCGCATGGCGGCGTCGAGGATCAGCTGGCGGCGCTGCTCGCTGCCTTGGCGGGCAGTCTTGCGGCCTTGGTATTGCACGCTTTCGGCGACGGCGGTGGCGATGCCGGCGGCGCCTTGGTCAGGCATGGCGGGTGTCAAGGGGCTACCTCATGGTTCAAGTCATCTGCAGCCTGTACCGGCCCTATCGCCGGCAAGCCAGCTCCTACAGGTACTGCACAAGCCTGAGACCTGTGCGATACCTGTGGGAGCTGCCTTGCCGGCGATAGGGCCGGTACAGACAACATAATGCTTCAGGCAAGAAAAAGCCGCCTCGAAAGGCGGCTCGTTCACTTCACTCAGGCCTGCGGACGCATGTGCGGGAACAGGATCACGTCGCGGATCGACGGCGAGTTGGTCAGCAGCATCACCAGGCGATCGATACCGATGCCCTCGCCTGCAGTCGGCGGCATGCCGTACTCCAGGGCGCGGACGAAGTCGGCGTCGTAGTGCATGGCTTCGTCGTCACCGGCATCCTTCTCGGCCACCTGGGCCAGGAAACGCTCGGCCTGGTCTTCGGCATCGTTGAGCTCGGAGTAGGCGTTGGCGATCTCGCGGCCACCGATGAACAGCTCGAAGCGGTCGGTCACGGCCGGGTTGTCGTCGTTGCGACGGGCCAGCGGCGACACTTCGAACGGGTACTCGGTGATGAAGTGCGGCTGCTCCAGCTTGTGCTCGACCAGCTCTTCGAAAATCATCACCTGCAGCTTGCCCAGGCCTTCGTGGCCCAGCACCTTGGCACCAGCCTTTTTGGCGATGTCACGGGCCCGGTCGACGTCCTGCAGATCGGCGGCGGTCAGCTCCGGGTTGTACTTGAGGATCGAGTCGAACACCGACAGGCGCACGAACGGCTCGCCGAAGTGGAACACCTTGTCGCCGTAAGGCACGTCGGTGCTGCCCAGTACCAGCTGCGCCAGCTCGCGGAACAGTTCCTCGGTGAGGTCCATGTTGTCGCGGTAGTCGGCGTAGGCCTGGTAGAACTCGAGCATGGTGAATTCAGGGTTGTGACGAGTCGAAACGCCTTCGTTACGGAAGTTGCGGTTGATCTCGAACACCTTTTCAAAGCCACCCACTACCAGGCGCTTGAGGTACAGCTCCGGCGCAATGCGCAGGAACATGGCCATGTCCAGGGCGTTGTGGTGGGTTTCGAACGGCTTGGCGGCGGCACCGCCCGGGATGGTCTGCAGCATCGGCGTTTCGACTTCGAGGAAGTCGCGCTCGATGAGGAACTTGCGAATGTGCGAGATCACCTGCGAACGCACACGGAAGGTGTGGCGGGTTTCTTCGTTGACCATCAAATCGACGTAACGCTGGCGGTAGCGCTGCTCGGTGTCGGTCAGGCCGTGGTGCTTGTCGGGCAGCGGGCGCAGCGACTTGGTCAGCAGGCGCACGTTGGTCATCTCGACGTACAGGTCGCCCTTGCCGGAACGGGCCAGGGTGCCTTCGGCGCTGATGATGTCGCCCAGGTCCCAGGTCTTGACCGCCGCCAGGGTTTCTTCCGGCAGGGTCTTGCGGTTGACGTAGACCTGGATGCGACCGGTCATGTCCTGGATCACCATGAACGAGCCACGGTTGAGCATGATGCGGCCGGCTACCTTGACCGGGATCGCGGCTGCTTCCAGCTCTTCCTTGGTCTTGTCCGCGTACTGTTTCTGCAGGTCGTTGCAGTAGCTGTCGCGACGGAAGTCATTGGGGAAGGCATTGCCTTTGGCGCGCTCGGCGGCAAGTTTTTCCTTGCGCAGGGCGATCAGGGCATTTTCTTCCTGTTGCAGGTCTTGCGATTCGGTCTTCAGGTCGCTCATGTCGTCATTCTTTCCATCAGGTATTCGTTGCCCTTCTCGGGCAGGGCACGCGCTACCGGCAAGCGGCCGGTAGCGCGGCAGTGGTATGCGGCTTACAGCCCCTGCTTGAGGCTCGCTTCCAGGTACTGGTCGATGTCGCCGTCCAGCACCTTGTTGCAGTCGCTGCGCTCGACGCCGGTACGCAGGTCCTTGATACGCGAGTCATCGAGGACGTAGGAGCGAATCTGATGGCCCCAGCCGATGTCCGACTTGCTGTCTTCCAGCGCCTGCGAAGCAGCGTTGCGCTTCTGCATTTCCAGCTCGTACAACTTGGCCCGCAGCATTTTCATGGCGGTGTCCTTGTTGGCGTGCTGCGAGCGTTCGTTCTGGCAGGCCACCACGGTGTTGGTCGGCACGTGGGTGATACGCACCGCCGAGTCGGTGGTGTTCACGTGCTGGCCACCGGCACCCGAGGAGCGGTAGGTGTCGATGCGCAGGTCGGACGGGTTGATATCGATCTCGACCTTGTCGTCGATTTCGGGCGACACGAACACCGCCGAGAACGAGGTGTGGCGACGCGCACCGGAGTCGAACGGGCTCTTGCGCACCAGGCGGTGCACGCCGATTTCGGTGCGCAGCCAGCCGAAGGCATACTCGCCTTTGATGTGCACGGTGGCGCCCTTGATGCCGGCGACTTCACCTTCGGACAGCTCGATGATGGTGGCGTCGAAACCACGCTTGTCGGCCCAGCGCAGGTACATGCGCAGCAGGATGTTGGCCCAGTCCTGCGCTTCGGTACCACCGGAGCCGGCCTGGATGTCCAGGTAGGCGTTGTTCGGGTCCATCTCGCCGCTGAACATGCGACGGAACTCAAGCTGGGCCAGGGATTCTTCCAGGCCTTGCAGCTCGGTCTCGACGTCGCTCACGGCGCTTTCGTCGTCTTCCTCGACAGCCATGTCGAGCAGGTCCTTGCAGTCGGCCAGGCCGTTGGACATCTTGTCCAGGGTCTCGACCACCTGCGCCAGCATGGCACGCTCGCGGCCCAGGGCCTGGGCGTACTCTGGCTTGTTCCAGACGTTGGGGTCTTCCAGCTCGCGGTTGACTTCGATCAGGCGGTCATGCTTTTGATCGTAGTCAAAGATACCCCCGAATGGACTGGGAACGCTCGGTGAGGTCCTTGATGGTGTTCAGGATCGGTTGGATTTCCATGGTCGGCGGCTCTCGTGCGAATTCGGTGAAAAGCCCGCGAGTATAACCGAGTCCGCAGCACGGCGGCAGACCCGCCGGGCGGTAGAAGTGGCATCGCCTGAATGACCTCTGGCACCTGCCCCGGCCCTGTTGCCGGCAAGCCAGCCCCACAAGGCGGGTGCTGCACCTGTGGGAGCTGGCTTGCCGACGATGAGGCCCTGTCAGGCGATACCGACCTGATTGCGCCCGTTGTTCTTGGCTTGGTACAGGCCTTTGTCCGCCGCCGAGATCAGCTGACGGCAGTGGTGGCCCTGCGCCGGGGTCTGGGTGGCCAGGCCAATGCTCACGGTGAGGTACGAGCCGGCCGCCGGCGCGCTGTGCGGGATACCCAGGCCTTGCACGGTCTGACGCAGCTTCTCGGCCACCAGCCGCGCACCGCCTGGCGAGGTATTGGGCAGCACCAGGGCGAACTCCTCGCCACCGTAACGTGCCGGCAGGTCGGTCGGCCGCGCGCAGGAGCCACGGATGGATTCGGCCACCTGGCGCAGCGCTTCATCGCCGGCCAGGTGGCCGAAGCTGTCGTTGTAGGCCTTGAAGTAGTCGACGTCGATCATCAGCAACGACAACTGCTGCTGTTCACGCATGGCCCGGCGCCATTCCAGCTCCAGGTACTCGTCGAAGTGGCGGCGGTTGGACAGCCCGGTCAGGCCATCGGAGTTCATCAGCCGCTGCAGCATCAGATTCGAGTCCAGCAACTGCTGCTGGCTGACGCGCAAGGCGCGGTAGGCTTCGTCACGCTGCAGCAAGGTCAGGTAGGAGCGCGAGTGATAGCGAATGCGCGCCACCAGTTCGATGGTGTCCGGCAGCTTGACCAGGTAATCGTTGGCCCCGGCGGCAAATGCCGCGCTTTTCACCAGCGGGTCTTCCTTGGTCGACAGGACGATGATCGGGATGTCCTGGGTTGCCGGGTTGTTGCGGTATTCGCGTACCAGCGTCAGCCCGTCCAGGCCCGGCATGATCAGGTCCTGCAGGATCACCGTGGGCTTGATGCGCATGGCCTGGGCCACGGCCTGGTGCGGGTCGGCGCAGAAGTGGAAATCGATGTTGTCTTCATTGGCCAGGCCACGCCGCACCGCCTCGCCGATCATGGCCTGGTCGTCGACCAACAGCACCATCGCCGAATTTTCATGGGCGGTCGCGAAACCTTCGATCGGTAAATCATTCATGCCAGTTCACCCGATCACTGCCGGCCAGGCGGCGTGATTCAATACACTTCGTCATTTTGCGAAAATTTCCGTCAAGCGCCCGGCTATTCGTTCCAACGGGCGGATCTCCACCGCAGCATCTATCGCCGCAGCAGCCTTGGGCATCCCGTAGACGGCGCTGCTGGCCTGGTCCTGAGCAATGGTCAGAAAGCCCTGCTGGCGCATCTGTTTCAGGCCTTGGGCACCATCGCGGCCCATGCCGGTGAGCAACACGCCCACCGCATCGCCGGTCCAGTACCGTGCCACGCTCTCGAAGAACACATCGATGGAGGGCCGGTAGATCTCGTTGACAGGTTCGGCAGTGTAGGCCAGTTGGCCGTTTTTCAGCAGCCGGATGTGGTGGTTGGTGCCTGCCAGTAACACCTGGCCAGGCTGCGGCGGCTCGCCTTCCTGGGCCAGGCGCACCGGCAAGCCTGCAGCGCTGCTGAGCCATTCGGCCATACCAGCGGCAAACACCTGGTCGACATGCTGGACCAGCACGATGGCTGCGGGGAATTTGCTCGGCAAGCCTTTGAGCAACACTTCGAGCGCTGCCGGCCCGCCAGCCGACGAGCCGATCGCCACCAGGCCAGGGCGTTGCGAGGCCTCCCGCACCGGCACGGCCTTCGGGCGTTCGGCAGGGGCACGCTGCTGGCCGACCAACCAGCCGATATTGAGAATCTTGCGCAGCAATGGCGCCGCCGCCTCGCGGGCATCGCCAGCACCCAGCGCCGGGGTATCGACCACATCCAGGGCGCCATGGCCCATGGCCTCGAACACCCGGTGCACGTTCTGCTGGCGGTCGACGGTGACGATGACAATGGCACACGGGGTTTCGGCCATGATCCGCCGGGTGGCCTCGACGCCATCCATCACCGGCATGATCAGGTCCATCAGGATCAGGTCCGGCAGTTGTTCGGCACAGCGCTGCACCGCTTCGGCGCCATTGCTGGCCACCCACACCACCCGATGCGCGGGCTCGAAAGCGACTGCCCGGCGCAGCGCCTCGACGGCCATGGGCATGTCATTGACGATGGCGATCTTCATCCTTGAGCACCTCCGATCAGCTCGACTACAGCATCCAGCAACGCATCGTCGTGGAAACTGGCTTTTGCCAAATAGTAGTCGGCACCGGCATCCAGGCCACGCCGCCGGTCTTCCTCACGGTCCTTGTACGACACCACCATCACCGGCAGCGCCTGCAGGCGCTGGTCGCGGCGCACCAGGGTGACCAGTTCGATGCCGTCCATGCGCGGCATGTCGATGTCGGTGATCAGCAGGTCGAAATCCTCGCCACGCAGGGCGTTCCAGCCGTCCATGCCATCCACCGCCACGGCCACGTCATAGCCACGGTTACTCAACAGCTTGCGCTGCAGTTCACGCACGGTCAGTGAATCGTCGACCACCAGCACGCGCTTGCGGACCATGCCACGGGCACTGCTGTTACCGCGTTCGATACGCTCAAGGCTGCCGGTGCTGAGCAGTTTTTCCACCGAGCGCAGCAAGTCCTCGACATCGACAATCAGCACCACAGAACCATCATCGAGCAAGGCGCCGGAAGAAATGTCCTGCACCTTGCCCAGCCGTGGGTCGAGCGGCATCACCACCAGCACCCGCTCGCCCACCAGCCGTTCCACGGCCACGCCGTACAGTTGCTCGCGCTCCCGGATCACCACCACCCGCAGGCTGGCCTCTTCGGTTTGCCCGGCCGGGCGGTTCAGCAACTGGCTGGCTGCCACCAGGCCAATATGCCGACCTTCGTGCCAGAAGTGCTGGCGCCCTTCGATCTGCACGATCTGCTCGGCAGTCACCTCCAGGGTGCGTTCGATATGGGCGAGGGGGAAGGCATAGGCCTCACCGCCCACCTCGACCACCAGGCTGCGCACCACCGACAGGGTCAGTGGCACCTGCAGGTGGAAGCGGCAGCCCTGCCCCGCCACCTGGGTAAGCTCGATCGAGCCGCGCAGCTCGCGGATCATGTGTTGCACCGCATCCAGCCCCACGCCACGGCCGGACACTTCGGTGACCTTGTCGCGCAGGCTGAAGCCGGGCAGGAACAGGAACGTCAGCAGCTCCGCCTCGCTCATCCGCGCCACTGTGTCGGCAGGCGACAGGGCGCGTTCCACGATGCTGCTGCGCAGGCGCTCAAGGTCGATGCCGGCGCCATCATCGATCAGCTCCAGGCTGAGCATGCCGGCCTGGTGCGAAGCACGCAGGCGGATCACGCCCTCATCCGGCTTGCCTGCCAGCAGGCGCCGTTCCGGCGGCTCGATGCCGTGGTCGACCGCGTTGCGCAACAGGTGGGTCAACGGTGCTTCGAGCTTTTCCAGTACATCGCGGTCGACCTGGGTCTTTTCGCCTTCCACGGCCAGCCGTACCGGCTTGCCCAAGGACCGGCCGAGGTCACGGACCATGCGGCTCTGGCCGGTCAGCACATCGGCAAACGGGCGCATGCGGCAGGCCAGCGCGGTGTCGTAAAGCAGTTGCGCACGCTGGCTGGCCTGCCAGCCGAACTCATCAAGGTCGGCGGCCTGCTGCTGCAGAATCTGCTGGGTCTCGGCCAACAGGCGCTGGGTTTGCGCCAAGGCATCAAGCACCTCGCTGCTCTGGCCGCTGTCTTCCAGTTGCATGCGCAGGCCGTCGAGCGCCTGCATGCCCTGCCCGTGCATGCGCTTGAGGCGCTGCAGGGTGGCCAGGTAGGGCTTGAGCCGCTGGGTTTCCACCAGCGACTTGCTGGACAGGTCGAGCAGGCTGTTGAGGCGGTCGGCGGTGACCCGTAGCACCCGTTCGCTACCTTCGCCGGCGCGCTTGCCGGCCTTGCGATTCACGGTCGGCTCAGGCTCCGGCTCAAGCTCCAGTGGCTCCCTTGCCAGCAGCACAGGTTCGATTGGCGGCGCCAGGCCCGGCAAAGCCGGCGTGGCAGCTATAGCCGCAGCGCCTGGATCGAGCAGGCTGGCCATTTGTGCAAGGAACACCGGCAGGGTCGCCTGCGCCCTGGAGTCGCCCGGCGTAGCGATGCGCATCAGCAGGTCGGTCCCCTGCAACAACGCGTCGATATGCTCGGCGGTGAGGCGCAAGCGCCCTTCCTGGGCTGCCACCAGGCAATCTTCCATGACGTGGGCAACGCTGACGCCAGCATCCACTCCGACGATACGAGCCGCGCCCTTCAGCGAATGGGCGGCACGCATGCACGCCTCAAGCTGGTCGGCCTGCGTGGGGTTGCGCTCCAGCGCCATCAGGCCGGTACTCAGTACTTGAGTCTGCGCCTCGGCCTCCAGGCTGAACAGTTCGAGCAACGATGCGTCGCGCATTTGCTCCGGGGTCATGAAAGGCTCCGCTGTACGGCAGACAATAATTGTTGATCGTCCAGCACTCGCACACTGCGGCCGCGCCATTGCAGCACTGCAGCAGTGAAGTGCGTGGCATCCTGGCCACTGCCTTGCAGCAGCGGGTCGAGCCGATGAATACCGTCGACTTCTTCGACAGCCAGCACTACCGGGCCACCTTCGGCAGCCAGGATCAGCATGCGTGGCATCGCCCGCCCGCCGCGCGGCTCAGCGGCAGCGGCCTGCACACCCAGCAGGTCGGCCAGCGACAGGCACGGGACCAGCGCCCCCCGCACATTGGCAACCCCCCGCAGCACCCGCGAGCGCTGGTGTGGCAGCGAATGAACCGCCTGCAACGGGGCGATCTCGGCCAGGCAGGACGTGGCCAGCGCCAGCCATTCTTCACCCAGGCGGAACAGCAGCATGGAGCGGCCGGTGTGTTCCTCCACCGGCGCCACTGCCGGCTGGTGGTCCTGCATCAAGGCATAGCGGTCGAGCAGGCGCGTGGCTGCAGCGGCATACACCTCGCAATTGCGACAGTGGACATGCTGTTCCAGCAGTGGGCACTGCTTGTCACCGTGGACGCCAATGCGGTTCCAGCAGTCGTCGATGTGCGCGTCATCCTCGGCCAGTAGCTGCATCGCGGATTCACCCTTCATCGCTCAGACTCCCGGCCAACCCGCGCAGCCCGCTCCTGCAGGCGCCGGGCCCCGGCCAGGTCGCCCTGGGCCGCCAGCAGGGCCGCCAGGTGCACCAGCGCCTCGGGGTGCTGTGGTTCCAGGTACAGGGCCTTGCGGTAGTGGGTCAGTGCCTGCTGCGCATCGCCTGCGGTGTCACTGAGCAGCCCCAGCCAGTAGTACACCTGCGCCGACGGCGCGAACTGCCCCAGGTAGCGCTGGCATTCGCTGCGGGCCTGATCGCTGGCACCGGCGTTGGCCAGCCGGGCAATGCTGTCCAGCAACTCGCTTTCGTCCTCACGCTGGTTGCGCGCCGGCGCGGGCCTGGTCGTGACGGGCAGCACCCGCAGCGGGCGCGGCAACGCTGCACCCGGCGGCGGATAGCCCGGGGTGGCCAGTGCGGGTTGGGGACGCTTTACGGGCAGGGCCGAAGCCGCCGCCAGCGGCGTGCTGCCGCCCTCCTGACGCACATAGGCGAACGACTGCGCGATGCCCAGCGGGCGCATGCCCAACCGTGCCAGCAAGCTGCCCTCGGCGGGGCCGATGAACAGCACACCCTGCGGATGAAGCAGGCGTTTGAGCACTTCGAACACTCGCTGCTGGGTTGGTACGTCGAAATAGATCAACAGGTTGCGGCAGAACACGAAGTCGTACAGGCCATCGCGGCTGGCCAGCGCCGGGTCGAGCACGTTGCCTACCTGCAGGCTGGGCTGGCGTACCCGCTCATGCAGGCGGTGGCCTTCGTCAACAGCATCGAAGTAGCGCTCGCGAAAGCCCAGGTCGCTGCCGCGAAACGCATTGCGCCCATACACGGCCTGCCCAGCCTTGGCCACCGAGCTGGGACTGATGTCCATGCCGTCGATCAAAAACGCACCCGGTGCGATGCCGGCATCCAGCAAGGCCATGGCCAGCGAATATGGCTCCTCGCCGGTCGAGCACGGCAAGCTGAGCAAGCGCAGTGGCCGCGCCCCCGCCAGCTCGGCCAGGCGCTTGTGCGCCAGGCTGGCCAGGGCGGTGAAGGACTCCGGGTAACGGAAGAACCAGGTTTCCGGAACGATCACCGCCTCGATCAGCGCCTGCTGTTCATCGGCAGACTGCTGCAGCCGCAGCCAGTAATCGTCCAGGTCGATGCCGTTCATGGCAACACAGCGCTGGCGCAGCGCACGCTCGACCATGGGCGCGCCCACCGACTCCACGTCCAGGCCGATGCGCTCGCGCAAGAAGCGAAAAAAACGCTGTTCGATCATGTCGCCATCCCTGTCTGGTGATCCGCGTACAGCAGTTCATGCACGGCCGCCGGCAGCAGGTCGTTTACTTCCACACGCTGCAGCAGGCCTTGTTCATCCTGGCGCACCGGCCCCAGGTACGGCGCCTCGCCGGCATCCACACCATAGGGCTGGAATTCGTCGGGGTGGCAACGCAGTGTTTCGGTGGCCTGTTCCAGGATCAGGCCAAGCTGCAGCCCCCCTCGGTAGTGCACCAGCACCAGGCGGGTACTGGTGCGCTGCGCCGCCGGCTGGCCGAAGCTCAATGCGGCCAGGTCGATCACGGGCACCAGCAGGCCGCGGTGGGCGAGGATGCCCGCGACCCACGCGGGCGCCTGGGCAATCGGCTTGAGCGGCTGACGCGGCAGCACCTCGATCACCTCGTGCGCACTCAGGGCAAAGCGCTGCTGCCTGATGCGAAACTGCAGGTACAACGCACCCTTGGCGTTGCCCGCCCGCGCGGCGCGGGGTTGCAAGTCGTTCATCGCAGTCAGACTTTGAAGCGCGACACGCCGCCGCGCAGGCCTGCGGCCACCTGGCTCAGCTCATCGATGGCGAAGCTTGCCTGGCGCAGCGACTCGACAGTCTGGGTGCTGGCGTCGCTGAGCTGGGCCAGCGCCTGGTTGATCTGCTCGGCACCGGTAGCCTGGGCCTGCATGCCTTCATTGACCATCAACACGCGCGGCGCCAGCGCCTGCACCTGGTGGATGATCTGGCTGAGCTGCTCGCCGACCTGCTGCACCTCGAACATGCCGCGGCGCACTTCTTCGGAGAACTTGTCCATGCCCATCACCCCGGCCGACACGGCCGACTGGATCTCGCGCACCATCTGTTCGATGTCGTAGGTGGCCACGGCGGTCTGGTCGGCCAGGCGGCGCACTTCGGTGGCCACCACGGCAAAACCACGGCCGTACTCGCCGGCCTTTTCCGCTTCGATAGCGGCGTTGAGCGACAGCAGGTTGGTCTGGTCGGCGACCTTGACGATGGTCACCACCATCTGGGTGATATTGCTGGCCTTCTCGTTGAGAATGCCCAGCTTGGCGTTGACCAGGTCGGCAGCGCCCATGACCTGGTGCATGGTCTCTTCCATGCGCGCCAGGCCCTGCTGGCCGGAGCCGGCGAGGCTGGAGGCCTGGTCGGCGGCCGAGGTGACTTCGGTCATGGTGCGCACCAGGTCACGCGAGGTGGCGGCAATTTCCCGCGAGGTAGCGCCGATCTCGGTGGTGGTCGCGGCAGTTTCGGTGGCAGTCGCCTGCTGTTGCTTGGAAGTGGCGGCGATTTCAGTCACCGAGGTGGTCACCTGCACCGACGAGCGCTGGGCCTGGGCCACCAGGTTGGCCAGGGCTTCGGCCATTTCGTTGAAGCCGCTTTCGATGGCACCGAACTCGTCCTTGCGGTCCAGGCTCAGGCGCATGCTCAGGTCGCCCGAGCGCAGCTTGTCGAGGGCATGCACGATGCGCTGCATGGGCGCGGTGATGGCGCGCATCAACAGCAGGCCGCAGATGCCGGCCGCGACGATGGCCAGTAGCAGCGATACCACCATGCTGCCCTTGGCGGTGCTCACGGCACTGACGATCTCACTGGTGTCGGCTTCGGAGGAGGCACGGTTGTGATCGATCACTTCGTTGAGCAGCTTGCGCCCGGCCACCCAGGCCGGGGTCAGCACCTCGGTGATCAGCCGCTGGGCTTCGTCGTAGTCATGCTGGCGGTAGGCGTCCAGTACCTGGCCGACGACCTTGAGGTAGGCCTGCTCCATCTGATTGAAGCTGTCGAAGCGCGTCTGGTCGTCGGTATCCTGAATGGTCCCCTGGTAGCTGGCCATGTGCTGCTTCAGACGGTCCTCGAAGCTTTTGAACAGTTCCAGGTCGGCAGATGTGATTTCGCGGCGGTTGGAAAGGCCTACCAACTGCTGGCTGGTGACGTAACTGTCGACCCACGCGCTGCGGATCATCGAGCTGTAATAGAGCCCCGGAATGCTGTCTGTCCCCACCGCCTCTTCGGCGCTTTCGATGGTCACCAACCGCGAGTAGGCGGCCACGATCATCAGCAGCATGATGGCGATGATCACGGCGAAACTTGCCAGGATCCGTTGGCGCAAGGTCCAGTTCTTCACATTCAGCCCTCAGGAATTCACAACGAGCGGGGAAATCGCCGAAGTATAGCCCAGAGGCCTTATGCTTTTGCGGGTGAAATGTGGGGATGGGGCGTCAAGGCCACCGGGTGCCCGCTTCGACAGATTCAGCGCCTGTGAGATCGAGCGCCGCGCGGGCGGCGCTCGATCACCCAGCCGCTGCAAATGCCATGGCGAGCACTGCCACTACGCTCCCGCCAACCGTACCTGGCTTTCAAGCTCCTGACGCAGCGCCGGGTCCAGCCGCAACTGGCGCGCCAGTTCATCCAGGTACGCGCGCTCCATGAAGTTTTCCTGGTCAACCATCATCACGCTGGCCAGGTACATCTCGGCAGCCATCTCCGGGGTTTGCGCAGCTCGCGCCACCTCGGCCGGGTCAAGCGGCTTGTTCAGCTCGGCATGCAGCCAGTACTGCAGTTCGCGGTCACTGTCCAGGCGGGCGAATTCACCCTCGATCAAGTCCCGCTCACGCTCGTCGATATGCCCGTCGGACTTGGCCGCCGCGACCAGCGCCCGCAGCACCGCCTGGCTGTGCTGCTCGACCTGGGGCGGTGGCAGGCGGTCGACCGTCTGCGGCTCCGGCCTGGCGCCCTGCTGGTTCGCCTGCCAGTTGCCGTAGGCCTTGTAGGCCAGCACGCCCAGCGCGGCCAGACCGCCGTAGGTCAGCGCCTTGCCGCCATATTTGCGGGCTTTCTTGTTGCCCAGCAAGAGCCCCAGCGCCCCCCCGCCCAGCAGGCCGCCCCCCGCACCGGACAACAGCCCGCCAAGGCCCCCGCCAGCACTGGCGGATTGGCTTGTACCTGCCTTTTTGTCGAGCAGTTGCTGGCCGGATTTGAGCAGTTGATCAAGCAAGCCCCGGGTATTCATTCGCGCGTCTCCGCATCTGGGAAATGAATGGCCAGAGTAAGGCTTGGCGCAGCGTGCGCCATCGGGGATTTGCTTCTGGATGTTGCGTTGGCTGGCAAAAAGCCAACTAGACTCGAGCACTGCCCGGACCAAAATCTCCAAGAAGAGGGAACACCATGCCAGTGCACAAGACCGCATTGCTCGGCGCCATGTCGGGCGCCTTGCTCGCCAGCGCCAGCCTGCAGGCCGCCGAGCCACCCAAGGCCGTGGGGCCCGGCGAGGGGCGCCTGGACATCGTCGCCTGGCCCGGCTACATCGAACGCGGCGAAAGCGACAAGGCCTACGACTGGGTGACCGGTTTCGAGAAGGAGACCGGCTGCAAGGTCAGCGTCAAGACCGCCGCCACCTCGGACGAAATGGTCAGCCTGATGACCAAGGGCGGCTACGACCTGGTCACCGCCTCGGGCGACGCCTCGCTGCGGCTGATCGTGGGCAAGCGCGTACAGCCGATCAACACCACCCTGATCCCCAACTGGAAGAACATCGACCCGCGCCTGCAGGACGGCGGCTGGTACGTGGTCGACAAGCAGGTGTATGGCACCCCGTATCAGTGGGGGCCGAATGTGCTGCTGTACAACACCAATACCTTCAAGCAGCCGCCCACCAGCTGGGGCGTGGTGTTCGAGCCGCAGAACCTGCCCGACGGCAAGCCCAACAAAGGCCGGGTCCAGGCCTACGACGGCCCCATCTACATCGCTGACGCGGCGCTGTACCTGAAGTCGGCCAAGCCCGAGCTGGGCATCAACGACCCGTACGAACTCAACGAGCAGCAATACAAGGCCGTGCTCGAACTGCTGCGCCAGCAACAACCGCTGATCCACCGCTACTGGCATGACGCCACGGTGCAGATGAGCGATGTGAAGAACGAAGGTGTAGTCGCCTCCAGCTCGTGGGGCTACATGGTCAATGGCCTGAAGGCCGAGAACCAGCCGGTGGCCTCGACCATTCCCAGGGAGGGCGCTACCGGCTGGGCCGACACCACCATGCTGCACAGCGAGGCCAAACACCCCAACTGCGCCTACAAGTGGATGGACTGGTCGCTGCAGCCGAAGGTGCAGGGTGACGTGGCGGCCTGGTTCGGCTCGTTGCCGGCGGTGCCAGCGGCCTGCACCGGCAGCGAACTGCTGGGCGCCGAAGGTTGCAAGACCAACGGTTTCGACAACTTCGACAAGATCGCGTTCTGGAAAACCCCGCAGGCCCAGGGCGGCAAGTTCGTGCCGTATAGCCGCTGGACCCAGGACTATATTGCGATCATGGGTGGGCGCTGAGGGTTGCTTCGCCCGCACCGGCCCTATCGCCGGCAAGCCAGCTCCCACTAGTACTGCACAAGTCTCCAGTACTGTGCGGTCCCTGTGGGAGCTGGCTTGCCGGCAATAGGGCCAGTACAGGCAATACAAGAACAACTGAGAGCTGCTTATGCCCCTAGCCGTCCAGTTCACCCAGGTTTCCCGTACCTTCGGCGAGGTCAAGGCCGTCGACCAGGTCAGCATCGACATCATCGATGGCGAGTTCTTCTCCATGCTCGGCCCCTCGGGCTCGGGCAAGACCACCTGCCTGCGCCTGATCGCCGGCTTCGAGCAGCCCACCCACGGCTCGATCCGCATCCACGGTGTGGAGGCCGCCGGCGTGCCGCCCTATCAACGTGACGTCAACACCGTGTTCCAGGACTACGCGCTGTTCCCGCACATGAATGTGCTGGACAACATCGCCTATGGCCTGAAGGTAAAAGGCGTCGCCAGGGCCGAACGCCAGGCCCGCGCCGAAGAAGCCCTGGCCATGGTGGCACTGGCCGACTACGGCGCCCGCAAACCAGCGCAGCTGTCCGGGGGCCAGCGCCAGCGCGTGGCCCTGGCCCGGGCACTGGTCAACCGGCCGCGGGTGCTACTGCTGGACGAACCCCTGGGCGCGCTGGACCTGAAACTGCGTGAGCAGATGCAGGGCGAACTGAAAAAGCTGCAGCGCCAACTGGGCATCACCTTCATATTCGTCACCCACGACCAGACCGAAGCCCTGTCGATGTCCGACCGGGTCGCTGTGTTCAACCGCGGCCGTATCGAGCAGGTCGACACGCCGCGCAACCTGTACATGAAACCCGCCACCACCTTCGTCGCCGAATTCGTCGGCACCTCCAACGTGGTGCGTGGCGAGCTGGCGATGGCCCTGAACGGCAGCCCGGCGCCCTTCTCGATCCGCCCCGAGCACATCCGCCTGGGCGACCCGGTGGTCACCAGCCATGAGGTGCAGGTCAGCGGCCTGTTGCGCGATGTGCAGTACCAGGGCAGCGCCACCCGCTACGAGCTGCAGCTGGACAGCGGCCAACTGCTGGCGGTGACCCAGGCCAACGACCGCTGGCAGGCACAGGCACAGGCCTGGCAGCCGGGGCAACGGATTCAGGCGCACTGGCCGCGTGAGGCGATGACGGTGTTGCAGGAAACCGAGGCCCACTGACATGAGCACACTGCGCAGCCTGTCCAACCTGCTGTACCGGCGCCCCAACCTGTACCTGGCGCTGCTGTTGATCCCGCCGCTGACCTGGTTCGGCGCCATCTACCTGGGCTCGCTGCTGAACCTGTTGTGGCAGGGTTTCTATACCTTCGACGACTTCACCATGGCGGTGACCCCGGAACTGACCCTGGGCAACTTCGCCGCGCTGCTCAACCCGTCGAACTTCGACATCATCCTGCGCACCCTGGGCATGGCGGTGGCCGTGTCGCTGGCCAGCGCGGTGCTGGCCTTTCCCATCGCCTACTACATGGCGCGCTACACCAGCGGCAAGACAAAGGCGTTTTTCTACATCGCGGTGATGATGCCGATGTGGGCCAGCTACATCGTCAAGACCTACGCCTGGACCCTGCTGCTGGCCAAGGGCGGCGTCGCCCAGTGGTTCGTCCAGCAGCTGCATCTGGATGCGCTGCTGCAAGCCGTGCTGACCGTGCCGGGGGTGGGCGGCAGTACATTATCCACCTCGCACCTGGGGCGCTTCATGGTGTTCGTGTACATCTGGCTGCCGTTCATGATCCTGCCCATCCAGGCCGCTCTGGAGCGCTTGCCGCCTTCGCTGCTGCAAGCGTCGGCGGACTTGGGTGCGCGGCCCGGGCAAACCTTTGTGCAGGTGATCCTGCCGCTGTCGATTCCGGGCATCGCCGCCGGCTCGATCTTCACCTTTTCGCTCACCCTGGGCGATTTCATCGTGCCGCAACTGGTCGGCCCGCCCGGGTACTTCATCGGCAGCATGGTCTACGCCCAGCAAGGGGCGATCGGCAACATGCCGATGGCCGCCGCGTTCACCCTGGTGCCGATCGTGCTGATCGCGGTGTACCTGTCCATCGTCAAGCGCCTGGGGGCCTTCGATGCACTCTGAAAAAGCGTCAACCGGGCTGCGCCTGGCAGCCTGGGGCGGCTTGTTGTTCCTGCACTTCCCGATCCTGATCATCTTCCTGTACGCGTTCAACACCGAAGAAGCCGCGTTCAGCTTCCCACCCAAGGGTTTTACCCTGAAGTGGTTAACCGTGGCCTTTGCCCGGCCTGATGTGCTGGAGGCCATCAAGCTATCGCTGCAGGTGGCCTGCCTGGCCACGCTGATCGCCCTGGTGCTCGGCACGCTGGCCTCGGCGGCGTTGTACCGGCGCAGCTTTTTTGGCAAGGAGAGCATTTCGCTGATGCTGATCCTGCCCATCGCCCTGCCCGGCATCATCACCGGCATCGCCCTGCTCTCGGCATTCAAGACCCTGGGCATCGAGCCGGGGGTGTTCACCATCGTGGTCGGCCACGCCACGTTCTGCGTGGTGATCGTCTACAACAACGTGATCGCCCGCCTGCGGCGGACCTCGCAAAGCCTGATCGAGGCCTCGATGGACCTTGGCGCCGATGGCTGGCAAACCTTCCGCTACATCATTCTGCCCAACCTTGGCTCGGCGCTGCTGGCGGGCGGCATGCTGGCCTTTGCCCTGTCGTTCGATGAAATCATCGTCACCACCTTTACCGCCGGCCACGAACGCACCCTGCCGATCTGGCTGCTCAACCAGCTCAGCCGCCCGCGCGACGTGCCGGTGACCAATGTGGTCGCCATGCTGGTGATGCTGGTGACCATGCTGCCGATCCTTGGCGCCTATTACCTGACCCGCGGCGGCGAAAGCGTCGCGGGCAGTGGCAAATGACCCTGGAGGAGTCTCCGATGCAAACGCAGATGCTGATCAACGGCCAACTGGTCGCGGGCGAAGGCCCGGCCTGGACCGTGCTCAACCCGGCCCTGGGCAGTGCCCTGGCGCAAATCAACGAAGCCACCGAAGCCCAGGTGGACAGCGCCGTGCGGGCCGCCGACCAGGCCTTCGACAGCTGGTCGCAAACCAGCCCCAAGGAGCGCTCGCAGGCGTTGCTGGCGCTGGCCGACACGATCGAAGCCCATGGCGATGAACTGGCGCGGCTGGAATCGCAGAACTGCGGCAAGCCATTGAGCGCCGCACTGAATGACGAAATCCCCGCGATTGCCGATGTGTTCCGCTACTTCGCCGGTGCCGCGCGTTGCCTGGGCGGCTCGGCAGCGGGCGAATACCTGCCGGGCCACACCTCGATGATTCGCCGTGACCCGGTGGGCGTGGTGGCCTCGATAGCCCCCTGGAACTACCCGTTGATGATGCTGGCATGGAAGATCGCCCCGGCCCTTGCGGCCGGCAATACCGTGGTGATCAAACCTTCGGAGATGACCCCGTTGACCGCCCTGCGCCTGGGCGAAATGGCCCGGGAGCTGCTACCGCCTGGCGTCTTGAACATCCTCTTCGGCCGAGGCCAGACAGTCGGCAACCCGCTGGTCAACCACCCCAAGGTGCGCATGGTGTCGCTGACCGGTTCGATCCCCACCGGCGCACATATCATCAGTGCCACCGCCGACAGCGTGAAACGCATGCACATGGAACTGGGTGGCAAGGCCCCGGTGCTGGTGTTCGATGATGCCGACATCGATGCCGCCATCGACGGCATTCGTACGTTCGGCTTCTACAACGCCGGCCAGGACTGCACTGCAGCCTGCAGGCTGTATGTGCAGGACGGTATCTACGAACGCTTTGTCGAGCGCCTGGGTGAAGCAGTCTCCAGCCTGAAGGCCGGCCTGCAGGAAGCAGAAGACACCGAACTGGGGCCATTGATCAGTGCCCAGCACCGCGACAAGGTCTCCGGCCTGGTGCAGCGGGCCATCGCCCAGCCGCACATTCGCCTGGTAACGGGTGGCAAAGCCATTGATGGCGATGGTTTCTTCTACGCCCCGACCGTGCTGGCCGACGCCCTGCAGGACGACGAGATCGTGCGCAACGAAGTGTTCGGCCCGGTGGTATCGGTGACGCGATTTACCGACGAGGCGCAGGCGCTGGAGTGGGCCAACGATTCCAACTACGGCCTGGCCTCATCGGTATGGACCCGCGACACCGGCCGCGCCCATCGCCTGGCTGCGCGCCTGCAATATGGCTGTACCTGGGTGAATACCCACTTCATGCTGGTCAGCGAAATGCCGCACGGTGGGCAGAAGCATTCCGGGTATGGGAAGGATATGTCGATGTACGGGCTGGAGGATTACACCTGCGTGCGGCATGTGATGATCAAACATTGAGCGTAAAGCCTGGATTGGGACCGGCAGCTCAATCCAGGCGCTTTCCTACAAGCGGTTCAGCGCATTCCCAATGCCACATCCTTTATCTTGCAGCCATCAAAATGGGATGGGCATCATCCAGCCCTTCAGGCTGCGCAGACTCTGTGGGAGCGGGTTTACCCGCGAATGCGGAGGTAAAACCACCATCGCATTCGCGGGCGTGCCCGCTCCCACAGGTACATCACAGCCCTTGAGGTTAGTGCTGTACCTGTGGGAGCGGGCACGCCCGCGAAGAGGCCAGTACAGGTAGCCTCTAGTCGCGTAGGTCTGACTCATGAATCGGGTTGGCCCGGCTGGTCGCGCGCTGGTATTGCGCCGGCCAGGTGGCCTTGTTGCCGCCCAGGTCGTCGTCGGCATGCAGCGGCCAGTAAGGGTCGCGCAACAGTTCGCGGGCGAGGAAGATCACATCGGCCTGGCCGGTGCGCAGGATGTGCTCGGCCTGGGCGGGCTCGGTGATCATGCCCACGGTGCCGGTGGCGATTTCCGCCTCTTTGCGCACGCGTTCGGCGAAACGGGTCTGATAACCGGGGCCCGTAGGGATTTCGGCGTTGACCGACGTGCCGCCCGACGATACATCGATCAGGTCGACACCCAGCGCACGCAGGCGCCGCGCCAGCTCGACGGTTTCATCCGGGTTCCAGCCGTCCTCCACCCAGTCGGTCGCCGATACCCGCACCAACAGCGGTAATTCGGCGGGCCAGGCATTGCGCACAGCCTCGACCACCTGCAGGGTCAGGCGGATGCGGTTTTCGAAGCAGCTGCCGTACTCGTCGCGGCGCTGGTTGCTGAGCGGCGACAGGAACTGGTGCAGCAGGTAGCCATGGGCGGCATGGATTTCCACCACCTTGAAACCCGCCGTCAAGGCACGCTTGGTCGAGGCCACGAAGGCGTCGACCACGTCCTGGATTTCTTCCTTGCTCAATTCACGCGGCGCAGTGTGTTGTGGGTCGAAGGCGATCCTCGACGGCCCCACCGGCTGCCAGCCCCCCTCCTCCAGCTTGACGCTGCCCTGCTTGCCCAGCCAAGGGCGATAGGTACTGGCCTTGCGTCCGGCGTGGGCCAGCTGGATACCGGGCACGGCGCCCTGGGCGGTGATGAAGCGGGTGATGCGTTGCAGCGGGGCGATCTGGGCGTCTTCCCACAGGCCGAGATCTTCGGCGGTGATACGGCCATCGGCAGTGACCGCCACGGCTTCGGTGATCACCAGCCCCGCACCGCCTACGGCGCGGCTACCCAGATGAACAAGGTGCCAATCGTTGGCCAGGCCATCGATGGCGGAATACTGGCACATCGGCGACACAGCGATGCGGTTGGGCAGGGTCAGCTGACGCAGGGTGTAAGGCTCGAGCAGCAAGCTCATGAGGGCACCTCCCAAGGACTCCAATGGTGATCCGGCCCGAGCACTCAATTACACGTCCCTGGCCCGGGTCCGGTCAGTATTCAGACTAGACCAGAATGGTTGGGGGGAAGGTTCCATGGGATTTTGGGGTGTCTGACGTGGGGATGATGGCGCTCGATCTTATAGGCGACATCACACTGAAGGCAGGCAACTGGTAGCCCAAACCGCCGCGACAGCCAAACACCCTGACAAGCATTTCAGATATCCCCTACAACCGATGTATGGCGATTCCCAACCTGAGGAAATACCCTACAAGTCCTGTCGACACCCGCCTGATTGTTACTGGAATCCTGAGTCATTAGCCTTTGCTGGTCGCTGCCATTCAGCGTCCGGGCGTGGAATCCCGATCAATTACCGAGTAGCTGTCGTCATGGCAGTTGTGCGCGGGATCTGGGCTGCCCACTACCTCAGTGCTATGGCCAAGGCGTTGATGGATGATGCCGAGTTAGGTATGTCGCGTTGAGGTTGGTGTGGTCGTTGTTCGCGTGAAGGCCACCGGGTGTACGCCGACAAGTTTGCAGCGCCTGTGAGATCACACTAAAGGCAGGCACCTGGCAGCCCCAACCGCCGCGACAGCCAAGCACCCTTACAGGCATTTCAGCCCGCCGCACAACCCTGTGGGAGCGGGCATGCCCGCGAAGCAGGCGACTCGGTGGATGGCACCGGCTTCGCCGGTGTTCACGGGTATGCCCGCTCCCACAGGGAAGGCGCATGACTTGAGGGCAAAGCGGTCGCAGTGGGAGCTTGCCGGCGATGGGCTGCAGAGCAGCCCCCGGAACTGCAGTCAGCGCGGCTCCATATGGGCAATCATCAACTGCACACTTTCATTGCCGCGAAACTCGTTCACATCCAGCTTGTAGGCCAGCTCGACCCAGCGCACTGTCGGGTTCGGCCAGACTTCGCGGTCGATACCAAAGGCAATGCCGTCCAGCCGCACCGAACCACATTCGCTCTTGAGCACCACCTTCAAATGCCGCTCGCCAACCACACGCTGCTCCACCAGCTGGAACACGCCATGGAACAGTGGCTCGGGGAAATGCTGCCCCCACGGCCCGGCATTGCGCAGGGCCTTGGCCAGGTCGAGGTGGAACTCTTCCACTGCCAGGCTGCCATCGGACAGCAGACGGCCGGTCAGGTCGTCCTCGCACAACTGGCGCCGCACTTCCTCGTCGAACGCCTCGGCAAACGCCGGGAAATTGCCCTCGGGCAAAGACAACCCTGCTGCCATGGCGTGGCCACCAAACTTGCTGATCAGCTGCGGCTGGCGCGCCGCCACGGCATCCAGCGCATCACGAATGTGAAACCCCGGCACCGAGCGCGCCGAGCCTTTGAGCATGCCGTCACCGGCATCGGCAAAGGCGATGGTCGGCCGGTGATAACGCTCCTTCAGGCGCGATGCCAGAATACCGATCACCCCCTGGTGCCAGTCGGCATCGAACAGGCAAAGCCCGTACGGCATGGACTCGACCGGCAGGTCCTTGAGCTGCGCCAGCGCTTCGCGCTGCATACCCTGCTCGATGGACTTGCGGTCCTGGTTAAGGCCATCCAGCTGTTGGGCCATGTCCTGGGCCAGGGCCTGGTCCTCGCACAGCAGGCACTCGATACCCAGGCTCATGTCATCCAGGCGCCCGGCGGCGTTCAGCCGTGGGCCAAGGATGAAGCCGAGGTCGGTCGAGGTGATGCGTCGATGATCACGGCGCGCCACTTCGAGAATGGCTTTCAGGCCCGGCCTGGCGCGGCCGGCGCGGATACGCTCCAGGCCCTGATGGACCAGAATGCGGTTGTTGGCGTCCAGCGGCACCACGTCGGCAACACTGCCCAGCGCCACCAGGTCGAGCAGTTCGCCGATATTGGGCTGCGGCTGCGTTTCGTAGCGGCCGAGGCTGCGCAGGCGCGCGCGCAGAGCCATAAGCACGTAGAAGATGACGCCAACCCCGGCCAACGCCTTGCTGGGAAACTCGCAGCCCGGCTGGTTGGGGTTGATGATGGCGTCGGCATCGGGAAGCTGCTGGCCGGGCAGGTGGTGGTCGGTGACCAGCACCTTGAGCCCGGCCGCCTTGGCGGCGGCAACGCCGTCGACGCTGGAAATGCCGTTGTCCACGGTGATCAGCAGCTGTGGCTGGCGCTGCAGCGCTACCTCGACGATTTCCGGGGTCAGGCCGTAGCCGTATTCGAAGCGGTTGGGCACCAGGTAGTCGACATGGGCCGCGCCCAGCAGGCGCAGGCCCAGCACCCCGACGGTGCTGGCGGTGGCGCCGTCGGCATCGAAGTCACCGACGATGAGGATACGCTGGCGCTGGTCAAGGGCCTGGACCAGCAGGTCCACGCCGGCCTCGATGCCCTTGAGCTGCTGATACGGCAGCAGACGCGCCAGGCTCTTATCCAGCTCGGCCTCGTTCTGCACGCCACGCGCAGCGTACAGGCGGGTCAGCAAGGGTGGCAGGTTACCCAGCAATGGCAGGGTCGGCGGCAGGGGACGCGGTTCGATACGCATGGGTCGCTTCAGCCACGCTCACCGAGCAGCCACTGCAACTGCACTTCGTGCTGGCCACGGTCGTCAGTCACGAATACCGTGCCTTCGCTGATCATCACGTCCCATTTGATGCTGCGTGGCATATCGGTAGCCAAGGTCTCCAGCACTTCCTGGGGCACGGCGGCGATGTTCAGGTTCTTCAGGTTCTTGACTGCGCTCAACACCTTAGTTTCCCACACACGCAGGCTGCCATACGCCAGCAGGCTGGTGCGTTCGGTGCGACGCGAGCACCAGGTCAGGCGGTCGGCATCGGGTTGGCCCACTTCGATCCAGTGCAGCACGCGGTCATCCAGGCTTTTTTCCCACAGCGCCGGCTCGTCGACATCCGACAGGCCACGACCGAACGACAGGTTCTCGTTGTACCACAGCGCGTACGCCAACAGCCGGACCGCCATGCGCTCTTCCGTTTCCGATGGGTGGCGGGCGATGGTCTGCTTGACGCTTTCGTAGACGTTGCGATCAAGGTCAGTCAGATTCAGTTCGAACTTGTAGGTGGTGGACGGCTGGGCCATGGTCGACGGGCTTCGTGCAAAAGAAAAGTGCAACAGTCTAACCTATCCACACCCTGCATGCGCCGCAGCAGTACCCGGCGCTACCGACCTATGATAAAACCACGGCTCTGCCCAGTTGCCACGGATGCCCCATGCCTACGCCCAGCAAACCCCTCGCCGGCCTCAAAGTCATCGAACTCGGCACCCTGATTGCTGGGCCGTTTGCGTCGCGCATCTGTGCCGAGTTCGGTGCCGAGGTGATCAAGGTCGAGTCGCCCGATGGCGGCGACCCGTTGCGCAAGTGGCGCAAGCTGTACGAGGGCACGTCGCTGTGGTGGTTCGTGCAGGCCCGCAACAAGCAGTCGCTGACCCTGAACCTCAAGCACCCCGAAGGCCGAGACATTCTGAAGCAGTTGCTGGCCGAGGCCGACATCCTGATCGAGAACTTTCGCCCGGGCGTACTGGAAAAGCTCGGCCTGGGCTGGGATGTGCTGCATGCGCTGAACCCGCGCCTGGTGATGGTGCGCCTGTCAGGCTTTGGCCAGACCGGGCCGATGAAAGACCAGCCAGGCTTTGGCGCCGTGGGCGAGTCGATGGGCGGCCTGCGCTACATCACCGGCTTCGAAGACCGCCCACCGGTGCGCACGGGCATTTCCATCGGTGACTCGATTGCCGCCCTTTGGGGGGTGATCGGCGCGCTCATGGCTTTGCGCCACCGCGAAGTCAACAACGGCCAGGGTCAGGTGGTGGACGTTGCGCTGTACGAGGCGATCTTCGCCATGATGGAAAGCATGGTTCCGGAGTTCGACGTGTTCGGTTTTATCCGCGAACGCACCGGCAATATCATGCCGGGCATCACCCCCTCCTCCATCCATACCAGCGCGGATGGCAAACATGTGCAGATCGGCGCCAACGGCGATGCGATCTTCAAGCGCTTCATGCAGGCCATCGGCCGCCCCGACCTGGCCGACGACCCTGCGCTGGCCAGCAACGACGGCCGGGACCTGCGCCGCGACGAGCTGTACGGAGTGATCGACCGCTGGGCCAACAGCCTGCCGCTGGAACAGCTCATGCAGGTGCTGACCACGGCCGAAGTGCCGGCCAGCCGCATCTACTCGGCCGAAGACATGTTCAGCGACCCGCAGTACCTGGCACGCGAGATGTTTCTGCAGGCGAAGCTGCCCGATGGCAAACCGTTCCGCATGCCCGGCATCGTGCCCAAGCTGTCGGACACCCCAGGCTCCGCCGAGTGGGTCGGCCCGGCACTGGGCGAGCACACCGAAGCGCTGCTTGGCGGCCTGGGCTACGACCCAGCGGCCATCGCCAGCCTGCGCAAAGCCGGCACGGTCTGACCCTGGCGCTGCCCGGCCCCATGCGCGCTGCCCGCTGCTTACGCCGACTGGTCCTGCTGTGCGGGCTTCTGCCCGCATTGCTGCTGCAGCCTGCAAGCGCCAGAGAGCGCCTGTTCTGGCTGGTGCGTGACCTGCCGCCGTTCACCATCTTCGAAGGCTCGGAGAAAGGCCAAGGGGTGATCGACCAGTTGCTGCCCATTCTGATCGGGCAGATGCCCGAGTACGACCACAGCATCGTGCGGGTCAACCGCGCCCGTGGCATTCAGATGCTGCAAGACCCCAACAGTTTCACCTGCGACCCGACCCTGCTGTGGACCCCGGAGCGCGCCAGGTACGTGCACTTCTCCATGCCGTCGCTTGGTGTGTTGAGCGGGGGGCTGGTGCTGCGCCGGGAAAACCAGGCACTGGTTGAGCCGTTTCTGAGTGGGCAGGACGTGGACCTGCTCGCGCTGTTCAAACAGCCGGCACTGAAGCTGGGCATCGTTGCCGAACGCAGCTACGGCACCCAGATCGATACCATTCTGGGTCAGTTGCCCGGTACCTCGCTCAGCCGTCATTACGGCAACGACGCTACCGCCAACCTGCTGCAGATGCAGCAACTGGGTCGCCTGCGCATGGTGCTCGGCTACTGGCCCGAAGTGCGCTACCTGATCCAGCAACAAGGCGGGTCACTGACCGAGTACCAGTTCCATCCGGTGCAGGGCGTGGAGCGCTACCAGTTTTTGCATGTGGGGTGTTCCGACAGCCCGCTGGGGCGTGCTGCAGTGGCGCATATCGACCAGCTGTTGCCTGCGCTGCGCCACGATGTGCTGCCTGAGTTGTATGCGCGCTGGCTGGACCCTGCGTTGCGGGGAGACTACCTGGACGACAGCAAGCGCTTCTTCGAAACCCAATAACTGCCTGGCTGCGGATAAAAGAAACCCCGGACGCTGGGGAGGACGCCCGGGGCCAAGCGAAAGCCCTTCAGGACTTCCCGTGACAGCCATGCCAGCACCGGAGCAAAGCACTGGCTGGCTGCCCTACTGTGTCTGATACGCCACTCAGGCAAAGGTTCCCTGGGGTTGTTGGCGTTGCTGCAGGGCGGCGATCACACAGGGCTGCAATCGCCCTTCGGCTATCTGCAAATCACGGTGCAGACCATCCACCAGATCGATCAACAGGCGTTGCTCCTGCAACTGCCGCTCGCTGACCGTACGCCGCAGGGTGATGCCGGCGAGGCGGTCGTGAACGGTCAGTTGGCGATT